>CAZWOU010000197.1:0-12688 GCA_964635375.1 uncultured Pirellulaceae bacterium | reverse complement strand
GCCGCGATGGCGAAGAACGATCGGTTACAGTTTGCCGCGATCGGCGTTGGAGGGCGGGGCTCGCAGCTGGCCGAGCAGACCAAGCCCTTTGGCGATCTCGTCGCGGTCTGCGACGTGGATCGGAATCATGCCCAGCGCGCTCGAGAACGCGCCGGCGGTAAGGCCGATATCTACGGCGACTATCGCAAGCTGCTGGAAAGAAAAGATGTCGCCGCTGTGACAATCGGAACACCCGATCATTGGCATGTGCCGATCGCTATCGCCGCTTGTCGCGCCGGCAAAGACGTCTATTGCGAGAAGCCGTTGACGCTCACCGTTCAAGAGGGTCAAGAACTCGTGCGCGTCGTCAAGGAGACTGGTCGCGTCTTTCAAGTCGGCTCGCAGCAACGGAGCGAGTTCGGCGGCCTGTTTCTGAAGGCGGTCGCCATCGTCCATGCTGGGCGGATAGGCAAGCTCACACGAGTGTTGGTTTCCAATCGCGAGGCGCCGATTGGCGGTCCGTTTTCGACGCAGCCGATTCCATCGACCCTAGATTGGGACATGTGGCAAGGCCAAACGCCGGAGGTTGACTATCTCCCCGAACGGTGCCACAAGACGTTCCGCTGGTGGTTTGAATACAGCGGCGGCATGATGACCGACTGGGGCGCCCATCACCTGGACATCGCGCATTGGGGGATGCGCGTAGGGCACACCGGTCCCCTACAAATCGACGGCCGCGCCCAGTTGCCAACGATCGAGAACGGTTACAACACGCCAAGCGAATTCGAAGTCGACCTGGTTTACCCTGGCGGCTTGCCACTCAAGTTGCTGGTTAAGAAAGGAACGCGTAGCGGCGTGTTGTTCGAAGGCGAGAAAGGCCGAATCTTCGTCAGTCGCAACACACTGGCGGGAAAACCAGTCGAGCAACTGGTTGATAACCCGCTTCCAGAAGACGCGGTGTCGAAGTTATATCGCGGCAAGACGCCCGGAAGCCACATGCGCAACTTCGTCGAGTGCATCCGCTCGCGCGATCAGCCGATCTCCGACGTCCAGTCCCAGCATCGCACTACGACAGCGTTGCACCTGGCGAACATTTCCATTCGTCTCGGCCGGGCGATCCAGTGGGACCCGCAAACAGAGACCATTGCGAGTGATGATCAAGCGTCCGCCATGCTAGGCCGCAAGCCGCGAAAAGGTTTTGAGTGGCTTTGAAAGTTCGCCATTCGCGACTCAATAGACAGAAATCAAACACCAACGAAGGAGGCCACCAATGAACCCTGATTGTTTCTCACGAAGAAAGCTGCTCAAGGCCAGTACCGCGGCGACCTCGATTGCGCTCGCGAGCGGCGGTTTCGTTCCGCTTGCTCTCGGGGCGACGAAAGACAACGACGGGAAACCGATCTTCGACGGCAAGACGCTCAATGGCTGGCATAAGAATCCCCAACGCATCGGTCACGGCACGGGTGGGTCCTGGACAGTCCAAGGTGGAGCCATTGTGGGCGAGCAGGATCCGCCCGGCTCTGGAAACGGCGGAATTCTCTTGAGCGATCAGAAGTTCGCTGATTTTGAACTGACGATCGACATGAAGCCCGACTGGGGCGTTTGCAGCGGTTTGTTCCTCCGCAGCACCGATCGTGGCCAGTGTTTTCAAATGATGGTCGACTACCACGACAACGGAAACGTCGGACACCTCTACGGGGAAGGCACCACGGCCTTCAACACGCGTACGTTCGACATCAACGGAAAATACGACGAGCAGAAGATGCTGGTCGGCCTCACCACCGCGAATCACAAGAGCGCGAAAGACGTTGGCTTGGTTTCTTCATGCACGCCCGAAGCGTGGCTCAAGGCTTGGAAAGTCAATGATTGGAACACGGCCAAAGTGCGAATCGAAGGCAAGCACCCAACGATTACTACCTGGATCAACGGCCTGAAGACGTGCGAGTTCGATGGTGCGAACGCCACGACCGACAGATATGACAAGCAAAAGATTGCGGGGATCCTGGGCGATTCCGGAAGCGTCGCCGTGCAAGTTCACGGCGGCAAGGGCTGGCCCGAGGGCGCCAAGTGCCGCTGGAAGAACATCAAGATCAGGACCATCTGATTCGAATGGATCCGCGAATCGCAGGGGCAAAACGGAACCGAGTTACTGATCCGTGAAGAACCCGCCGGGGACGGTTCGAAGTGACTTATTGTTGACCGGTTTTTCGTCGCCCCAGCCGCCCAGTTGGCTGTAGTCGTCGTTGCCGTTGGCGTCGAGGAACACGCCAACGCCGGTCTTCGATGTCCGCGCTGGACCGGAGCTGATGTACTGGTCATCGCCGCCCAGTTCGGCAAAGACGGCCCACGAGCCTATATCGGCACGGCCCATGCCCGAGGTCTTGCTCCAATCGTAACGGTCTTTTCCTCGCCCGCCACCGATGAACATAAACGCGCTGTGGTCCCATGCGCAGCCGCCGTTATACGTCGGACCTGTCGATCCGTATTGATCGGCGCCTTCGTAGTCGGCAAAGAGCCCCAAGCCAAAGTGGGCGCCTGCCGCGTGCCCATACCGCGCCGCCATGTGAACATCCTCGCCAGCCAAATCAAGCTTCAGGCCGACTCCAAAAAAGTACCCACAGCCTTGTGAGAAATTCGAACTGGCGTAGCGGTCGTCTCCTTCAAGGTCGACAAGCATCCCCACGCCACCGGCCAGAGCATAGGCGTGATGCTGCGCATCCTTCGACAAGATGCGACGCCCAAGACCCATTCCCAATCCGAAAGCCGTGTATTGGAACTTGGGGTCTTCGGGCTTGACGCCACTCGAGTTATATCCGCTCGGATACTTGCGACCGCATTGGTAACTGTCTGCTCCTTTGATATCCAAAACCGCTCCCACTCCCGCCGGGCCGGCAAATCCAACCGCATAACCGAAACTCGTATGGGTGTCGTTTCCAGCAGAGTCATAGAGCAAACCGATCCCCGCGAGACCGACTCCTTGCGTGAACTTGGATCCGCTGTATTGGTCATCTCCATCGAGATCGCATAACACGCCGACACCCCCGAACCCTACGCCGCCACTTCCTTGCTTCAACTTGTACTTGTCGTCTCCCTCGACATCGACCAAAAGTCCGACCCCGAGTCGCCCAGTTGCCAAGCCCAGCTCGGCGCCCTCATAAGTGTCATCCCCGCTGAAATCGACGACCACGCTGTTCGTGTGCTTATCGTCAGTGCTCGCTGCGATCATTCCACGATACGTATCGTCGCCGCCCAAGTCAGCCAACAGGGCGACCGGTTGGTGCAGGTCATAGGTGTTCTTCCCTCTTCCGCCCAAGATGATCAGCCCATGAGGCGTCTCTTTTGCAAATAGAATGTCGCCTTCCGCGCCTTCGATCATTGTCGAGACAGGCTTTGTCTTCTCCATAAGCCGCAGCAGTTCTTGCCGGTGTTCGAGTTGGCCGAGCGTCAGCAACATCCGTGTGGAACTAAGCAACTTCTCCCAATCAGAATACTGGTAGGCGAAAGCGCAGAACGCCCGGTCGTTCTGCAGAATTGGGTGCGTCTTGGCGTTGAACGGCAATTGGGGTCCAAACGTATGGACGGTCGTCTTGGGCCACGCCATCATGAACGGCCGCTGTTTATCGGGAATCTTGGCAAACGCCTTTCTCTGAGTCGCCCGCGATTTGTCGAAAACGGCGACGACGCGCTCGGCGTATGCCTCCAACGTAGCCAGCTGAGCAACATGTTCATCGCCCGCTCCATCGGCCGACCATTCGATCGGCTTGCCAATTGTATGGCTGAGTTGCTTAATGAGAGAAGGTAGTCGAGCGACGCCGCGTGTCCGCTCGTCCGCCAAGGAGAGTCCGTGCTTTTCCAATTGCTTTAAACCACTCCAAGGCGAGTCGATGGCAGCGGTTCGAACCGGCGTCCTGAACATGGCGGGCACCCTCTTGGCCAGCGCCAACGCCTTCATCGTCTCGCCATTCTCTTTCGCTAAGACCTGTTCAATTCTCAGGGCGAGGTTCGCCTCGACCTGAGGGACCAGCCCCTCCTCCGCAGTTGATGACCCAGCGAGAAGGGCGAGCAACGAGACAGCGAACGCGAGTTGGCGGGGCATGGCGGGCACCAGTAAAGAAGATCTGACAGGTCGCCTTCTGCAGGGCGACAGGCGAAGCTAGTCAACAACGCCGCCCCCGTCAAGCTACTCGTCAATCAGACTGGGTACATCAGGCAGATCTGATAAGATGGGAATCGGAAGTGACGAAAATGGAGTCCAGCGATGTTATCGATTCTTGGAAAAACTGCCCGCCAACAGAAGCTCGCGAGCGGAGTAAGTCGGCGCGATGTCTTGAAGATTGGCAGCATGGCGCTGGGTGGTTTGACGTTGCCCCAACTCCTGCGACTTGAGGCTGAAGCTGGAACGAAACAATCGCACAAGTCGGTCATCATGATCTACATGTGCGGCGGCCCGCCTCACCAGGATATGTATGACATCAAGGTCGATGCTCCTGATGGGATTCGCGGACCATTCGCCCCCATATCAACCAACGTTCCAGGAATTCAGATCAGCGAGAAGTTGCCGCAGATGGCAAAGATGATGGACAAACTGGCTCCGATCCGTTCGTTAGTTGGATCGCGCGGGTCCCATTACTCCCATCAATGCATGACTGGGCATGACGAACGGAACGCCCCGGCCGGTGGATGGCCGCATTTCGGATCGGTGGTAAGCCGCCTCGCAGGTCCGGCAAATGACGGGACGCCGCCCTTTGTAAGTATGTGCTACACGACAAAACATACACCCTACAACGAGCCAACCGCGGGCTTCCTCGGGCTGGGCCATTCATCGTTTCGCCCAAAGGGCCCCGGTCGCGGCGACTTGGTGCTGCAAGGCATCTCGGCCGAACGACTGGCCAACCGCAAGAATCTGCTCGCCTCGTTCGATAGATTCCGCCGCGACGTTGACGCGAGCGGCAACATGGAAGGTATGGACGCATTTACCCAAAAGGCGATGGGAATTCTGACGTCGCCGGAGTTATTTAACGCCTTGGACCTTTCCAAGGAGGACGCCGCGACACGCGAGCGATATGGCAGCGATGATGAAAACAGACCAAAAGGTGATGGCGCGCCTCGCTGCCCGCAAAACTTTCTCGTTGCACGACGGTTGGTCGAGGCAGGCGCACGCGTGGTTACGATCAACTACAGCTTCTGGGACTGGCATGGCAGTAATTTCAAGAACGCCGAACAAGAGTTCCCCGTGTTTGAGAGAGCATTAACGGCGTTGGTTGAAGATCTTCATGATCGAGGGATGGACAAAGATTGTACCGTCATTGCGTGGGGCGAATTTGGTCGTACGCCGAAGATCAACGACAAGGCGGGGCGGGATCATTGGCCGCGGGTTTCCAGCGCGCTGCTTGCCTGCGGCGGAATGCACACGGGACAAACGATCGGGACCACCGATCGTATCGGCGGTGAAGCCGCTGATCGACCAGTGACGTTCCAAGAGGTCTTTGCGACCTTGTACCACAATCTGGAAATCAACCTGGATTCGCCGCGGTTATTTGACTTTCGAGGCCAACCCCAATTCCTCGTTGCGCCTGGCGTACGGCCCATCGCGGAGCTGGTCTAATTCAGCTTGCTTACGCCACCCGTTCGAACTCTATCGTGGTCGCGGCATATTGGCGTCGACGTTCTTCCGCCATTGGTGTAGTCGTGCGACCATGGCGTTAACTCGCTCCGGCATGGCATCGGCGAGGTTGTTTTGCTCGCCAAGGTCTTCTGCGAGGTTAAAGAGGTCCACCGAGCCGTCTTCGATCCACTCGATCAACTTCCAATCGCCGCTGCGAATCGCGCTGAACGGTCCGCAACCATAGGCGGCGTAATGAGGATAGTGCCAGAATATGGCGTCGTGAAGCGGCTTGTCCTCGCCTCGCAAGAGTGGTGTGAAGCTGACTCCGTCGAGGTGCAAATCGGGGCGAGATGGCAGCCCGACCATATCGAGCACCGTGGGGAATACATCGGTGAAGATCACTGGTACGCGGCACTCACTTCCCGGCTGCGTCACGCCTGGCCATTTGACCAACCACGGCTCGCGAGTGCCCCCTTCATATGCCCATCCCTTACCGCCGCGAAACGGCAGGTTGCTTGTGATCGGCGGATAGCCGCCGTTGTCCGATGTGAAGATTACGATCGTGTTCTTGTCGAGGCCCATCCGCTTCAGACCATCGAGCACTCGCCCCACGTTGGCGTCCATTGTCTCGACCATCGCGGCATAAGCGGGTTCGTTTTGCACTTGCCGCGACCTGTTTTGCCGAAGTCCCGGTCGCGTTCCCCGCGCCAGCGCGCCATCCGACTTGAAGGTCGCCTGTTGAGGCAATCCCATTCGGCGGGCTTTTGCCCGGTACTTTTCGATCAGTGGTTTCTTCGCTTGAATCGGAGTGTGGACGTCGTAGAACGAAAGGTATAAGAAGAACGGTTTGTCCTTGTTCGCCTCGACCAACTTGAGGGCTTCGATAGTGAGTCGATCGCAAAGTTGCTCGCCCTCTTTGCCGCCCTCGTACAGTCCGGGCACTTCAATGCCATGGTAGCTTTGCTTCTTCTTACCTCGCCCGTACGGCCAAAAGTAACTGCCTGGCGCACCCGAGCGATTGCCGCCGATGTTGATGTCGAACCCCTGTTTTTCGGGAACGTATGGCGTGTCGCCCAGGTGCCATTTGCCGACAAACAGGGTCGCGTAACCGGACTGCTTGAGAACCTCGGCCAACGTGACTTCCTCAAACGGCAGTTCCATCTTCATCTTCCCCGGCAGAAATTTTCCGCTCAGCCGCGGCCCCGGGATAAAAGCCGTGATCTTCAGTCGAGCCGGATACCGGCCTGTGAGCAGGGCGGCCCGCGACGGCGAGCAACTCATGTGGGCCGCGTAACCGTCGGTGAACCGCATCCCCTCGGAGGCAAGCCGGTCGAGGCTGGGCGTTTCATGAAACTTGCTGCCATAGCAACCGACGTCGGCCCAAGCGAGATCGTCGGCGAGCATGATGACAATGTTCGGCGGCCGATTGGTCGATGCGATGGCCGACGAAGAGTAACCACAAACGAAAAGCAGAGCGATGATGCGGAGAGTGCGTAGCAAGTTCATTCTGGCCGCCTCTTTGATCGATGATTTGCGGGTGGTCATGTTTCTCTATTCCAGGCTGAGTTCGTTTTCGATTTCGCCTGCAACGATCAACATCGGCAGCCGTTCCGACGCCGCTGCCTAGGCGATGATCTCGTCGATGGGGCGCCCATAGTCGATGTCTATCCGCTGGTGGCCGGGAACGTCTAGTCGGCGGGGATCGAGCCCCAATTGTCGCATGAGCGTGGCGTGAATGTCGGTGACGTAATGCGGGTCCTCTTCGGCATGAAAACCGATTTCGTCGGTCGCGCCGTGAATTACGCCGCCCTTGATGCCGCCGCCAGCCATCCAGACGGAGAAACCGAACGGGTGATGATCGCGGCCATTGCCCCCCTGTGTTCCGGGAGTGCGGCCAAATTCTGTCGCAAAGACGACAATTGTCTCATCAAGCAACCCACGCAGCTTCAGATCACGAAGCAGCCCGGCGACTGGTTTATCCACTTGAGCTGAGAGGTTGGTATGGTTGGTCTTCAGGTTGCTGTGCGCGTCCCACGCTCCCGACGCTCCGGGGCCGTGCATGATCTTGACGAAGCGAACGCCCCTCTCCACAAACCGTCGGGCCGCGAGTAATTGCATTCCAAAGGGCTTCGTCTTTGCATCGTTCAGCCCATAGAGATTGCGAGTCAGGGCGGTCTCATTGTCAAAGTTGATCACTTCAGGAACAGCGGTCTGCATGCGGAACGCCAGTTCATAGGACTTGATCCGCGCGCGCAGCGCTTCGTCTTCTGGATGCCTGATTGCCTTAAGCCGGTTCAATTTGTCGATCAGCCGGAACTGAAGTTTCTGCTCCTCATCCGAAAGCTCGAGTTCCGGCTTAGCAAATGGGAGCGGGTTCTTGGGATCGACCTTCAATCTCACCGCATCGTACGCCCGCCCCAAATAGTCCCCGTCATTGAGAACCTGCGGATACTTGACGCCCATCTTGATGTACGCCGGCACGTTGTCGTTGAGCGAGCCCAAGCCATACGTGACCCACGCGCCAATGTTCGGAAACAGGCCTTCGATGTTGTGCCGCCCGTTCTCGAATTGATACTGGGCGCCGTGGTTGTCGTCGGTAGTCCACATAGAACGGACGACCGCAATGTCATCGATACAGCTGCCGATGTGGGGGAAGAAGTCACTGACTTCGATTCCGCTTTTCCCATACTGCTTGAAGCCGACCTGAAGCGGATACAACTTGTTTCGCTGCGTATTCTGGTTCGTCGCAACGACTCGCAACTTCTTCAGTCGATCGGGGTCCTGTACGTATTTCCAAGGCGTGTCGGAAATCGACTTGCCGGAGAACTTGTTGAGCATCGGTTTCGGATCAAAGGTCTCCACATGGCTAAAGCCGCCGCGCATGAAGAGCCAGATAACGTTCTTCGCTTTCGCTGGAAAATGCGGCGTGCCGTCGGGCGGACGCCAGGCGGAAGTTTCCCCGGCCCGCGCGTCCCGATCGATCAACGCGGCGAGTGCGACGCCGGCGAGCCCCGTTCCGGCATCGGCGAGAAACGCTCGGCGATCTACGCCGTGAAATCGTCGTCGGCCGGAGCGGCCAGCATTCATGGCTCGTCCTTTCATCGAATCGTGACAAAGTCATTGTGGTTCAGCAGAGCATGCACCAGATTCTCCCTTGCCCGATCGGCTGGCCCGGCCCCCTTGGCCGGTTTGCTCTTCGCAAGCGCCGCTGCCGTCTCCTTGAGCATCGCGAGGCAAGCCGCCGACTCCTCTTCGGTAGGCTGGACCTGCAAGACGGTCTCGAATGCTGTCGTGATGAACTGGTCGTCCGTGGCGTCGCCGAGTGCCGTTCGCAGGCCGGCGGTGATTCGGCGCGACATGGTTAGCGCCAACTTGCTGTTGGCCAGAGCTAGCGCCTGTTGTGGGATGATGCTCTCACCGCGGCGGTAACAACGCACGACATCCGCATCGTCAAACATGGAGACAAACTTGGCCCGGTCGTCCCGTGAATGGGTGAAGTACAGACTGCGACGGAAGATGGCGTCTTCCTTGTTGGGAGCAATCGAAGGGCCGCCGATGGTCGTGTCCAGAACGCCCGCGAGGTGCAGGAGACTGTCACGGACGACCTGCGACTCCATCCGCTGCGGCTGACGGCGCCAGTAGTGTCGATTTAGCGGATCCGCCTTTTTCGTCGATTCATCCGCGACTACGAGTCCAGAGGTTGATTGATAGGCTCGCGAGGTGACGATCAGGTGGTGGAGGTGCTTCATGCTCCACTGGTTTTCCATAAACTCCACTGCGAGCCAATCCAGGAGAGCGTGTTGGGTTGGTCGATCCGTTCGCAGCCCAAAGTCCGAAACCGATTCCACTAGCGGCTGGCCGAAGTGCCTTAGCCAAATATGGTTGACGGCAACGCGAGCTGTCAGTGGATTGTTGGGGCTGGCGATCCAGCCAGCGAGGGCCGTGCGGCGGCCTGTGCTGACCTTGGAAAACGGCCCTTGGCGCGTAGCTTTCCCAGCCACTTCTTCGCCGTAGCCGTTTGCTGCCCTGACCGAAACTCGCAGGGACGTATAGCCCTGCCCGGGTTGTTCGATCGCCTTGTTCGCCTTCGTCAAACTCGCTTGCGCCGTCGTGAGTTTCTTTTCCGCGTTCGCCTTGGTCTTACTGTCCGCCTTGACGAGTTCCTGCTGGGCGAGAGCGACAGATGCACTGGCCTTCGCCGCCTCGTACTTCCGCGCCGCGAGCGCAGCTTCGCTAACCAGCTTTGGCAGGTTTTCTGGCGACGATGAAGCCATCTTCGCCACGTCCGCGACGTGGGCCGCGCTCAACGCCAAAGGTCGAAGTTCCGCTGAGCTCAGGCTCTTTTCCGCAACAAGCAGAGTGGCCGTTGCATGAGCGACGGTGGGCAGCTTGTCGGTCGATGAAGCGTCCTTGTCCTCGCTCGCCCCACCGACTGCTGACGCTTGCTTGGCGGCTGCGAGTTGCTGTTCGGACTTTTGAACCTCAGCCTGCGCGGCTTTGATCTTGCTTTGAGCGTCGCTCAAATGATCTTCCAGCACGAAAGGTTGCAGCTCGGGATGGAATGCCTCAGGCGGCAGTGCGACGGCCGTAATGTTCAGTTCTTCGAAATCGAGTACGTCCGGGACGCCGGGCTGGATGACTCGATCTTTGTCGACGTCCTTGTCGTTCCCCCGAATAAACCGGTACGTCGGCCTATCGGGATAAAGGTCGAAGACGCGAGCCAAACCGTTCTTGTCGAGGTTGATTTCCCCGCTCACCGGATCTAGCCGCGGCTGATAGGGCTCGAAGAACGCCCTCATCCGGTAGTAGTCCACCTGCGGGATGGGATCATACTTGTGGTCGTGGCACTTAGTGCAGTTCATGGTCAGTCCGAGGAACGCCTTCAAGGTGTGTTCGATGGTGTCGTCAAGCTGCCTGTCGCGGTTAAACACCCACCAGTTACGAGCCAGGAACCCCGTAGCTCGAACGGTTTCAGGGTCGAGCGGAGCGATCTCGTCGCCGGCCAGCATCTCGACGAGCATACGTCCGTAAGCTTTGTCTTCGTTTAGAGACTGGACGATCCAGTCGCGCCAACGCCAAATGTGGCGATGGCTTGAGCGCACTACGCCGCCAAGGCCGTACCAGTCCGAATAGCGCCAAACGTCCATCCAGTGTCGTCCCCAGCGTTCGCCGTATTGGGGGCTCTGAAGCAGGTTGCGGACGACCTTCTCGTAGGCGCCTTTGGTGTCGTCTTCAAGGAACGCTTGCAACTGCTGACGCGTCGGCGGCAGCCCGATCAAATCAAGATGGACGCGGCGCAAGAGGATTCGTTTACTTGCAACGGGGACGGGAGTCAGTCCCAGCTTCTCGTGCTTCGCCGCCAGGAATCCATCGATGGGATTCCGCGACCACTCCACATTCTTCACCTGCGGCACCTCGGGACGAAGCGGCTTTTTGAAGGCCCAATGTTCGCGAGGGTCACCCGGTATCTCTTCGTGTGGCGCCTGAGCTCCTTGGCGGATCCACGATCCGATGAGTGCAATCTCTTTGGCCTGCAGCGGAGTGCCATCAGCCGCAGGCGGCATCCGCTCATCGTTGTCAGCCGTGACGCGCTGCATCAGGAGACTGCCGTCGACTTTACCAGCGAAAATTGCCTCGCCGCTATCGCCGCCCTTGATCATCAGCGCTCGCGTTTCCAGCCGCAGTTCCCCTTCCTGTTTCAATGCGCCGTGACACGAATAACACTTCGCTGACAAGATTGGCTTGATCTGCTTCGAGTAGTCAACCTCTTCGCCTGTGGACGAGGAAGCGACGGCTAAGAGAATGCACCAGGCGGAAACCGAGATGGCAAGCAATTTGTTCATCACAATGCTCCTCTCTTGGCCATGACCGTTGATCTTCCCATTCAAGTAAGATCTCGTCATACGTGCTGCGGCGTTCACGAAGCTCGCTGATGCACGCGTTGCCGGCCAAGGTCGGTATTCTACTGCATTCGACTCGTCGAAGACATCGCCAAAGGTTCCGATCCATTTGACGGAGGCATAGCTCCATCAGGCGTCACTGAACCAAGACGATTTCGTCTAGCCCCAAATTCAACTTGAACCGAATTCGGTTGGGGTAGCCGTCCGCGGCGAGCGGCCCGGGCGCTGCTTCGGTCTCAAAGGCGAGCGGCTTTTTGGACGAAGCGGTGGTTACTGATCGAATGGGTCCGCGAACAGGCAGCACGACTTCGAGTTCGTCGATGGGCGTGTACGTGAAATTGGCTAGGACAACGGCGATCCCTCCGGGCGCGTCGTAGACCCCTGCTTCGACGACGGGCGAGGAGAGCTGCAGTGCTGGTGCGACCCCGCTTTGCACCGCCAGCTGATTGATGAAAGCTCGCTGCTCGGCAGGCCAACGTTCGGCCAACTTTTCGGCGACGAATTTCGCATCCTTGATATAGCTGATGCCGGGCGTTGCAGCGACAGCGATGGCTCGGCCCTTGCCGAAACGATGTGCAACCGCGGCGGGGGAGTCGTCATTGAAGGACCCAATGACATCGCCACCGTCGACCTTGATACCGACCTTCACGCCGATCACGCCGAATCCGGCCTTCGCGATTTGTGCATCGTCGGCAAAGCTAATCCGATCCAGATGAGGAATTCTGTTCAGCTGGCCGCGAAAACGGTATCGGCCCGGCTGTGCCGTGGCTTCCGCGCCCGCCTTGATGCCGAAGACACTCGACAGCCCTGTTACCGGCTCGTTGAACTCGTTTCTCGATCCCGCATTGCACGAACCGTAAAGCGATCCGCCGTTCTTTACCCATTGGCGAATGACGCCGGTCGCCTTGGCTGTGATGCAGGGGTCTGTGGCGTAGAGAATCTTGTAGTCGCCCAGACGCCCGGCCTCGATGTCCTGCTCGGTGAGCATGTCGACCCCGTACTGGTCGTGAATCAGAGACAAGTACGTGCCCCGCCGCTCCAACATGTGGCGATAGTCATACGGCTGCCAGAGATCTGAGCTAATGGAGTAGAGGAGCGCTACTCGCGTCTTGCGAAGCTTGCCGGGATGAATTAGATGCTCGGCGGCAGCGAGCTGCCGGGTCACACGGAAGATCCCGTCGTACGAGCCCCGCAGATCGGACCA
>CAZWOU010000196.1:0-12720 GCA_964635375.1 uncultured Pirellulaceae bacterium | reverse complement strand
GCAGCTCGCTTCTCAGTCGGCTCGGACTTGACGACCACGCGGCCGAGCGGATCGGCTAACGCCGACTCGCGTATCCAGCGAAACTCGCCCGCCGGCGCTGCGATTCGGCGCCACCAGCGAGCCGCTTGACCGTTGAGGGGCAATTTCTCCGGCGGGCCGTGGATTCGCACTGCCTCACCGATCTGCAGACGCACTTGCCAGCGATTGGGTGCATGTCCGCCCGCAGCGGCGATCCAGGCCACCACTCCGTCTCGCACAACCTTGGCCGTTCTCTGATCCGTAGCGACTCGCAAGTCGTCATTCGGCACCCAGCAGAAGCTGTCGTCGGTGGGCCGAATGCCAAGCCAACCACCAGGCGCGCGGCGATAGACCCTGACCTCAACACCCGGAAGAAGAACGCCCGTCGTGTAGTACTGCTTTCCCGGCCCGCAGTGCATCTGGCAACCGCGCTCAGAGATGTAAGCGACAAATGGCGTGGCATCTTGAGCTCGAGCGTTGGAAACTCCGGCTAGCGACCAGCCCAAGCTGGCGAGCAGAGTCGCAATGCGAACCGCAATCGGTCCGACTGTCTTTCTTGTCGAGTTCTTCGTCGAGTTCTGACCAACAAACATAGGGGGATTGTCCAAGCAAACATCGAGGTATTCCACCCGTTGGGCGATACGGGCGGCGCAATGGCGATACGTTAGCCAGGGCAAGTACCAGAATTCGACGACTGGCGTCTAGGCCAACTTTAGTCGAATTGGATTCGATCAGACCTAAAACTCAGAAACGTCTCGCTGTTTTGGCGTCTTGCTCGGCCTTGATTCTTCGCAGGCGGTCGCGATACGTTTCCGGTTCGGATTGCGGCATTGCCTGCTCGGCCGCCTCTCGCACCTTGGCGTCGGGATCGCGGGTAAGCTGGGCAAGCCAGGGTCTCGCATCAACATCAGGCGCGTGGAGCAGGTCGGATACCAATTCATGACGAACCTCAGGGCTGGAGTCGGTTAAACGCCTAGCCAATCGAAGGTGCCGGGCCTGAAATCCGCGCCGTTTCAACTCGTCGATTGCAGCGACAGCGAGCTTCTGCGACTGGTGATGCAAGAGCCGCATGACTTCGGCATCCGGCAGGTGTGCGATCGCATCCAGGTCTCGCCGAGTCACCTCATTCGCTGGCTTAACATTCACCCGCGTCGCGCCGATCGCCGCGTCGAATGGCTTGGCGGCTTCACCCACCGCGCCACCAGTGGCTGTCTTGACGGCATCCGAATTCAGGCCTCCAGGGACGAACCGTGGCTGAGGGGCGTCCAGCACTGGGACTTCCGCCAATTCGATCGGCGAGTTCATCGCTGCTGGTGGAAGCTGAATCGGACCAGTGTCAATCGGTCGCGGACGTTGGACGTTTCCCTCGTCTGCCAAGCCGAGAGCCGGATCGTGTTCCAACCGACCTGTCGCGATAGAGCTTCGGTTGCTGTCCAGCACCTGCTGGCAATTGGCAACGAGTTCGGCCCCATTGATCAGGTTGCGGTCAACGGGCCAAAGCAAGATTCGCTCGGCGATGCGGGCGGCTCGTGCTCGACCGTTGGGTCCAAGTGATGGGGCGAGCGCAGCCAGAGACTTGGCCAGTTGATCCAGGTGGGGCGTCGATTCGTCGACCGATAACATGGTCCATCGATCGAGTCGGCGGTCGAGCAGGTCGCTGGCGGCCAAGGCGATCGCCGGCCGGTCGTCGCCGAGCGCGGCTGTGATTCGCGGCAGTCCTGCGTCATCTAGTTCGGCAATTCTTGCCAGTAACTCAGGCACCTGTGCGTCGGGCGTCTGCTGCAGGCGAAGTTGCAATCGCCGCGCCGTGATTTGCCGCAGGTCGAGCTGGGGCACCCGCTGCATTGCTAGCAGGCCGAAGGCAAGAAGAACTCCGGCGGAGAGAGTCAGGGTGTTCCGGTCGATCCGTCGCAGCAACGAACGCATTGCGATATTCTCTCCAATAGCTTTGGCTGGGGCGGGGATTGTGCCGAAATCTCCGACTCAACTCAAGAGGAATCAGCTTTCTGCCCAATACCGCCTGGATCGGCACTGCCCCGATGCAGGCCTGACAGATTGTCAGCTCGAATGGGCTGGAGTGGCACGAATGTGCTCTGGGATGCGAGCTTTCTTTGGCCGAGCCGATATTTGGCTCAGACTTCCGCGTCGCTGAACCGAATTACTGTTATGACCAGCACAAATTGCCGGTCTGGGTGGACGGTCCATGCGCAACATCGCAGTACCCCCGCCTGAATGGAATCGAGCGCGAAGGCCGTTTGAGCGACGGTTTGTGTCGGATTAGCGGCGCTAACCCAGCGATCGATGAACAGTTCCGCTTCGTGGTAGGGGGAATAATGCGCAAACCGTACAGGTTGCTGCGTGAGACGGGTTTTGGAAATCCGTTCACGCGACGAAGTTGGTTCGGCGTTGCGGCTTCATTCGCTCTTTCGCCTGCCGCCTTTGGCCGCGACGCGGCTGCACCGCCCGAGCTGCGCCGCGATCGCGAGACGGCCATTCGGTCCATCCCCTTCTCCAAGCTCAATGAGGTGAGCCAGCGCAAGGTGGGGCAGGTTGTGAATTCGCCGTCCATCTTTCGCAGCATGCCGGTGGAGGTGGTGGACTGCCACCCGCAGTTGTACCTCTGTCTAGTACGCAACCCTGAGCTGATCGTCAGCATCTGGTCATTGATGGGAATCACAAACGTCAAGCTCGAGCGGACCGGGCCGTTCACGTTTGACGCGGACGACGGGGCCGGGACGGTTAGCACGTTGGAGTTGGTCTACGGCACGCCGCGCATTCATATCGTCTATGCGACCGGATCATACAAGGGACCGTTGCTCGGGCGCCGCCTCAAAGGGTCGTGTGTTCTCGTGCTGCGGACAGGCTATTCGCCCACGACGAGTCAGCGACAATACGTCACAAATCAACTTGAGGTCTTTCTGCAACTGGACAACGTGGGAGCCGACTTGCTTGCCCGCACACTGCACCCGCTCGTGGGCAAAACGGCGGATCACAATTTCGCCGAGTCGACTCAGTTTCTGGGGCAGGTCAATTACGCCGCGCAGACGAGACCGGAGAAGATTCGCAATTTGATCGCGAGGTTGGAGCGAGTCGACGATGACGTCTTGGCCAAGTTTACTCGAGTGACAGACCTGGCGTATGCTGACGCGAAGAAACTGCGCAATCCGCCGCAGCGTCCCGTTGCGCGAAGCGGTCCTTCCAATCCGTCGCGTTAGGCCTTCGATCCAGCAACAGGCCTTTGATCCAGCAACCAAATCTGGACCTAGATAAGACACAAGAGAATCTGCCAACCTTCTCCTCTTGTGCCTTTCGGGTTTTCTTGTGGCCTCGTATCGAGCGACTCGTTGCAGTTTGAAACGAGATCACCGGCTCAGTCGTTCGTTCGCTCCTCGGCGATTTTCTTGATCGCCTTGAGGTCCAACTTGCCTGAGCCCAAGATGGGCAGTGCCTCGACTTCGATAAAACTGTCGGCTGAAGGGATGAAGATATTGGGCAGACCGGCTTCCGACATCTTCTTACGGAGCTCGTCGATCGCCGTGCTCAGCGGCAGATGCAACACGATCAGCCGCTCGCCTTTCTTAACATCAGGCACTGAGGTGACCGCCGCCTTGAGATCGGCGCCGCTATCGCCATCTGGATCGCCCTCTTGGCCACTGAGAATCTCGTTGATCGTCTCTTCCACTTTGATGTGCGGAACCATTTCTCCACCGATCTTGGAGAAGCGGCTTTCTCGTCCGGTGATGAAAATAAATCCGTCTTCGTCGATGTAGGCGATATCGCCAGTCTCGTACCAGCCATCTTTGATGACTTCGGCCGTCAGATCTTCGCGTCCCATATAGCCCTTCATCACGTTCGGGCCTTGGATTAGCAGCATTCCCGATTCGCCGACGCCTCGATTCTCGCCGGTCTCGGTGTCGATGATCTTGGCGGAAATCCCGGGCGCCGGACGACCGACGCTCCCTTCTTTGAGCGTCACATCATCGTCCGAAGCGCGCGCTCGCGAGGGAGGGATATTGACGGAGACGAGCGGCGAGAGCTCGGTGGTGCCATAGCCCTCGACGGGGCGAACTCCCATCCGCTCTTCAAAGGCGTCGCTTACCGCTTTGGGCAGTTTTTCCGCGCCGGCCACGACGACTTCGAGCGACGCGAGATCGCTCGGCTCACACCGCCTCATGTAGGATCTCAAGAAGGTCGGCGTGGCCAGCAGGATGGTGCCTTTGTGCCGACCGCACAACTTGCTGACTTGTCTCGCATCCAATGGGTTGAAATGGTAGATGCCCGTGATCTCGGTGGACAATACGGTCCACATGGCGACGGTGTATCCGAACGAGTGAAAGAAGGGCAGAATCCCGATCAGTACATCGTCGCGGGTCAACTGGACCACCGTTTCGATGGTCTGCGAGTTGGAGCCAATGTTGCCGTAGGTCAGCATGACGCCTTTTGGCGTGCCGGTTGATCCCGAAGTGAAGATGACTGTCAGCACATCATCCGAACTGACTTCATTCAGCCCAAGCTTGCGATCGAGCAGGGAGGCGGGCGTCATATAGGCGTCGACAAAGCCAAACGCTTTGTCCATCGAGGTGACTTTATCCTTGAAGTCTTCAAGCAGGACGACTTCCGCATCGAGCTCGAAGTTCATTTTCTCCATGAACTTGGCGCTAGTCAGCACATGTTTGATGCCAGCTTGTCGAATGCACTCATTCATGACCTCGCTGCTGACCGTGTAATTCAGATTGACAGCGATGCGACGGTCCAAGGCGAGACATGCGTTCACAACCACGCCGCCGTTGGAGGGCGGAAGCAGCACGCCGACATGTTGTTCGTCTGGGTCGAGCAGTTCGCGGCGCAGCGCGCGGCGCAACACCAGTGATCGGGTCAATAGTTGTCCACCGGTCAGTGTCGCGGTGCTCGAGTCGGCGATTTTCATCTCGCGCTTACGTTCCTTGCAACGACGAATGAAAGAGCGGCTGAGCAACATGGTGCGTTCGATCCTTTGTTTGACAGCGTTGGCGCCGAGTTCCGAGACGGCTTGGCGAATCTCATGCACGTCTTGGGGTTTGGCGAGGGGTTTGCCAAAATGAATGGAAACTGGGTAGGGCCAGCGTTTGGGCCACTTGTTGAAGAACCTGCCTCCCTCGAAGCTGAAAATGCTCCCCCACAATTCATCGAGATAGACGGGAATCACGGGAGCGTCGGTCCCTTTGATCACGCGCATAATCCCCTGCTTGAACGACTGCAGTTGGCCACTTCTGGTGATTCCTCCTTCAGGGAAAATGCAGACGATCTCACCGTCATTGAGGGCTTCGGTGGCTGTCTTGAGCGCGGCGATGATAGCCTTGGGGCGGGGCGTTATCAAGATCGCACCCCATTGTCTGGCCAGCCAGAGTAGCCAGGGGTTCTTGAAGTTTCCGGCCCAGACAACCATTCGCACAGGGCGGGAACTTGTCATCAACAGTAAAACGCCGTCCAGCCAGGAAACATGGTTGGGCGCGAGCAACGCTCCGCCCTCCTCAGGCAAATTGTCTCGACCATAAACGCGAATTCGGTAGATCGTCAGGCTGGCCAGCCAGACCAGAAAACGGATCGACGCCTGCGGGATCAAGCAGACGATATAGAGGAGCACAGGAATCGTAAACAGTCCCGTCAGTAGGAATACAGTTCGCGAGGACACAGCCGGTCCATCGGAGAAGATGGGGGCCCGCAGAACCGCGTACAGCAAGGCGGAGAGGAACACGCCGCCGAACACCAGGAAGTTGGCTGCCGCCAATATGGCGCCCCGCTGCTTTCGAGGGCTGCGGTGTTGCATAAACGCCTCCAGCGGAACCGAGAATAGCCCGGCGCTGACGCCCAGCGCGAACAGCAAGAAACTCGCCCAAACAAAACCGATTGTCAACGCCTCCGCCTGAATGATGTTGCCTTGCACCGTACAAAGCAACGCGGCGAACAGCGCGACGCCAAACGCGCCCAGCGGCAATAGCCCCAACTCTATGCGGCCTCGCGAGGCGACGCCAGCCAACACGCTGCCAACGCCCAGGCCGAGCACCAGGGCGACCAACAACGGCGTTTTGTGGCTCTCTAGATGCGCACCGCTCTCCAAGGCGAATTGGTCGATATTGATCTGAGCGAGCGCGCCGACTGACCAGAAGAAGACCATTCCCAGAGCCACGCGGAACAGCGCGCGGCGGCTCCACAAAAGCGCCAAGTCGCTATACGTCTTGCGGAACGGGTTCCAGGGGAATCGCAGTTTCGGGTTTGCCGGACCCGGTGTTTGCACGAACAGACTCACCAGCATGCCGGCGATCGCGATACCCAAGATCACGACGGCCGAGATCCACCAATGTTCCACGCCCCGCAGTCCGGTGGCGTCCTTGAGCATGCTGCCAAACGCCATTCCGATTACGGTCGCAGCGACTGTCATCAGGCCGAACAGGCCGTTGGCTGCGGAGATCCGGTCCGTCTTCAGGAACTCGGGCAAGGCGCCCAACTTGGCTGGAGAGAAAAGTGCGCTCTGGGCGCCCGTCAACGCCACCACGGTGAACAGCAGCAGCGAACTCTGCAAGACAATCGCCAACACGCCCAAGCCCATGATCACGACTTCCGCAATCTTGCAAGCCACAATCACTTGCCGCTTGGAGAATCGATCCGCCAAGTACCCCGCCGGCGCAGCCAGTAACATATAAGGCAACACAAAGCACGCTGTGCCAGCCATCAAGATATTGCTTTGCTGACTCTCGTCGACGTAGTCCTTGCCGATGCCAATGGCCAACCAACGGAACAGATTGTCGTTGATCGCGGTGAGCAGTTGAGTTACCAACAGTCCGATGAACGAGGGCGAAGCCAAACCACCTTTGGCAGGGCCGGAGGAATCTTGCGGAGTTTCGTCCGTTTCGGCGGGTTCAATTAGCGCTGCTTGGTTCATTCGCTTGTGGTTCTCGCTCGCCGCCGTCTCCTGACGATCAGCTCAATTCCTATTGTCCCAGTGCCCATGAACGGGGTACAGTTTGAGTCGCTTAGTCAGTATGAGTCAACTGCGGAGTCGCATGGATGCACCGAATTACCTGGTTTGTGGGCGGATTCATCGCCGGAATCGCGGCACTCTTAGTGGTGCAGCAGAACCATATCGTACGCGCCGACGAAGGGTTTCACCTCGTGCCCAGAGTCTCGGCAGGCTATGACGACATCTACGTCGATATCCGCGAGTTCGGCTTTGACGACTGGAATGACCATCAGGGCTTGTCGATGGCCTTAGTGAAGAGTGAGAAAGAGGACCTGCTGAAGGACGCGGCGGTCAATTCCGTCCACGATTCCATCAATGCATTCTTCTCTCGGCGAGAATGACGCGGATGCCTACTGGCCATTTGCTCTGAGCGACAGAGAGAATCCGGGGCAAGCTGAGGAAAGATGTGCGCATCCTCAGACGCCCGATCACTGCCTAGTCCGGCTTTTGCATGGCGAAGCTGTGTAGGATGAGCACTCCACCCATCGACAACAGCGCCCAACCGACCCATTTGGGCGGCTTGATATTGATGTTGGACTGACTGACGGCCGATTGCGAGAAATAGTCGCTGAAGGACGAGTTTGTCGTCGCTAGGGCCGGCGTGTTCCGCGCGGCTATCCGAGTGCGTATGAAATCAGTCGACTCGGTGTTGAGCGTGAACGACTCGACGTAACGAAACTGAATGCCGACAAGTAGGACGACGACGCCAAGCGCGAAGTACTGATTGCGGTTGATTCCCATTTCCCACTCCTCCCGGTTTTCGCCCACCTCTTGCCTCGAAGACGCCGACAGTCTGGGCGGAGGTTGGACTTGCTCGCATCTTGTTTATCGGGATGCGCTCAAGGGAGCCTTTACGCGACTCGAATCGACGCTGCTCATAGCGGACAGACGGAATCTGACGCGCAACTTGGGGATGGTTGTGCTGGATCTTTCGATCATATCGGCCCCGATGTCCATGGGCATGAGAATGCCCTGAGCCGTCGAGCTCGCAGCAGTCAGTCGCCGGCCTCGGTCAGGTTCCGCGGGGCCGTTGGTTGCGTTCTCCCGGTCAGCACCACGCGTTTCAACAGCAGGTAGTTGGCGTTCTCGAACTCAGTCGTTTCCGCCGTGATTTTCCACAACCGCTGCCTGTTGAGCGCCAGCGTTTTGGCGGCGCGTTGCAGAGCCAGGTTTTCCAGGACGCGATACGTCTGTTCGCCCCCTTCCGGCTTGAAGGAAATGGTCTCTGAATTCCCGCGTTGAAACGTGCCCACCATTTCGACTCGGCTTCCCTCTCGCCAAAGCTGTCGCCGATTCTTCGGCTGGCTTCGCCGCTGGCCGGGGACTCGATCCTCAGCGGCAAAGCCCAGCGAGACGACGCTGATGCAGACGAGGGCCGCCAGCCACCTCCAACACCGGAACTGTGCTGCGGTTCGCGGCGTCGCTTGTTTCGGTGAATTGCTCCGCTTGATCGCCATCAGCGTCTCCTCCGTCTCTTGCTCGGTATCGCTTGGACTGAAACAGTGATCAGTAGTGAAACATAACTCGCTCCGCTTCGCCTGGCCGGAGAGAGTGTGCACAAATCGCCTGATCGACGCCCTGTACGTCTCTGCTGTCTATTCCGGAGAAACTGAATGCGCTCACAGCCTTGAGCCAGGGGACTGGCAGCCACGCTGGCTTTGCCGTGTTGCGTTTTGGCAACCATGTGTTGATTGCCCGAGTCATCAGGTTCTGTGTATCCAGCGTGACTCGATGGCCAAGGCGAGCCATAAACCCGTGTCCCGCAATCAGATGCAGCCACTACGCTCTGCATCGCTTGAGTTTGGCGCCGTAAGTGCAATTGAGGGACGTCTGTTGTCCAGGACCTTTGGAGCTTGCCGCATATGATCGCACGCATAACCGTTCTGACCGTTGTCATGCTCTCACTGGCGTTCTGTGGCGAGGCTTTGTCCGGCGAACGCGTGTCGGTGCAAACGACAAATGGCCGGTCGTTTTGCGGTTGTGTTCATGCGGGCTCGAATCACCTTGTGCTAAGAATCGAGTCGCATGGAGCGGCAACGAGGATAGTCCGGTCGATTCACTGGTCTCAAATCCGCTCCGTTCGCATCGAGTCCGTTGGCGCCGTTCTGGCGACCGACGAAGCGCGTTCCGAAGTCGAAGCGTTGACCGCACCGGCGTCGAAGTTCCGCAACCTCAAGCCAGCGGATGCCGAATACAAGTCCTACGCCCAACAATCGCTCGAGCTGCTTCGATAGCCGGACCTCAATTCCCGTTCGTCCCGATCTTCATTCGCATCGGCGTTTCCCAGCGATAGAGCTCACACTGCAGATCCAGGCCGCCCAAGAGCTGGGGATGCGTTTTGGCGATCAAGGGCTTCGCAGCCATCAACGTCGAGACAGCTTTATCGAAGGCGCCAATCTCGGCATAAGCCGCTGCCAGCGTCTCCGCGTACTCCACTCGGTGCGGATGTGATCGGCACACAGCCTCAGCGATGCGAACGGCTTCGGCGCCATCGCGGACCTCCGCATTCGGGCAGGCGGCGTAGAGCCGCGCGAGGTTGTTCAGCGCGAGCGTCCAGTTCTTATGCACCGTGGCCGCGGCCAGGAAATGCTGTTCGGCTTTGGCGAAGTCACCCGCGTCTCGCAGCATGATGCCCAGATTGTTGTGGGCCACCGCGTAGTTCGGTTCAATCGCCAAAGTTTCGCGGAACGCAGCCAGGGCCGCTTCTCTTTGGCCGAGTTTGGCGTACCGGACCCCCAAGTTGTAGAGCGCTCGTGGATTATTCGGTCTTGCTCTGCTACTCGACTTCCAGAGTTCATTGACATCGCGGTAGTCCAGATTCCGGCTGCGCGTCGCGGCGAGGAGCGGAGCGACAACGAGGGCGAGGGCAGCCAAGGAAGCGAGGACCGGCGCGCCATGGAGGCCGCGATGCCGTCTCTTGCTCGCGATCCAAACCGCGATTCTCTGCATGGCCAGATAGGTGATCAGCACGAAACACGCGACCAAAGCCGCCAAGGGGAGATACATCCGGCGTTCGGCGCCAACTTCAGTCTGAATCGGAATGATGCTCGATGTTGGCGCCAGAAGCGCGAAAGCCCACCAACCGGCAAACCCCAGCGGAGGCAGTTTTCGCCAACAATACGCGGTGGCGGCCAGCAACATCAGAATGAACAAGCCGCCCGGCGCGGCCTGGGCTAGTGAGACTTCGATCGGCTCTCCGTAATCGAGGGCCAAGTTGTTCGGCCAAATGGCCAGTTTCAGATACTCCGGCAGGATCAGGCACTGGTTGAGCAAGTAGGTTAGGCTGCTCGCCTTCTCGCCCGGGCCGACTGTGTTCACGCGGGGTGCAAGAGCGATCAATGCGGCCACTGGAATCCAACAACTGCCGAGCGCCAAGTAGAACGCCCAGCGTCGACGAACGACCTGGCGTACGGCCTCTGTGCGAAATGCAAAATCGTAGAGCATTACCAGAAGCGGGATCAACGCAGCAATCTCTTTGCATCCCGCCGCGAACCATGCCGCCGCCACGGAGAGCACCATCCAGCCCAAGCGCGATGTCGAATCCTCGCGGCTGCGAATGGCCATGTACAGCGACGTCAGAATCGCCAGGCCGACGCTGCATTCGGTTCGCTGCGACAGATAGTTGACGCATTCCGTCTGAAGAGGATGCACCGCCCAAATCGCGGCTGCGGCAAATCCCAGCGGCAGCGAGGCGGTGCGGATGGACTGAGGAAACGCGGCGTGGGCGAAGGTTCGTCTCAGCACGCCAAGCAACGCCAAAGAGGCCAGTAGATGTATCGCCAGATTCACGACGTGGTAGCCCAGAGGATCTCGTTCGCCCAGCCAATAGTTCAGGGCAAAGGACGCGGCCACAATGGGGCGACCGTGCTGAGGTCCTTCTTCGCCCTGGACCCAGAATCGCTCGGACCAAATCGACTGCATCGCATCGAGTTGATCAAGCCACATGCGATCGTCAAACACGAACTGGCCCTGGAGGCTGTTGGCGAACGCAATGCATCCAAGCATGATCAAGAAGACCGGCGCAAGGGACTCTCGCAGAGCGGCAGCCCACAGACTGCCTCCTTCGCGCGACTCCGGTGCTTTGGTTAGTTGCAACTCCGCCACGCTAACTCCAAACCGAAAAACGAACTCGTTGGCGAGACCCCGATCGCGTTCACTGTGCGAAATGGCACATGCAATATTGGGCCGGCTCTCCGAGCGTGGTGATTTTCAAGGGCGGTTCAGGACCGCTTCGGCTTCAACTGGCCGACGCGACTGATTACAGCCGGACTGCGGGTTGGGCAAGGGATCCGGATCGCTGCCGCACAGAGTTACATCAGTCGTCGGCGTGGGCGGGCGTGACTCTAGTTCTCCCCCGCTGCGCAACTGCTGCAAACGCCAAATGGCGCAAAATGGGTGCGGCCCACTTGCGGGGAGCAGTGAAAAAACGAGCATTCCAGGGGCTCGCGGGCTTTCGCCGCCCTAAGCGGCTAGGGGCGGCGATTCCAGCTAAAACCGGGCGTTTCGGGCGGTAACATTGCCCATCGTATCCGCTCGTAATATGATAGCGTCAGCGCTCCGTTCTCAAGGGCGTTCCCTTCTTTCCTCTATTCCGAGGTCTATTGAGATGAACCAGCCCAATGTGTGCGTCGAGGAGTTAGGCGACATAGTGGTTGTTCGACCACTCGACTCGAAAGTGGCCCAGGGTGATGGCGTGAACTCGTTGATGGGAGTCTTGCGCGAGATCATCGACGACAGCGACAGCACGCTGGTGCTCGATCTTGGCGAAGTCCGTTTTCTCTGCAGCGCCGCTCTGAATCAACTCATTGTGTTGGATCGGAAGGTGAAGCAGAAAGGTGGGAGTTGGGGGATCTGTTCGATTCGCCGCGAGATTTCTGAGATTCTCGCGATAACTCGACTGGATTCTATGTTTCCTTTGTTCGATACACAGGAGGAGGCTTTGTCCTCCCTTGGGGCATAGCGAATCCCCCCTTTTAGGTGTGTGGTCCATTGTGCTCGGGCGGGATAGGAATTAGAGTTTCAGCGAGTCGATTTACACGTTTCTTGTCTCTCGGTCACGTCCACATTCACGACGTTGTCTTTGCAAACTCAATTAAGTTTCATGTCCGAATGGTCTTGGTTCCACGAAAAGCGGTTCTCGACGGACACATCGATTGCCAAGCAGTTGTTGGACGAGTTCGTGGGCAAGCTGGGTGAGCAAGGTTGGACCGAGCAAGAGGTGTTTGGGATCCACTTGGCTGCGGAGGAGGCGTTGATGAACGCCTTGAAGCACGGCAATCAGCTCGACGCGGGCAAGTTCGTTGACGTCGGTTTTTTCATTTCGACAGAGGCCGTGCGAATTCAAATCGCCGACGAAGGGAATGGCTTCGACCCGGAGGACGTTCCGGATCCGACAGACGACGAGAATCTCGAGATTCCCTCCGGACGAGGACTGATGCTGATGCGTTCGTTCATGAACGAAGTCTCATTCAGTCCGCGCGGCAACTCGGTCGCCATGCAGCGCAACCGGGGCGAGCCATTGCATCTGGACGACGATGATGACGACGATAACGATTAGCCCATCGTCAAATTGCGTCTTTCCAGATCTTGCAAGTCGAAGTCCTCACACACCTTGTGCAAAAACAGCCGATAAATTAACCTAAATCTCTCAATCCCCTGTAGCTCAGTTGGTAGAGCAGGCGGCTGTTAACCGCCTTGTCGCAAGT
>CAZWOU010000195.1:0-12804 GCA_964635375.1 uncultured Pirellulaceae bacterium | reverse complement strand
GCGCGGCCGCCCAAGCCGCGGCGCGGGAACCCAACGCATTTGATCCACCTGAGGGCGATCCCAAGTCGTTGTCCGCTCTGACGGAACCGGCGAAACGGGCCGAGAATGAACCGCGAACCCCGGAACAACGCGCGTCCAACGGCGAGGCCGACATTGAAATTGTGGAACGGGCGGCCAAGCGATTGGAAGCCGCGTTTGATCAGCTCGACGCGCTGGTTCGGCCAGCTCAGTTTGGTACTTGGCGTCGCAGAGGCGAAGCAGCCGAAACCGCGAGCAGCCCCCTGGAAGACGAGGCTGTTAGGAAACCGCGAGAGGTTCGCTTTCGCGATCGCAGCCAGACGCCAGCAGGATCGGCCGAGGGTTTGGAGCCATCGGCCTCCGCTCGCCAAGCAGCCTTGGGCGGCGAGCCCCAACTGTGGGGTGGGCCACTGTTACAGCGAGAGTTTCACCATGAGCTGATTCAGTTGGATGCCGATCTCTCACTGATGGTTGCCAAGCCGCTGAAGTATTGGCGGCTGTCTGAACTCAAGCGACGCGCGGTCGAACTTTCACAGCGAGGCCCAACGCCACTGGACCGAGGGCGGGCTGCGCTGTTGCTCGATTCGATACATGGCTTTGACCAACTTTACGTGAGGCGAATCGCCGCAGATGATGACGCTGAAGAGGAGCGACGATTCTCCGAGCAGGATGATGCGGCCGAGCGAGACAACCGCCGAAACGCCGACGAGAGCCGCAGCTCAACGGGCGGCGCCAGCGAGACGACAAACAAAGATCCAATGCGGATTCGAGAACCAACGGGCAGTGGCGTTCGTCGGCCGGCTCAGCTTGGCATTCCCAAACCGGATTCTCGCGGCGGACCGGATCAGCAGGATCGCACAGCGGGCGAGCCCTCTCCCTTCGATGCACAGGGTGTCTTGAAACGCGTCACTTCCGAACGCCGTATCGCGCCGCCCTACGCTCTGGTGGACGACCATGGAAACATCGTCACACTGATCGCGCCGGCGCCAGGGCTCAACCTGCAAACGTATCTCGGCAAATCGATCGGTGTCTTCGGGCCACAGCGGCAACTGCCTAGCTTCAGACGCGGGCTGCTAACGGCACAACGCGTCGTGCAAATGGACCGCATTCGCTAAGCGACGCCCAGGCACGGGTGATCGTTTGCAAACCAGACGCGCTGGACGAGTCGAACGATTCCGCGGAACGTCTTGCGATCTTTCGCAGTCGCCTCTTCAGGCAACCGCGCAAAAAACCATGGTCAAAACCGAAAGCCCTTGGCGGGTCCATCTTCGGTGAGCGTGAGAATCTCCGCACCCTCATCTGTCATCATGATCGTGTGTTCGAACTGGGCGGAAAGGCTTCCATCCTCTGTGCGAACGGTCCACTTGTCGCTTTCATCGAGCACCGTGTACCTGGCGCCACTATTGATCATAGGCTCGATTGTGAAACAGACGCCGGGAAGCAATTTGGTCCGGCGGCCCTGTGTCGTGGGGTAATGCGGAATCGACGGATCCTGGTGAAATTTTCGGCCGATCCCATGGCCAACGTACTCTTCCACCACGCCAAATCCGAAGGTATTGGCCTCGGCTACGATCGCATCGCCAATGTCCGCCACATTGCTTCCCGGTTTCAACGCCTCGATCGCTCGATAGAGAGCGTCAAAAGCGCATTGAGTGACTTTGCGAGCATCTTCGGAAACATCCCCGATCAGGAACGTCTCCGACTGATCGCCGTACCAACCGTCGACAATCGTCGTCAAGTCGAGGTTGATGATATCGCCGTCACAAAGCTCGTATGCGCCGGGAATGCCGTGACAGATTACATTGTTGACGCTCGTGCAACAGCTCTTGGGAAAGCCGTGGTAGTCGAGCGGGGCAGGCGTGTGGCCATGCGCAACGGTGCGTTCGTGAACCAGTCGATTGATCTCATCGGTCGTCACGCCGGCTCGCACGTGGGGCCGCACATAATCGAGCAGTTCGGCATTGAATCGGCAGGCCTCGCGCATTTTGGAACGGTCGGTTTCAGACAATTGGAGGTGGCGAAATCGCTGGAGCATTTCGGTCTTCTGACGAGAGAGTCTTGCCCGTTTCTTCCGAGCAGTTTTACGGTCCTTACTATTCATGCTGCACTTTAGGAGTATCTGGCCCCGTTGCAGGGCGTCCGCTGGCGATGGCGCGTCCCGCGTTGGGACTGGAATTCGGACCCGATTAGCTTCACGTCGAACGCGCGGGCAGTGGGAGGAGGGTCGCAGTTAGCTTACCACGCTCGCCCCAATGCCGAAACGGCGAAGGAACCGCCCGAACCCCAAGGGCCCTGCCAGCGTCCCTCAAGCAGCGAGCTCAAAACAGGCTCGGATCGCGACTTTCAGATCGAGTCGATTGTCAGGCCTCGATTGTCAGCATTTTCACGAACCAGTAGAATCGCCCAATTCCCTGGCGGCAAGCGTTCCAGTTGCTGCAACTGGCGGCGTTCAGGCGCGGCATCGCGGTTGCCCCAGCGGGCGACGCCGCCACATGGCCTGCCAGAGAGCGTTCAGTTTTCGGATTTCCTTGACGAGAAGCGAGCCCAGGATGCCCCGTTACAACCCCGCAGTAATCGAACCCAAATGGCAGGAATTCTGGGAGTCCAACGAGACGTTTCGGGCTGCCGATCTTCCCGTCGGCGAGAAGATGTATGTGCTGGACATGTTCCCCTACCCGAGCGGCGACGGGCTGCATGTGGGGCACTTGGAAGGCTATTCGGCAACTGACATTGTCTGTCGGTTCGAGCGAATGCGAGGAAAACAGGTGCTGCATCCGATGGGCTTCGACGCCTTCGGTTTGCCGGCGGAAGAACACGCCATCAAGACGAACACGCCGCCCAGAGAATCGACCGAGAAGAACATCCTCAACTTCATCCGCCAATTGAAGATGATGGGGTTCAGCTACGACTGGAACCGAATGTTGGCGACAACGGATGTTGAGTACTTCCGCTGGACCCAGTGGATTCTTCTCCTCCTGCACGATACGTGGTTTGACGCCGAACAAGGCAAGGGCCGACCGATCGTCGAACTGCCGATCCCCGACGACGTGACGGCGCAGGGAGAAGCGGCGGTCGTGGAGTATCGAGACGACCACCGGTTGGCGTTTCAATCATACGCCATGGTCAATTGGTGCACCGCGTTGGGAACCGTGCTGGCAAACGAAGAGGTGATCGACGGCAAGAGCGAGCGTGGCGGCCACCCGGTGTCTCGAATCCCCTTGCGACAATGGATGCTGCGAATCACCGCCTATGCCGACCGCTTGGAGAACGACTTGACCAACGTCGATTGGTCGGACGGCATCAAGAACCAACAGATCGAATGGATCGGCCGCAGCGAAGGCGCCGAAGTCGACTTCTTTATTGGCGAGGCCGGCTCATTCGAGCCGTGGCGAGAATCGCGAAAGTCGAACGGCTTTCCCCGCAAGCCGCAAGACGATTCGCTGCGAGTTTACACGACTCGACCCGACACCCTGTTTGGAGCAACCTACATGGTTGTCGCCCCCGAACATCCGGCCGTGGCCCAGTTGACCACCGACGGGCAACAGGCCGAGGTCGAGGCCTACTGCCAGAAGGCTATGGCCAAGAGCGACCGCGAGCGGATGGAAGTCGATCGAGACAAGACCAAGACCGGCGTGTTTTCAGGATCGTACGCCATCAATCCGGTCAACGGCGCGAAGACGCCTGTCTGGATTGCCGACTACGTGCTGATCAGCTACGGGTCGGGCGCCATCATGGCTGTGCCGGCCCACGATACTCGCGACTTCGAGTTCGCCGAGCAGTATGGAATTCCGATTATTGCCGTCGTCGATCCAGGTGAGAAGTCTGATGTCGATCGCGAAGCCGTGTTGTCGGGCAGCGAGTGCTTCGCCGGCCAGGGTGTCGCGGTCAATTCGGGATCGTACGATGGCCAGACAACGGACGAATTCAAGTCGCAGATCACAAGCGAATTGGCGGAACGAGGCATGGGCCGGCAAGCGGTCAACTATAAACTGCGAGACTGGCTGTTCTGCCGACAACGTTTCTGGGGCGAACCGTTTCCGATTCTGCACGAGTTGGACGACGAAGGAAAGCCGACTGGCGTAGTCATTGGAGTTGAGCAGTCCGAGTTGCCCGTCGATTTGCCTCACCTGGATGACTACAAGCCGCACGGCCGACCCGAACCGCCGCTGGAAAAAGCCCCTCAGGATTGGCTGCATGTCGAACTCAACGGCAAACGCTACAAGCGAGAAACCAACACGATGCCCCAGTGGGCCGGATCCTGTTGGTACTACCTCAGGTTTATCGACCCCAAGAATGGCGAAGTGTTTGTCGATACTGAGAAAGAAAAGGCCTGGATGCCGGTCGACCTCTACGTGGGAGGCGCCGAGCACGCGGTGCTGCATTTGCTCTACGCGCGTTTCTGGCACAAAGTCTTGTTCGACCGCGGCCACGTCTCGACCAGCGAGCCTTTTCAGCGCCTGGTTAATCAAGGGATGATCTTGGGCGATGTTGAATACACGGGTTTCAAGAACGAGGCGGGCGAATGGGTCTCTGCCAAAGAGGCCAAGAAGAACGAAGCTGGCGACTGGGCACGCCGATCGAACCCCGAGCAACTGCTGTTCGAACAGCAACTCGAGGTCTCGCAGCTGAAGAAGAAAGGCGAGTCCTTTGTCCTGGTCGATGATGATTCCATTCGCATCGACAGCCGAGCCCACAAAATGTCCAAGAGTCGAGGGAACGTGGTCAATCCGGACGAGTTGATAGCCGAGTACGGCGCCGACTCGCTGCGACTCTACGAAATGTTCATGGGCCCTTTGGAGGCGCCCAAGCCTTGGAGCATGGAGAGCGTCAGCGGAGTGCGAGGATTCCTGGACCGAGTCTGGCGAATGGTCGTCGATGATCGAGCCGAAGAGCTCAAGTTGAACGACGCGGTGCAGGATTCACCTCCAACCGATAGCCAAAATCGAATCCTGCATCGGACAATCGAGAAGGTCACCAACGATACGGCGTCACTGTCGTTCAACACCGCGATCGCCAGAATGATGGAATTCGTCAACCACTTCACCAAGGAATCGGTGCGGCCCAAGTCAGCCATGGAGAAATTCGTGTTGCTGCTCTCACCCTATGCGCCCCATCTCTGCGAAGAACTTTGGCAGTTGCTTGGCCGAGAGGGCACGCTGGCCTACGAATTGTGGCCCGAGTTCGACGAGGCGTTCTTGAGCGACGATCAGATCGAGATTCCCATTCAGCTGAACGGCAAACTGCGGAGTCGCATTTCCGTCTCGCCCGACGCCAGCAAAGCTGACCTGGAAGCGGCGGCGTTAGCCAACGAAGAAGTCGCCGCGATGCTCGATGGAAAAACGGTCATCAAGACGATTGTCGTACCGAAACGCATGGTCAATTTTGTCGTCAAGTAAACGGCTCGGCGTTCGCTATCCGCAACCGCCGAGCGAACGACCTGTGCCGAATAGCCCGCGTGTGCCCACTCGTGGGCTTTTCGATTTGCCTCAGCAGGCGGCTGAGTCGCTTGTTTCAGTGGCCTGGGCGCCCTATCCTGCAGGCGGTTTTCAGATCTAGTTTCCTACACTGCTCACGTGCCGATGCCGTCGGCGACTGCCATTTCACCAGAGACAATTAAGGGTAGGCCATGCGAAATGTCATTGCTTTTGTACTTGGCGGCGGACAGGGAACGCGACTGTTTCCGCTGACCCAGTTGCGGTCCAAGCCGGCCGTACCGTTGGCGGGCAAGTATCGACTGATCGACATACCGCTTTCCAACTGTATCAACAGTGGGCTCAACCGCATCTACGTGTTGACTCAATTCATGTCGGTCAGCTTACACCGGCACATTCGCCAGACGTATCGATTCGATCAATTCAGCGGAGGATTCGTCGAGCTCCTGGCCGCTCAGCAGACGATGGACGACGGCACCGATTGGTACCAGGGTACGGCCGATGCGGTTCGCAAGAATTTGCGTTACATCCAGTCCGCCAAGAACGCAGATTACGTGATCATCCTCTCGGGAGACCAACTCTATCGCATGGACTACGCCGACATGTTGCAGAGCCATGTGGAAGCTAACGCCGACGTAACCATCGGCGCCATGCCGGTCAAGAAAGAAGACGCCCATCGTTTGGGCGTCATGCGGATTGACGCCTCAGGCCGAGTCGTTGGGTTCCTGGAGAAGCCGCAGAGTGAAGCGGAGTTGGAGCTCGTCCGCAACGACCCGGCAATCATTGACAGCCTGGGCGTCCATGCCGAGGGCCGCGAGTGTTTGGCCAGCATGGGAATCTACATCTTCAATCGCGAAACGCTCTGCGAGGTCTTGGACAAGACCGACTACCAGGATTTCGGACGAGAGATTTTCTCCGCATCGATCCGAACTCGACATGTGCAAGCTCACGCCTTCGATGGATATTGGGAGGACATCGGCACGATTCGCGCTTTCTACGACACCAACCTCAAATTGGTTAAGGAGAAGCCGGAATTTGTTCTAGCCGACCCCGACTCGCCCATCTTTTCGCGAGCCCGGTTTCTACCGCCCACCCGGATTCAGGGCTCGACCGTCGATGGCAGCGTGATTGCGGATGGCTGCCGTGTCGGCCGCAACACGCGGATTGAGAACAGCATCATCGGGCTTCGCTGCATCATCGGCGACAACGTCACCATTCGCAACTCGATCGTCATGGGCGCCGATTACTACGAAGGTCAAGAGCACCGCTCGTCTGAAGACGACTCGCCTCGCCTTGGGATTGGCGATAATACTGAGATCGACGGCGCGATTGTTGATAAGAATTGCTGCATTGGCTCCGGTGTCCGTATCGCCAACGATAACGGCGGGACCGAATCGGATCACGGCGCCGTGATGATCCGCGACGGCATTCCCGTTGTCGTCAAGGAAGCCGTGTTGCCCGATGGTTGGAGAATCGCCGCCTCGCTGAGCCACGTGTGAAAGCGGCAACCGGTTGCGATTCGAAACATACTCGGCGCGAAACCGTTTTCCCACATTCCGCTCTCCCTATCGCAGCCCATACCAGCTAACAACACTTTTTGACGTCTTTGGCGTGGAGGCTCAACACCTTGCGTGGACCCTACGAGCGGCTGAAGTACGACCTGCGGCGAACGTTCGAGTGCCCTAAGTGCGGACGCCATGAACGACGCGCCGGGAGCGCGACGACGTGCCTCTGCGAATGCCAAGAATCGATTCCGCTCACTGAGGCGGTATGGATGAAGATGGAGAGTGAGGGCGATGCCCCCGTGTCGCCGCGCTCGCAGCAAGCCAAGAGCCCTACACCGGTCCAAGCGCCCAACCTATCCATTGCGGCGGAGGAGGCCGTGGAGGGGGAAGACGGCGGGGCAGAGCAGGCTGCGGAGGCGGAGCAAGCCGAACCGCGTGTTGCCGAGACGACGACGGAAACACCGACCGGGGCTGGCGAGCCGACAACGGACGAACCGCCAAGAAACTAGTTACCGCACTGGCACATTTGGCCCGGTTCAAAATATAATCGGTTGTGCGGTCAATTCGTTATACTCCCCGACGACCTGCAAGCTGAGGTTCCCCAGTGACGTCTAGCGTTCTCCTCGCCCTCCCCAATCGCTTCTCGTTTCTCACCGCGGTCATTGTCGGCCTCGCGTCTGGTGCCGCGGCGGCGGCGTTGGCCGAAGAGCCCGCTGCGACTGGGCCGAAATTCGACGCCAAATCACTCGAGTTTTTCGAGAAGCAAGTGCGGCCAATCCTGGTCGAGCGGTGCTACGAATGCCACAGCGTGCAATCCAAGAAACTAGGTGGCGGGTTGCAACTTGACTCGCGAACCGCAGCGATTCGAGGTGGTGACACGGGTCCAGCAGTCGTTGCAGGCGATTTGGCCGAGAGCCTATTGATCGACGCGATCAATTATGGCGAACTCTACGAGATGCCTCCCAAGTCCAAACTGTCGCCTAAAGAAATTGCCACACTCACCAAGTGGGTGAAGCTCAACGCTCCATGGCCCAATGAAAAAGTCGCGGCAAGCCAGCGCGAAACGCTCGATATCAAGGAGCGTATGGGAGAGCACTGGGCTTGGAATTCACTCAGCGACCCCAAACAACCCGCGGTCAAGAACGCCAACTGGCCTTCAGACCCACTCGACTATTTCATCTTGGCTCGGCTCGAGCAAGCCGGTCTAACTCCGGCTAGCGACGCCGACAAGATTACCTTGATTCGCCGAGTCTATTTCGACCTAATCGGTCTCCCTCCCAAGCCCGAGGAAGTCGCGTCGTTCTTGCAGGACCAGTCGCCCAAGTCCTATGAACGCGTTGTGAATCGATTGCTCGAATCACCTCAATTCGGCGAGCGTTGGGCTCGACATTGGCTGGACCTGGTTCGTTACTCCGAGTCGCGAGGCCACGAGTTCGACTACAGCACGCCGAACGCCTTTCAGTATCGCGACTACGTCATTCGCGCCATCAATGCGGATGTCCCCTATGACCAATTCGTCACCGAACACATTGCCGGCGATCTTCTCAAGAAGCCGAGAACGCGCCCCGGGACCGGCGCCAACGAATCGGTGCTGGCGACGGGCTTCTGGTACATGGGCGAGTGGGTTCACTCGCCCGTCGACATTCGCAAAGACGAAACTGACCGATTTGACAACATGGTCGATGTGTTCAGCAAGACCTTTCTCGGCTTGACGGTCGCTTGCGCGCGGTGCCACGACCACAAGTTTGATGCGATATCACAGAGAGACTACTACGCCCTGTTCGGCTACCTGCAGAGTTCGTCCTATGGGCAGACCCGTTTTGAGACGCTGGCCCATAATCGACAGCTCGCCTTGGAGGCGAAAACGCTGCGCAGCAAACTCGGTCGCCAGGTCCTCGAATCCGGACTGTCGCTCGATGCCAGCCAATGGGAGCAGATGAAGCTCTATCTCGCTGGAGCAATTGAAGTCTCGAACACGCCAGTTGCGCCGAACGAGGACCCCGACATCGTGTTCGAGGATTTTGAGCACGGGACCTACCGCGACTGGACGGCCGAGGGGAGCGCCTTCACCGGATCTCCGCAGGATGCAACGTCCATCGCCAAGTACCAGGGCAACGTCAACGCGAAAGGAAAGTTCTTTCTCAACTCGCATAACGTTAGGCGGACGACGACGGAGGAAGCGAGACACACGGACCAACTCACCGGCCGGCTGACAAGCTCGGAGTTTCAGATCAATCGAAACACGATCACGTTCCTTGTGGGGGGCGGAAACCACATGGGGCGAACGTGCGTCAATCTGATCGTGGACGGAAAACGTGTTCGCACGTCGACTGGTCGCAGCAACAACAGAATGGAGCCAGCCCGTTGGGCGGTGGGCGAGTTTGTCGGACGCCAGGCGAGAATCGAAATCGTCGACGACCATCAGGGCGGTTGGGGGAATATTGGCGTCGACCACATTGTGTTCACGAACCAGTTAGACGAGCAAGGCCAGGCGGATCCAGCCGTTCTGGCCGCCGTCGCAGAAAAGCGAAAACTGAACGGAGCGCAACTGGCCGCTTGGACTCATGAATTGTTCGCTGCGAAGGTTGACCGTTTTCACCCGCTGCGAACCGCCGCGATATTGGCGACTAGCAAGGCAGGACGGACAAAGCACCGCCAGTCTGTAGCGACCGAGCTCAAGCGAGCCCCAGGGGTTCCGGCGGACGTCGAGATCGTCGCAGATTATCGCGACCCGGCAAGTCGCTTCCTGCAAGACGGAGTCACCTTTGGCGCGGCGCCGATCCTTAGTGGCGACGTCTGGGTGGACGGCGCTGACGTCACAATCAACAGGCAGGCCGCCGCCCGCCGCTCCTCGCTGTTTCGAAAACTCCGTCTGGCCCCAGGCGCTGAAAAAGACGCTGGCCGGCTGGCCAAATACGACCGCGCAGGGAAGACGCTGCGAACAGCGACATTTGTTTTGAAACCTGAACGAGTCTTCTATCTTGTGCGTGGCCGCGGCTTGGCCTACGGCGTCGTCGATTCTCACCGCATGATCAATGGACCGCTCCACGGCGCGTTGATTCGAGAATTTGACACGAAAGAGAAGTTCGAATGGGTCGAGCACAACTTGTCCCGCTATGCGGGCCATGACCTTCACATGGAATTTGTTCCGCTCGGTGAAGAATCACTCGACGTCGCGATGGTCGTGCAAGCTGGGAAGAAGCCCGACTTCCGACCAGCTGAATGGGATGCCAAAGATTTGCAATTGTTCGACGACTCCGTAGCTGGCGACTCGTCGGCTGTGATCGACCAATCGATTGCAGCCCTTCGCGGTTCCGCAGTCGCGACGCTAGGTGAGAACGCGACCGCTCGCGATTTGGCTCGCAGCGCTTGGTTGCTTGAACGTCATGAGCTCTTGCCGGCGGAGCGAGCGAAGCAAGCGGAAGACACGAAGGCCCAGTTGACGGGCGCCATGAAAAAGCTGGCGGAGGAAGTGCGGCAAGAATCGCAAACCGCCCCTGCAATGTGGGACGGAACCGCAGCCAACGAGACCCTCCTGATTCGAGGGAACAACAGAACTCCCGGCGACATCGTGCCGCGGCGATTCCTCACCGCGATGTCAGGTCAGACGCCCGATGTCGCTGGAAGCGGGCGGTTGGAATTGGCAAGAGAACTTCTTCGCTCGGACAACCCGTTCCCCTCGCGTGTCATCGTGAATCGCATTTGGGGCCACCTCACCGGTCGCGGAATTGCGCCCGATCCGGATAACCTGGGCGTGCTGGGCCAACGTCCGACTCATCCCGAGCTGCTCGACCATTTGGCGAGCCGGTTCGTAGCTGGCGGATGGTCGATAAAGAAGATCATTCAGACGATCGTGACGAGCCGCACTTACCGGATGACAAGTAAGCCGTCGCTGGCGAACAGCGAGACCGACCCCAACAATGAGCTGCTGCACCGAATGCGGGTTCGGCGTCTCGAAGCAGAGGCCATTCGAGATTCAATCCTGGCTCTCTCCGGCCAAATGGCTCCGAAGATGTTCGGCCCCAGCGTGCCGGTGCATTTGACATCCTTCATGCAGGGGCGGGGCAGACCGCGCAGCGGACCGCTCAATGGCGACGGGCGACGCTCGATCTATGTTTCCATCCGGCGAAACTTCCTCTCGCCGATGATGCTCGCCTTCGATGCGCCGCAGCCCTTCAGCACCGTTGGCCGGCGAACCGTTTCAAACGTGCCCGCTCAAGCCCTGATTCTGATGAACGACCCCATGATCGGCGAGCAAGCAGAGCACTGGGCCGCGAAGATTCTCGCCGAGGGGCCGGAGAAGACTGAGGAGCGAGTGCATCAGCTCTATCTGCAGGCTTTCTCAAGACCGCCCACCGATCATGAAGTCGCCGCCGCCGTTCAGTTCCTCAACACACAAGCCGATGATCTGAAGCTGCCGGCCAAGTCGCGAATGGAAGACAAACGATTGTGGGCGGAGTTCTGTCACGTTCTGATCAACCTCAAAGAATTCATCTTCTTGCGATAGCGACCCCATGACCAAATCCGCAATGCCCAGCCAATCTCTCTGCGGCCGCACGCGTCAACCGTTGACTCGGCGGGCGATGCTCACCCACGCAGCCTGTGGATTCGGCGCCGTCGCCTTATCCGCCATGCTTGGCGAATCCTCCGCCGCCGATGGCCAGTCCAGCCAAGACGCGAGGATCGGCAAGTACGCCAAGGGAACCCACTTCAAAGCCAAAGCGAAGAACGTCATCTTTCTCTACATGGATGGCGGACCGTCCCAGGTTGATACGTTTGATCCCAAACCGCATCTGCAGCGAGACAATGGCAAACCCTTCTCGATGAAGATCGAGCCAACTCAGTTTGACAACAACGGCAACACGCTCGGCAGCCCGTGGAAGTTTAGCCAACACGGCGAAAGCGGCCTGCCAATCAGCTCGCTCTTTCCGAACATCGCCAAACATGCCGACAAGCTGGCGGTCGTGCGGTCGATGACGGCCAGTTTTTCCGAGCACACCAACGCCAACTACTTCTTGCACACCGGCAGCGGACTCCAAGGCCGTCCGAGCATGGGTGCCTGGTTCGGCTACGGACTCGGTTCCGAATGCCAGGATCTGCCCAGCTTTATTGTCCTCAATGGCGGCCTTATCCCGCCCGGCGGTTTGGACAACTTCAACAGCGGTTTCCTGCCCGCGTCCTACCAGGCTTCGGTGTTTCAGCCGGGTGACGCCCCTGTGGCCAATGTCCGCCGGAGAGAAGCCACGGCCGATCTGCAACGCAACAAACTGAACCTGCTGCGAGCCCTTGACCGGCGCGAGATTGCGCGGCATGGCTCAGTCGATCAACTGGAATCGGCGATCGCCAATTATGAACTTGCCTACCGCATGCAAGCTGCGGTACCTGAGCTTGCGGACCTCAGGGGTGAGAGCGAATCGACTCGCCGACTATACGGCCTGGACGCCAAATCGAAGGGCACCGCCATCTTTGGGCGGCAATGCCTCATCGCGCGGCGGCTGGTCCAAAAAGGGGTGCGGTTTGTCGAGCTCACTTGCCCCCAGGTGGGCCACGACCGCTGGGACCAGCATAGCAACCTCCGAAAAGGCCATGAGGACAACTCGCTGGCCGTCGACCAACCAATCGCAGCGCTGTTGGAAGACCTACAACGAACAGGGCTGCTTGATGAGACCCTCGTCGTCTGGTCAGGCGAATTCGGGCGAACTCCATTCGCCCAAGGTAAGAACGGCCGCGACCACAACCCGTTTGGATTCAGCCTGTGGATGGCAGGCGGCGGAGTCCGAGGCGGCGTCACCCACGGCGCGACGGACGAATACGGCTACAAGACGGTTGAAGATAAGCAAGAGATTCAC
>CAZWOU010000194.1:0-12829 GCA_964635375.1 uncultured Pirellulaceae bacterium | reverse complement strand
CGCGGCCGACTCGTCTTCTTCCTCAACTGCCGCCTCGGTGCAGACCACCACGTTGGCGTCTGGCTCGGAAACTAACGTCGCGCCCTCGGGCAATTCAACTTGCCCCGCGGTCACCGTGTCGCCGATTTGTAGTGCGTTGATCGTCACTTGCAGCCGTTCCGGGATCGACATAACCGGACACTCAATCTCAATCTCGTGGAGTGACTGAATGACTACGCCGCCTTGCTTGCTGCCCGGTGCTTCACCACGAAGCTCGACGTTTACCGTCACCCGAATCATCTCGCCAGCCACAACTCGCGTAAAATCAACGTGGATCACGTTGCTGCCAAGGGCGTCCCATTGCACGTCGCGAATGAAGGCGTTTTCGTCCAACTCGCCTTGTAGGTCGACAACTTGGATACCGCTACGGATAGCCAAATCCAATTCGTCCTTGGCAACCATGATCGTCAGATTCTCTTCGCCGTGCCCATAGAGGACCGCGGGAATCTTGCCTTCCGACCGGCTTCGCTTTGCATTGCGACTGCCGCGGGACTCGCGTTTTGTTACGTTCAGTACATCCGCCACGGATGTGCCCTTTCAGAGTAGATTCAACCGCAGTTAGCCCACGGCGACTTCAATGACCAACTGACCACCAGTATCTCGCCAATTCACCCAACCAGACCGATGGAGAGGGAGGCTTCCCCCGCCACGAGAAGATGTGGGCGATTTGGCAAACCGGCCATTCTGCCACATTGTCTAGGGATTTCAAGCCCAACCTGGGGCTTTGTGTCCGCGAAATATGGGGGTTGGGATCCCCGGTCGCGTCGCCCTGGCGGCGGCACGCAGGCCAGCAGCCCGCACGAGGTCGCGATCTGGCCGCCACCACAGTCCGGATTGCTCAGGCGCGAGTTTACCGTGAACGGCACACTTGCCCCAACTTGCGGCTGCGACTAACTTTGCACAGAGGCGAGCCAGAACGCACAGCCAATGGAGTGGGTTTTGCAAATGCCAGACCAGCCAAGTCGTCAAAGCGGCTTGAATTCCCCGACTATTCCAACTTGCACACCCATGCATTTCTAAGCATCGCTGAGTGGAACCACCATACGCCATGTCGAAAACACGCGCCACGACTTTTGAATACGTGGAACCTATTGGAGCTCGAATCCTGGTCCGCAAAGACGAGCCGAAACGGGAAACCAAAGGGGGGATTGCGCTTCCTGATCAGGCTGAGATCCCCACGATCACCGGTCGCATCGTGACCATTTCCGCCCAGGTCGAAAACGACGACGACGTTCCCTTGCGAAAATATGACAAGATTCTGTTTCACCCCAAGGACGCCATCCCAGTCGATTTCGAGCCTGATAATCAGCTGTTCGTCGTTCCAGTCGATGACGTCGTCGCGGTCTTTCGGCGCGACGACGAGGAAAAGGACGCCAAGTAACCCTCGGAAACGGCCGAGGTTGCGAAAACAGCCACCAGTCGGCGCGACAGCCACCAGTTGGCGCGACAGTCAACTATCGTCGAACATCTGACTGATCGACTGATCGTGATGGATTCGGCGAATGGCCTCGGCCAGCAGCGGGGCGACGGTCAGCGTGGTGATCTTGTCCAGTTGGTGTTCCGGTTTGAGGGGGATGCTATCGGTGACGATCAACGACGTGATGGGCGCGTTTTGAATGTTCTCGATAGCATTTCCGCAGAACACGGCATGAGTCACCGCCACATGGATTTCCTTGGCTCCAGCCTCACGGACCGCTTGGGCGGCGCCGCAAATGGAACCTGCGGTGCTAATCATGTCGTCGAAAATAATGGCCTGCTTTCCGTCGAGCGGACCACCGATGATGTGCTTCTGGGAAGTGTCAGTGGGGCTGTCGCGGCGTTTATCGACGATAGCCAGCCTCCCTCCCAGTCTCTTGACATGGCCCACAGCGCGTTTGATGCTGCCTGCGTCGGGGCTCACGATCACTAAGTCGTCCGAGGGTATCTCCAGATCGAGAAAGTGCTTGTTGAGCACTGGTGCGGCGTAGAGATGGTCGACGGGAACATCAAAGAAACCTTGAATCTGGGCGGCGTGCAAGTCCATCGTAAGCACGCGGTCGGCGCCGGCGCGGGTGATAATGTTGGCGGCCAATTTGGCGGTAATCGGCACGCGGCCTTCATCCTTGCGGTCCTGCCTGGCGTACCCGTAGTAAGGGAGCACCACGGTGATTCGAGCCGCGCTCGCACGCTTGCAACTGTCGATCATGATCAACAGTTCCATCAAGTTTCGGTTGACTGGCGGAGAGGTCGGCTGCACGAGAAAGACGTCGTAGCCGCGGATGTCTTCGTCGATCTTGCAGGAGATTTCACCGTCCGGAAAATCGCCCACCGAAATGCTGCCGAGCGAAAAATTGAGGTAGGCGCAAATGTCTTGAGCCAAAGGACGGTTGGCTCGGCCACTTAAGATCTTCAGCCCGCGCATTGCTAGGTTTCGCCTTGTGTTGTGTAGGTTGCCTTTGTTGTTTCGCGCGATGTCGCCAAGCGGTGGGGCGCTGGCGACTCAAACACTAACCATACCCCAGGCGCCTCATTTCGTCTTCCACCATCGCCAATTCGTCAATGGTGTTTATGCTCAGCGATTCACAAGGCTTCAAGACAGGCACAGCGGCGACTGCCTTTCCCCCATTTGCCTGTCCCTCGTCTCCCTGTCCCTCGTCTCCCTGCCCCTCGTTTCCCTGCCCCTCGTTTCCCCGCCCCTCGTTTCTCAAGATTCCAGGGCAATCGGTCAGGTAGTATTCTTCCTGCTGATTGTCGTTGGTCAACTGGTCCAGGGCCGATTCCAGCCGTCGGCAATCGAACAAGTAGGTGCTCATGTTCACCTCTTTGATCTTTCGCTGCTCGTCGCTGGCGTCTTTATCTTCAACAATTCCCCGAAACTCGCCGGCAGCGTCCCTCACGATCCGGCCTAACCCCAAGGGGTTTTCCTTCTCAAGCGTGCCGAGCAGGCATACGGTCGCGTTTTCATCCGCGTATTGAAACAGGGCGTTGACCGAATCTGCCTGCAGCAGCGGCGAATCTCCCGCGACGACCAGAACTTGTCCGTCGCGCCGCGAAATCCAATCGCGACAGACCATAACGGCGTGCCCGGTGCCCAACTGCTGTGTCTGCTCGACAAATTCGATGCCTGCGCAATCCGCCAACTCCTGGCGAATCAAATCGGCTCGGTACCCCACAACCATCGCGATTTGATCGATTCCGGCACGGGCTAGACACTCCAACACCCAGCGGATCATTGGCTTGCCGCAAACAGGAAACAAAACCTTGGGCAATTCCGACTCCATCCGAGTCCCCTTGCCTGCGGCCAACACGATCGCTTGACGCCCCATCGATTTGGCTCCTTTCTCAACGGGTGGCTGGTCATCGGCCCAGCGGACGCCTCACCGGTCCAACGGAAGGACTAATCGCCCGGTCGCGGCTTCGCCCGCCGTGCGGCCCAATATGCCGCAGAGCCGTATTGTCCCACAGCGAGACCGCAGGGCGAAGGGGTGACCTGTGGATGAAGCTCGCGGCTGCGTTGACACTTGGTCGCAACGGGATCTAAAATGATCCGTTTTCCCAAACTCAAGCCCCTCTACTGGAGTAGGACGCTTGCAAGAAGCGATTGCCAAAGCTGACACTCTGATCGAAGCCCTCGGGTGGATTCGACAGTTTCGCGACAAGATCACCGTGATCAAACTCGGCGGCAGCGTGATGCAGGACTCGGAAGCCCTCTGCCATATCCTGCTCGATGTCGTTTTTATGGAAACGGTTGGAATGCGGCCAGTCATCGTGCACGGCGGCGGAGCCGCGATCAGCGAGGCGATGGAGCAAGCCGGGATTGAATCTCGTTTCATCCGAGGCCGGCGATTCACCGACGATCAGACACTCGACATTGTGGAAAGAGTTCTCGCGGGAGAAGTCAACAACCAGATCGCCCAGCGAATCGAATCGCTGGGCGGCCGCTCGATGCCACTCAACTTCGATAGCGGAAGCGTGTTGCACGGCGAGCGGATCGCGTTGACGGGCGACTCGGGCGAGTCGATCGATTTGGGTCGCGTTGGCAGGGTGACGAGCGTCGACCGACTTGTCATCGAGAATCTCTGTTATGCCGGACAAGTCCCCGTCATTCCGTCGATGTGCCTGGATGACCAAGGCGGCAAACTCAACGTCAACGCCGACACCGCCGCCACCGCTGTGGCTCAAGCGCTCTGTGCAAACAAGCTGATTTTTCTCAGCGACGTCCCTGGCGTATTACGAGACAGAGACGACCCCACCTCATTGATTCACACGCTCGACGAAGTTCGAGCGTGTGAGTTGATCGCATCAGGCGTTATCGACGCCGGGATGATCCCCAAGATCGAAGCCTGTCTGGAGACCATTCGTCGCGGGGTCGGCAAGGTCCACATCGTCGATGGCCGTGTGCGACATTCGCTGCTGCTGGAAATCTACACTTCATCCGGCATCGGGACTCAGATTATCAGGGAGATTCCAACATTTGGCGCCACTGGCCAAGTGGCATCATCGTCTCATGACCAACCGCCCCCGAACCAAACCGGGACTGAATGAGTCTCTGCAACTGCCGGGCTTGGGTGACCAACGAGCCCACCATTCAACAAGTCGAGAGGCCGGCGCCAGAATCGCCGACAGCGCCAGCCCGAGACGCCAATCGATACAATCGCAAAGGAGACTGCTTTGACCACCGCCGCCACCACCATGGGCTCCGCCGACACGGTGAGGCTGTTTGAGCAGCATGTGATCCCCAACTATGGGCGTTATCCGATCAACTTGGTGCGGGGCAAGGGATCGAGAGTCTGGGACGCCGAGGATCGTGAGTACTTAGACTTGTTCCCCGGCTGGGGCTGTAACTTGCTGGGCCATTGCCCTCCGCCGGTTGTCAAAGCGATTCAGGATCAAGCGGCCAGGTTGATTCACGTACCCAACACCTGGCACATGGATATACAAGGCCGCTGGGCGGAGTTGCTCGCCAAGCACAGCTTTGGCGGGCAAGCATTCTTCTGCAACTCCGGCGCGGAAGCCAATGAAGCAGCCATTAAGCTCGCCCGACTCCACACTCCTGGGCATCGCTACAAGATCATTACTTTCGAGGGCGGTTTTCACGGCCGCACAATGGGCGCCATTTCCGCCACAGCCCAACCAAAATACCACGACGGGATCGGCCCCGTCGCTGCGGGATTCAGCTACGCAAAATTCGGCGACCTGGAAGACGTGAAGAGTCGGATTGATGACGAAACCTGCGCCATCATGATCGAACCAATTCAAGGCGAAGGCGGAGTTAATATTCCGCCCGACGGTTTCCTTCAGGCGCTTCGCGACCTAGCCGACGAACATGAATTGGTTCTGATCTTTGACGAAGTTCAAACTGGATGTGGGCGTACAGGCGAGTGGTTCGCATATCAGCATTTTGGCGTCACCCCCGATGTCATGACGCTCGCCAAAGCCCTATGTGGGGGCGTCGCGGGCGCCGCCATGTTAGCTTCACACGAGCTTGCCCCGAGCCTCCGACCGGGGATGCACGCGGCCACGTTTGGCGGCAACCCGATTGCGGCCGCGGCCGGCATCGCCACGCTTCAGATGATCGAAGAGGAAGGCCTGCTGGAGCGTGTGGGCCAGCTCAGCGACCTGTTTCGACAGCGCTTCGAACAGTTCGCCGCCGAATGCGATTTAGTCGCAGAAGTGCGAGTGCTGGGCTTGATGGTTGGCGTGCAGCTTCATCTGGATGGCGGGCCAGTCGTGCAGAAATGCCTGGAAAACCATGTGCTCGTCAACTGCACTCAGGGCGATGTGATTCGCCTTCTGCCGGCGATGAACCTAGACGCCGATGAGGCGGAGCGCGGGTGCGACGTGATCTGCCAAGCCATCCGTGAATTGTCTGAAGAATGAACAACTAGAAACCAACACTCAGTCCCTTCGCCGCTGCGAGACGCCCGGCGATGGGAATAGGTGGGGAGTCATAGCCAATGCGGCATTTACTCACGATTTTCGATCTCACGACCCAAGAGATCGAGCGAATCTTCGCGCTGGCCGAAGACCTCAAGTCAAAACTTCAGGCAGGAGTTCGCGAACCCCTTTTTCCCGGCCGTGTGATGGGCATGTTGTTTGAAAAGCCCTCCCTGCGAACTCGACTCAGTTTCGAGTCGGGGATGACCCATTTGGGCGGCGGGAGCTTGTTTCTGGGCGAAGACGTCGGTTGGCGGAACGGTCGCGAGTCGATTGAGGATTTTGGCAACGTGATCAGCGAAATGCTGGATGTGGTTGTGTGTCGAGCCAAAGCGCACACGACAGTCGAATTGCTCGCCCACTCGTGTACGATCCCAGTCATCAACGGGCTTACTGACTTGTCCCACCCATGCCAAGCGCTCGCGGATCTGTTTACCGTCAGGGAGAGACACCAGGGCCTGGCTGGTTGCCGCATCGCTTACATTGGCGACGCCAACAATGTCGCTCGCAGTCTGGCTGCCGCCTGCGGCAAAATGCAGGTTGGGTTCTCAATCGCATCGCCCAGCGGATACGAGTTTGATGACTCGTTCTTGAGGCGACTGAAGCAAGAATGTCCAGGAATCGAGATGCAGCAATTGAATGACCCGCGCGAGGCGGTCAAGGACTGCTCGGCAATCTACACTGATGTTTGGGCGAGCATGGGCCAGGAGGCGGAACGCGAGATTCGGCTCAAAGACTTCGCCGACTACCAAGTCAACGACAGCTTGATGCGAGAGGCGCCCGCGGAGGCGATATTCCTCCACTGCCTGCCCGCTCGCCGGGGCGAAGAGGTCACCGATTCCGTCATCGATGGCCCCCAAAGCGCCGTGTTTCAGCAAGCTGGCAACCGAGTCCACGCGCAAAAAGGGCTGCTGGCTTGGCTGCTGGCCTCCCAGTAGTCTATCGACAACCCGGCCAACCGACGCTGGCTGCATAACGCCCCCTGACAACGTAAGAACACAGAAGAGATGGAATGAAACGAAGAAGCAACGAACTCCGTGGCGTCAAGATCAAGCGTCGCTTCACCAAGACATCGCCCGGCAGCGTGCTCTATCAGTGCGGAGGCACCAGCGTGCTGTGCACGGCCAGCGTCGAACAGAACGTGCCGCCTTGGCTGGCCGGCAAGAACCGAGGTTGGATTACCGCGGAGTACAACATGCTCCCCGGAAGCACGAGCCCTCGGAAACGGCGAGATCGCAACAAAGTTGATGGGCGAACCACCGAGATTCAACGGCTCATCGGACGTAGCTATCGCGCGGTGGCCGATCTGAAAGCACTTGGCGAGATCATGATCACGGTCGACTGTGACGTGCTCGAAGCGGATGGCGGGACGCGAACGGCCAGCATCACAGGAGGATTCCTGGCTTTGGTGGAGGCCATCGAGAGCATTCGCAAAGACTTGCCAGACCCCAAGCAGTTCCCGCTTCGCGACAGTGTGGCCGCCGTCAGCGTTGGCATTGTCGGAGGCAAGCCCTGCCTGGACCTGGACTATGAACAGGACTTCGCCGCAGACGTCGATATGAATGTCGTGATGACCGGAAGCGGTCGCTTCATAGAGATCCAAGGCACAGGAGAAGAAGCGACGTTTGGCGACGATGAACTTCAAGCGATGCTGAAGCTGGCTCGGCGCGGAATCCGGCAACTGACTGAGCTGCAAAAAAGCAGCGCCAAGCGGTGGCCGTTTGCCTGAATCCGGAGAGCGCATGAACGAATTCGATCCCTACTTGGCGTGGCTCGACATTCCGCCGCATCACCGTCCCGCGCAGCCTTGGCGGCTGCTACGCGTCAGCCCCGATTGCCGAAATCCGTCGACCATTCAGAATGCCGCCCAGGCCTCGATAGACCGCGTCCAACAAGCTTCCCAGGGGCAGCACCAAAGTTGGGAATCGCAACTTGTGACTGAGATTCGGCAGGCTGAACAATCTCTGCTGCAGGCAATCAATCAGCCATCGCCTCCAGTCGGCGGGCAGGTTCCCGCAGAACCAACGTCCGACCTGGCCAATCCTCACGAATTGCCGCTCCCCCCTCCCTCCACGGGAGTGTCCGGCGGCCACGATGCAACAGCTGAACCGAAGCCTCGGCAAGAGGTCTCGTTATCGCCTCCGACCAACCCATCGTCTCCCCAGTTGTTGCCTCCCCCAGAGCCGCCACATCAGACACCCGCACGAACCGCCCAGCCAGAGAGACAAATGGGGCATCCAATCGCGCCGCCGACCACAAAACCGCCCGTCGCAACTCCGCCCGTCGCAACTCCGCCCGTCGCATCTCCGCCCGTCACAACTCCGCCCCTCGCAACTCCGCCCCTCGCAACTCCACCCGTCGCAACTCCGCAGCTCGCTGTCGGGCAAACCGTCGTTCCCTCGGCGCCTGCCCCTTTGGTCCGCGGCGTGCCGATCAAAGCGCCGATCGAGACGGAAGTCGTGGGGCCGCCCTTGGCCTCAGCAGCACACGAAACGGCTCAACCGATTACGGCGTTACCCGTTGGGCTCTCGATCGAGCAGCGCGATGGCAAGTCGCCCGACGCCGCGGACGTTGAACCGACTGCGGCTAGTCCAATCGTGATCGCGGCGGTCTCGATTACTTGTTTCGTGCTTGGCCTACTCCTCATGTTGCTGTTTGTTTGGATGAGCTAACCGCACCTAGTTCGCGGCGAATCGGATGAAGAATCAATTGCCCGACGACTGGCGACGAGAGTTGGCTGAATCGATCGAAGCCGACTGGTTTGTCCAGCTTGACGAGTTTGTTCGACGAGAACGAACGGCTGCGGTTGTCTATCCTCCGCACGATCAAGTCTTTCGCGCTTTCCAGCTCACGCCATTTAGCCAAGTCCGCACGGTGATTCTGGGACAAGATCCTTATCATGGCGAAGGTCAAGCGAACGGGCTCTGCTTTTCGGTGCAGCAAGGCGTCAAACACCCGCCGTCTTTGCGGAATATCTTCAAGGAACGGGAAACCGATCTGAGCATGACGCCGCCAGTGGCCGGCAACCTGGACGCGTGGGCTCGACAAGGCGTACTGCTGCTCAACACGGTCCTCACCGTTCGCGAAAGCCAAGCCAACTCGCATCAGAAGCGGGGGTGGGAGAGGCTGACGGACGACGCGATTCGGCGAGTTGGAGAGCACTCGGAGCCATGCATTTTTGTCTTATGGGGCAAACCGGCTCAAAAGAAACGCTCGCTGATCGATACCAGCCGACACCGCATCATTGAGTCCGCCCATCCGTCGCCGCTCTCCGCTTTCCGCGGATTCTTTGACAGCCGTCCGTTTTCGCTGGTCAACAAACACCTTGCCGAACTGGGGCGAGGCTCAATTGATTGGCGCGTTGACGAGGAGTATCGTTGACGAGAAGTATCGTTGACGAGAAGTATTGGAGAGAGGCGAGGAGTATTAGAGAGAGACGAGCCTTGCGGCCTATTCCTTCCAACTCGCCTTCTTCCGCCTTGCCTTGGGATGACGGGGCGGTTGCAGTCCGCCGTCATTGGTCAGCTCGCCGCCTGGCATCTTGTTGAGCAATTCGACGATCTTTGCGCGGCGCTGCGGCGGCTTGGCGTCGGGGTCGGGCGGAGTATCCGGGGGCGTTCTTTTCTTCGGCTCCAGCTCGAACTTGACCGCTCGGCCAGGATTGATTTTCGGCATGTCGCCGCTGATCCCCAGCGAAGAAACATGGAAGAAGATGTCTTGCCCGACGTCTGGACGGATAAACCCAAACCCCTTGTCCTCAAAAAATTTGACCACCGTCCCGTAGCGCATTTCAAAACCTCGATTGTCTGAACTAGTCTTTCGTCAGTCTATTTGGTCTTTGCCTGGCTCGCCAGTGCAAGACACGCTGAAAAAGACAAACGACGCCGGGAAACGCGACGCGGTCTACATCTGGGAGATCTCTTCGGCGGAGAATTTACGTTCCAATCGAGCTCCGAGTTGGCCCACAACGCGGGCGGCTGCGTGGGAGGCCAAGTGTCCGGCGTCCCGCCAACTCATTCCATTGGTGATGCCGTAGAGCAGCCCGCCGGCATACATGTCGCCGGCTCCGGTCGTATCGATCGCATCGACCTCGACGCCTTCGATCGGAATCGGTTCGCCGCCATGCATGAGAATCGATCCGTTCGCGCCCAGGGTCAGGGCCACGTTGTCGGTGTGTTTATGGATTTCGTTCGCGCATTCGATGATGTCTTCGTGGCCCGTCAAGCTCTTCGCCTCCTCTTCGTTGCAAAAGAACAGGTTGACGGGACCCTCGATCAACTGCCAGATCTCGTCGCGAATCAGATTGACGAGAAACGGATCCGAGGCGGTGAAAGCGATCTTGACGCCATGCTCTAACGCAAACTCGATTGCCCGGTAAGCGGCGTCCTTCGTCGACTCGCTCGATAGCAAATAGCCCTCTACGTAGATGTATTTGGCGTTGCGAATTTTCTCCTCTTCGACATCGTCCGCCGATAGCAGCACTGCGGCGCCCAGGTGGGTCATCATCGTCCGCTGAGCATCAGGCGTGATCAAGACGGCGCACGTCCCAGTACGCTCGGAATCCACAGGCGAAACGTCGCTTGCAACCCCAATCTTCCGCATGTCATCGGTAAAAAACTGGCCGTAGATATCATCCCCGACTTTGCCGCAAAAGGCAGCCTTGCCGCCAAAATCGGCAATGCCAACGACCGTGTTCGCGGCCGACCCGCCGGCACATTGGTTCAACGGCAGACCTCGAATGCTCGCCAACAGTTGCTGTTGTTTCTCGTCGTCCACCAAGGTCATGATGCCCTTGTTGAACTCAGTCTGAGCTACGACATCGTCGCCAACTCGGGCCTGGATATCGACCAACGCATTGCCTATTCCGTAAACGTCAAGTTGCATAGTGAATCCTAGCGCAGCGGTGAGAACCGCCCATTGGTTAATTGTCACGAAAGCCAAACAGGATAGCAGAAAACCGTCGTGCTGACTTCGCCCTTGAGAATGGCCCGTCCTTATCGCCAGCGAGGTCGGTCATCAGGCCTTTAGCTCAATTCCGTGATGGGCTGACCAAAGGGCAAGATGGGCATCGGTCTGCCGGCGTGGTCGATGAACGCGGTATTGAAATCAATACCGAGAAAGCGATACATCGTGGCCAACAAGTCGTTGGGATCGAGTTTGTTATCCTGGGCGTAAGCACCATTGGAGGTCGTGGATCCGATGGTCTGCCCCATCGGCATTCCGCCGCCAGATACCAAGACGGACATGGCGCCGGGCCAGTGATCGCGGCCGGGCTGAGTAACGCCAGATCTTGTCCCCTTGCGAGGGTTAATGCGAGGCGTTCGACCGAATTCGCCCGTGACGACCACCATCACTTTGCGGTCCAGCCCTCGCTGGTAAATGTCTTCGATCAGCGCAGCAACCGCCCTGTCAAAAATGGGCAACCTAGCTCTTGCGTCCTTGAACAGGTGACCATTGACCGCATGAATGTCCCAGTTGCCGATTCCGTCTGGCACGGACGGGTTCTGCATTTGCATGGTAACAAAGGTCGTACCCGCTTCGACAAGCCTCCTCGCAAGGAGAGCTCGTTGCCCCCACTTGTGACGGCCGTAATTATCGCGAGTCTTCTCGTCCTCTCGGGAGATGTCGAAAGCCTGCCGGGCCTTGTCGCTGGTCAGGAGGCTAATCGCGCGCTGGTTGAACTTGTCGATTGAGTCGAGCGAACCCGATTGATCTACGCTCCGTCGCATGTTGTCGAAGGACTTCAACAACTGCATTCGATCGTCGAGCCTATCCTTCATGCTGCTGGAGAGACCTAGATTCGGAACGGAGAAGTTATCGGCGTTCGGATCGCGACCGACGACGAACGGCAGGGCCGACTCGCCCAAATAGGAACTTCCTCCTCCGTAAACTCGGTTGGCGTTCGCGACGTAGTTCGGCACGCCCACATTTCGCGACTCCTGAACTCGATTAACGATCGTGCCGATGGTGGGGAACTGGGACTTAGGATCGAGCGGCCGCAAAGGGTCGCGCCCGGAGAGGAAACGTCCGGCGCCCCCAGCATGATTGGCGAAGCCATGCGAAATCGAGCGAATAATGGTGAATTTGTCCGCAACCCGCGCGTGCAGAGGAAGCAACTCGCAGACATCCATTCCCGGCACGTTCGTCTGGATCGGATTCAGTTCGCCCCGATAGTCGATTGGAGCCTCAGGCTTCAAGTCGTAGGTCTCCATGTGACTGGGACCGCCTTGCAACCAGATCAGAATGACGGACGTGTCGGACTGGCGATCTTCTTTCGCCGCTGCTCGCGATCGCAACAAATCGCCCAATCCCAGACCGCCCAGGCAGAGCGAGCCAGCCTGCAGAAAGCTGCGCCTCGACGCCGGACCGCAGCAAACCGCTGTTTGGATCGTCATCGCATGTCCTCGGAAAGTTGCCAGGAGAGTGAACGGGCGAGACCGTCTCCGCAGGGCTCATTATTATGGCGAGACTTGAGTGCCAGTTCAACAGCGAACAGTCGGTGTCACATGTTGCCAGTCTCATCTTAGTGAACTAATCAACCAGACCCATTATGCGAGCCGGCGAGGACGCTCCATCTCTTCCTCAAATCTTCTTCCAACGGGCGAGTTGCTTCGGTCATCCTTCATTCTTGGCCAGCAGGTCAGTGGCTGCCTCTTCAATTTCGGCAGCGGCTTCCGCCTCAACGTCGCAAAGTAGGGGCGTGATTGGGCCCATGTTGGCAACGCCGGATTTGCTGACGGCCGTGTGCAGTACGCGGACGGGATGGATCGCGTTTCGTAAGGACTCGAGCGGCGAGAAGACTCGGCGAATCCCCTCGGCTCGCTCGAAGTCGCTGGATTGAATTGCTTGCAACATCTCCATCGACAGTCGAGGC
>CAZWOU010000193.1:0-12869 GCA_964635375.1 uncultured Pirellulaceae bacterium | reverse complement strand
ATGATGATTATTGACGTTCACAGTCACGCGTGGCAGTACCCAACACACTTTGACGACGACTTTCGGCTCCAGGCGAGCCGAGCTCGTGCTGGAAAAGAGGTGGATCTGACTGTTCGTTACGAAGAATACATGGCGGAGGCGAGTCAGGTCGATCAGACCATTGTGTTTGGCGGCAAGGCTCGGCTAAGCGGCCTTTGGGTCGACGATCAATATGTGGGCGAATATGCGGCGGCCCACGCCGACAGGCTGATCGGTTTTCTCTCCCTCGACCCGACCCAGGACGGCTGGCGAAAGGAAATGGTCGATGGCCATCAGGAAATCGGTTTGCGGGGCATCAAACTATTGTCGATGTATGCGGGATTTCAGCCGGATGACAATCGGCTTGATCCGCTCTGGGCCTACGCCACAGAACACGCCCTGCCCGTGCTGCTGCACACCGGCACGACCTTCGTTGCCCAGGCGCCTCTCGAATGCACTTTGCCGCGGCATCTTGACCGAGTAGCGATTCGTTTTCCTGAGGTAAAGATCGTCATGGCCCATCTCGGCCATCCCTATGAGCATGAGACTGTTGCCGTTATCCGCAAACACCCGAATGTCTATTCTGACATTAGCGCTTTGCATTACCGACCGTTTCAACTGTACCACAGCCTGATGCTGGTTCAGGAATACGGCGTTTGGAACAAGCTCTTGTTTGGCAGCGACTATCCGTTTACCACTGTGGATGCTTCGATTGAAGGGCTCCGCGGGCTGAATGCACAGCTTGAAGGAACGTCGCTTCCTAGACTGCGGTCGAACGAAATCGAAGCTCTGATTCATCGCGACAGCTTGGCGATTCTGGGGCTCGACAAATGACGAAAGAAGCCTGCTTCACATCGTACGAAAGACAGCGCCGCGTTCAGCTTCGATGCGTTTGGAGATAACCTGGACATCAAGGCGATTCTCCGGCCAGTCGGCAGCGGGCACGTGCGAAAGCCGCAACATCAGGCGAGCCAACAGGCCGGCGTATTCCTTGAGTTCTCGAATCCGCAACTTCTCGGGCGTGTCGGCGTTGCTGTGTCCGTAAGCAGTCTCGGGGCGACGCCCCACGAAACGCCATCGCCAAAGAAACGACGACGGTATTCCACGGCGCGAGAAGGGAAACATGTCCCCCGAGGCATCCAACTGGGAGAGCACATGACATTCGAGACCCTCGCAGAGCAGGTCGAGCTGTTGCTGAATCAGGCTGCGGAGCTCAGGAAACTGCAGAACAACTCCCTTCATGTTCCCAGTCGCCAGTTCGTCCAACGCCAACATGAATCGGGGTTTCGTCTCGGGCCCGTAGTGACGATCGACAAAGGCCGCTGATCCCTGCAGGCCCTGTTCCTCAGCCCCAAACGAAACGAAGCGGATTGTCCGACCAGGCCGAACGTTGAGACTCTCACTCAGGCCCGCCAATAGTCTCGCGGTCTCCAGCAGAACGGCCACGCCGGCGCCATTGTCGTTGGCTCCCAAGGAATCCGCCGTCGTGTCGTGATGGGCGCCGAGCAGAATGCACTCCTCCGGCAGATTCGCGCCCGGCAAATCACCCACGGCGTTCCACGACGTCGAACATCGAAATTCCGTCTGGACGTTGACGGAAATCCGCGCGCCGGCCGAAGCCTTGGTCTTTAGCCGCGCAGCATCTTCCGATGAGGTCTGCACTAGTGGAATCGGAACGAGTGTCGGATCGTCTCGCCAGTCGGAAGCGGAGACGTGCGACAATCGTCGACCGCTATGGGGGCTGCCAGTGACAGTCGCCGCAACTCCGCAATCGGCCAGATCGCCCAGTCGCAAGGTCAGCGACCGAGGTTCAGTAAACGGCTCGTGTTCGGATCGAATCAACGCGACACAACCCTCCAGACGCCCACGAAGCGATTCCAACTCGAATGGCGTTCCAAAACCAACATCGACAAGTTGCCCTTCGACGTCGATCGACGGGCAAAACAAGCAGGGCCGTACATCGAGTCGCCATTCATCTTCTCCGACGATCTTCAAAGAAGCGGCAGTGCTTTCCGCGGTTGCCAGTGGGAACGCTTCAATCGCCGCGCCCGGCAGTGATAACTGCTCGAACTGGGCAGCTGCATAGCTGGCGGCGGCGTGCTCCTGCTCGCTCCCGGCCCAGCGGACGCCGATGTCGTTGCACAGAACGTCGATCGAATCGGCGATCGCCGACCCCACAAAAGCCTCTCCCATCAGCCAGCGGTCAACCTTGTTCCATTCCACGTTCATTGGATTCGTTTCTCATCAATTACTTGGGGCGACGGCGCTCATTCCACCCGGAATTCATCGAGTATGTCAGCGTCCAGTTCAATGCCTAACCCCGGCGCGTCGGGAACGGGCACTCGCCCGTCGATCAATGGCGGTAGGTTGCTGACTAGTTTTCGCATCAGAGGCGACGGCTGAAGACAGTACTCGACAAGATCACCGTCGGCAATGGAAGCCATCCAATGCAGCGATGCGGTGAGATTGATGCCGGTACTGAAGCAATGGGGAACGGCGCGCCGCCCTTGCAAAGCACACATATCGGAGACTCGTCGACAGACGGTCAGACCGCCGCAAAACGCCACGTCAGGCTGGACGACGTGAACACCCCGACTGATCAGGTCTTCGAAGTCGAAATGTGTGACGTCTCCTTCGCCAGCCGCGATTGGTACTGCCGAGTGTTTGCAAACTTCGGCGTATCCTCTTCGATCATCTTGAGCCAACGGTTCTTCCAGCCAAGCGATCTTGTACGGGGACAGAAGTTCGGCGCGTTGAATGGCCGTCGCCACGTCCCAGGCATGTCCCGCGTCGACCATTAGATCGCGTTGGTCGCCGAGCACGTCACGAGCTGCTTTGACATGCGCGAGATCAACATCCGGGTCCCGGCCAAACGGTCCCCAGCCGAACTTGACGGCGGTCAGTCCCATTTGAACAAACTCGGCCGCCCGCGCCGCCGTTTCCTCAGGCGTATCCCCAAACAGAACACTCGCATAGGCTCGAACCGAAGTGCGGTGCGGTCCGCCAAGAAGTTGGTAGACCGGTTGTCCCTCAGCCTGCCCTTTGATGTCCCAGAGAGCGATGTCAGCTCCGCTGATCGCGTGGATCGCGGCGCCCCGACGGCCGTATCGATTCGTTTCGTAATACATCTTCTCCCATAGCGACTCGGGGTCGAGAGGATTCTCGCCAACGAGAATCGATGTTAAGCCATGTCGTCGAGCGGCGGATCGCGGAGCATCAAAGCATGCTTTACAGACGTACGACTGACTAGTCACCTCGCCAATGCCGGTTAAGCCTTCATCTGTGTGAATGCGGACGACAAGAACGTCTAAAGTCCCGTCTGGGATCTCTTCCACAACGGGAACCCGCAGATGAATGGGTTCGACGGCGGTGATTCGCATGGAGGCTCCAAAGTCTGCCCGCAAGGACTATTCAAACGGCGAGGGGACTTCACAATCTAAAGGAAAAACCGGACGGCGGCAGTTCTTATAAGGAAGCGAGCAAAGGTTGGCGCTCGTCGAGCCAGGAGCGTCAACAGCCACAATGCGACTCGCGATACTCTCGTACCAGGTGCGAAATCCGTTGGGCGACTTTACGACGACGATGTCATGATCCTCGGGTTCCAGCCCATGCTGTTGGAAGACTCGGCGTCCAACGACGTAGACAGGACGTTCGGTGACGAGGATATGAATTCGCCCAACCTTGATAACGGCGACTCGCCCAGCGACTGCTTGTGTTCCGTCTTCGTAAGTGAATTGCCCATCGTGCAGCGATTTGACGTTCGCCGTGATTTCGATCTGCTGGAAACGCTCGGGGTCGCAGGCGCCTCCGATCGGCGTCTGCAAAGTCGCTCCGACACCGGCGCGAAAGACGCGCTCAATCGCGGGAGCGTCGACGATGGCGAGCAGTGCTGCGCCTGAGTAACCTCGATCGAGCAACTTGCGGAGAATTGCGTTGCTATCGCCGGATGCACCGCTGGCCGTCGCGTCGGCCGCGTCTGAAAAGACCGTCAAGCCGTCCGTGTCTTCAGCCAAGCGAATCGCTTCGTCAACCGGCGTCAAAGAGGCCTGAAACATCTCGCGGCGATCCCACATGAACTTCCCAATTCGGTCGGCTTCCACGGCGGCCCGGTGTTCATCATCGTCGGTTGTGACAAGCACATTAGATTGGAGCGATGGGACGTCGGTGAAAGCATTCCCGATGACGACTCCCGCGATCAAGCCGCCGGCAGACTGTTCGATTCGCTGGCATTCTTGAATCGCCTCGCCAAAACAGCCTGTGGCTGTGAGCAACTCGTCGCCCCGAACGAGCATGGGAAGAGCGACTCGCGCCGTCGTCGGGCGTATCTCACTGCGAATGAGCCTCAGCAAGATTCGCGATGCGCGTTGCCCCGTTTCGAAGTGATCGACATGCGGGTAGGTGTGATAAGGGACCAGCATGTCAGCCGCAGAGAGCATGCGTTCGGTGAGGACCGCGTGCAAGTCAATCGATGCGACGACCGGAGCGGGCCCGACGACTCGCCGCAATTCCTCCAGCAGTCGGCCCTCGGGGTCGTCTTCCCCTACGCCTGCCATGGCGCCATGCAGTGCGATATAGAATCCGTCCGCGCGAGCATGAGGTCGGACCGCTTCCAACAATTCATTCAACAAGCGATCTAAGTCCGTCTTCTCCACACGACCGCCAGAAACAGCCGCAGCGGCGAAGGTAGGCAGGACTTCAATCTCTTCCCGTTGGAAGACATCTAATGCACCCGACAATTCAGTGCGAGTTGAACCGTAAGCGAGCGGAATGTCTGCAGCCCGACACACGCGAAAATCCGCGTAACGGGTTGGGACTGGATTGAATGTTGCGGTTTCCTGCTTTAGCTCGGCAACCACAACTCGCAATGGCGATCCATCCATTTGTCTGTCCATGGGCGAGTTACGATTTGGCTGAATCCCCAGGGGGCGATTATCTGCACGCGGAATGTTTGGAGGGCGGGCTCCCGCTTCCAGGCAGAAGTTCTCCCCGGCGAATTGTGGCGAAGGCCGTCAACAGCTCGCTTCCAATGCGATGCTGACCGTAGCTGTCGTTAAACAAGAACCGGCCGTCGTGTTTTTCAAACACCGCGACATCGGCTACTGTGCCGACGCGAAGTGTGCCGATGTCGCCATCGCGTCGAAGGACTTTCGCCGGCCGAGTTGTCGACATTTCGATGACTCGCTCGAGCGGCACGCCCAACATGAGAAACTTGCTCATGGTGGTCGGCATGTCGAAGACCGGACCATGCAGATTCTTGGTGTGCAGGTCCGTACTGATCGTGGAAGGTTCAAAACCCTGCTCGAGCGCCGACTGAACAACGTCCCATTGAAAGCTGCCGAACCCGTGTCCCACATCGAATATGACGCCCCGCTGAGCCGCATCGCGGACGGCCGAGTAAATCCTCCCGTGTTCGTCCGTCACTCGCGTTCCGCCGCCCTTAAAGCAATGCGTCACACAATCGCCGGGCGACAAGGCATCACAAAGATCGGGAATCGACATGGGGCATTCGCCGATGTGTACCATGAGCCAGGTTTCGGAATCACGAGCAGCCCGAATTGCATCATTGAGATTCGCCCAGCCCTGCTCCCCTTCGCCGATGATGTGCTTGCCGGCGCGGATTTTCACTCCGACAGCCACATCCGGGTGGCGGCATATCGTCTCGACGACGCCATCCGGATCAGCATAGCGGCGGTCAATGAGTTCTCCCAAGTTCGCGGCGACAAGGCCGATGCACGACAGATTGACGAGACCCAGCAAGTCGGTCTTGCAACGATCAATGCCGTCTCGCCGAAAGGCGCCGAAATTGTACGAACCCGCAGTGCCCGCATCCAGCAAGGTGGTGACGCCTCCCGCGGCGCAGAGCGGGTCTGGTTCGAGGCCAAAGGGCGAATGGGTGTAGGCATGCATGTGGAGATCGATCAGCCCGGGCGTGACGAACATGCCGTCAGCTGAGACCACATGAGCTGCTTCGATGTTCAGTTCTTCCGCCAGCGCGACAATCTGGCCTCTACAGATGCCAATATCAAACATCCCACGCAGTCCCTGTGAAGGGTCGATCACTTCGCCGCCGCGAATGAGGATGTCGCAATTCAACTTTGGCGTTCCGAAATAGGCCTAGGGACGTTCCAGGAATCGGTTCAAAAGGAATCAATCGAGATCGAAGACGGGCTGCAATCCGTTCAGAGGATGTCGATGGATCGCAAACCGCTTTGGCACGTGCATGCCATTGGGGTCGACGACGGGAATTCGACTATCGAATTCAACACCGTTATCATACGCGGCTACCAGACTGTAATTTGACGCCATCGTTGTTCGCCAAGCAAGCGGCTTCGGCGGTCACGTTTTCAATCGACCAGAGGCGGCCGTGGATTTGCACCAACGTTACGGACTGACACGCGTTATCAACGCCTGCGGCAAGATGACCCACCTCGCTGGTGCGATCGTGTTGCCTGAAATTGCCGAGGCGGCGGCGGAATCGCTTCGTCATTTTTTCCTACTTGATGAATTGCAGGCGGCCGCTGGTCGGTCGATCGCTCAACTGAGCGGCGCCGAGAGCGGCTGCGTGACTGCCTGCACGGCAGCCGGGATTACGCTTGGCGTGGCTGCGACCATGACCGGCAACGACATCGCCAAAGTCCTGCAGTTGCCTGACACGAGCGGAATGGACCATCGGATCCTGATTCAAAAAGGGCATTGCATCAACTATGGAAACCCGATTACGCAGGCGATCAGGTTGGCCGGCGCCAAGGTGACCGAAGTGGGCGTTGTCAATCGCTGCACAACGCACGAACTTCGACACGAACTGGCGCGCGGTGGTGTTGCGGCGGTGGTCCATGTCGAATCGCATCACACCGTGCGTTACGGTTGGGTCGAGTTGTCTCAAGTCGTCAAGCTGGCCCACGAGTTTGGCGCGCCAGTCATCGTCGACGGAGCCGCCCAGGACCAGCGGATAGCGGAGCTTGTGGCAACCGGTGCCGACCTCGTGCTGACGAGCGCACATAAGTACCTCTGCTCCACCACAGCTGGAGTTGTGGCCGGGCGGCGAGCTCTAGTGGACGCCGTGTCTCTTCAAAATCGAGGAATCGGGCGCCCCATGAAGGCCGGCAAGGAGGCGATTATCGGCGCAATGGCGGCGATTGAGTACCGCCGATCACAGGACATCGAGGCTTGGTCCGCTGAACAGAACCGTAAGACACAAGTGATCCTCGAGCGTTTGGCAAACACGGCCGGCCTGGATCTGATTGTCGATCCAGATCCGAACGGTTGTCCTTTCTCACGAGTTAGATTGACGCCAAGCCCCGACGTCACCGGTCACACCGCTTCAGATCTCCGCGACGCGTTGGCTCAAGGCGACCCGACGGTCGTGGTTCGCGCCCATCATGTGGACGAGGGATACATCCACATCGATGCGATCGAAATGACGGATGCCGAGATTGCCTTGGTGTGCTCGCGAGTGGGTGAGGTCTTGGGGCGCGATTGATCTGAGTCTGGAAATGCCATGACTACGCCACTTCTCAAGCAAGAACCGCCAACCCATTTTAGGCGGTACGTATTCGCGATCGCCTGCGGGACATCGTGGCTACTCTATCTTCATCGTTATCTATTCGCGCTCATTAAGCCCAAGCTGGCTGAGCAGTGGGATTTAGGGAAGGACGACCTGGGACTACTCGATAGCGCCTTTTCGATGGCCTACACCGTGTTTCAAATCCCACTCGGCGTGGCGACGGACATGCTCGGCGTTCACTTGATTTTGGGAGTCATGATCGCGGTCTGGTCGATTGGGTTGGGTATGCACGCGTGGGCGCCGACAGCGAATCACATGTGGTCAGCGCGAGTTCTATTAGGAGTGGGGCAGTCGGCGGCTTTTGCGGCCCAGAGCCGAATCACGCGCACTTGGTTTCCCCGCTCGGTTAGGACAACGGTCCAAGGTTGGGTGGGCGTCTTCTTTGGTCGGTTCGGCGGTCTCTCCGCAAACTTGGTGATCGGAGCTTTGTTGCTCGGTGTCCTCAACATTCCATGGAGAACGGTCGCCTATGTGATGATGGGCGTCGGAATAGGGCACGCGATTCTGTTTGCCCTGGCATTTCGAAACTCCCCGGCAAACCATCCAGCTGTGAACGAGGCCGAAGCGGCGCTCATCGCCGACGACTCCAGGGAGAGTCTGCCCGGCGTCAAACAAGCTCGGCCCGGGCTTCGACAGTTGTTCCGCCGCATGAGGCCTCGTGCAATCGTAAATCTACTGGCCCTCAATGTTCAGACGATTCTCAGCACCGTGGCCGACAACGTCTTCTCCGCCTGGATTCCACTGTTTCTCTGGGAAGTTCACGAGTTGCGGTTCAAGGAGATGGGTTTCTACTCAGCCTTACCGTTGCTCGGCGGCGCTTTGGGCGGCGCCATGGGCGGGTGGCTCAACGATCAAATGATTCGCCGCACAGGGAACCGACGCTGGTCGCGGAGACTGGTGGGCCTGACCGGCAAAGGGGTCGCCGGAACACTGCTGCTGGGCTCGCTCTATTGGTACGATTCGCCTCAGTACTTTTGCGGGATGTTGTTCTTCGTCAAGTTCTTCTCCGATTGGAGCCTGACGACGACTTGGGGAACTGTCACCGATATTGGCGGTAACAAGTCCGCCTCGGTGTTCGCCTTCAATAATTCCGTTGCTGGACTTGGCGCGATCACGGCGCCGGTGATGTACGGCTATATTGCCGAGTACGTCAACTGGACCAGCGTGTTCCTGACTGCGGCCGCTGTGTACCTCTTGTGTGCGGCGAGTTGGCTGTTGATCGATTGCACGATTCCAGTTGTTCATGACGAGACGGTTGGCCCGGACAACCCGGCGTAGCCGCCTCAAGTGACAAACGGGGACTCATGGCGCCAATCCTCTCTCGCCGCCCAAGCTCGAAGCGAGTCGTTGCTCAAACGAAAATCCGCAGCGCAGCGGGCATGACCTCCGCCGACACAGGCGTCGTTCCTTTCAATTCGCCGTCAATGTTCAACGGGTCAGGACCGTCGGATGTAATGCTGAATGACCGCACTTGATGATAGTCGACGCACGATAAGGAGAGGTGCGAACCGTCACGGGCTCTTTGGAACAGCTTCGCGAGTTGCATTCGCGATGTGCGGCGCACTAGGACAACATCGATCTTGCCATCGCCAGTATCCGCACGCGGAGCGAGTCGTATTCCTCTACCGGTGAACTGGGTATTGCAGGCGATAGCAAACAGAAACTCGTCGTCGAACGTGCGGCCATCGAGGACAATCGTCGCATGACGTCGTCTGGCGCGGAGAATGTGAGACAGCGCAGCCAACGTATATCGCGGAGGACCTAACGCTCGCAATCTTTCGGCCGTTCGATTGATGTCAACGACGCCGGCCCAACCGACAATGTTGACGCTGTACATAGTCTCGCCGCTCGTCGAAACTCGAATTACATCGAGGTCTTGAATGTTGCCGGCAATGACGCGTTGAGCTGCGTCGAGCGGTCCCGAAAGCCCCAAGTGTCGCGAGACCGAATTCCCAGTTCCGCCCGGGATCACGGCCAGAGGCGTTGCGATCGGATTGTTCTGCTGCATCAATCCGCCGACCGTTTCGTGGATCGTGCCATCGCCTCCCACCACACAGACGCCGTCGTACTCTTCTAGATTGATCGTCTTGGCCAGCTCATGCGCGTGTCCGGCTCGCGAGGTCGCTCGCACGTCCAATTCGGCTCCAGCGGCGGCAAACACCGGCCGCACCGACTCCAGCACGGCCATTCCGCGCCGAGTTCCCGACTGTGGATTCACCACAACCACAAATCGCTTTGCAGGCATTCAGTGACCCGTTCGGTTTGGCCGATCCAGAAACAGCGCCCTATCTGACGTCCAACGACCTCGAATGTACTTCCGAGCAACGCTCAGTTCGCAGTGAACTGCATGATCCGTATTGCAGTCCCTGAGCTGCTCTTGTTCTTTCCCTCAGCGACGCGCAGAGTCAAGGTGTGGTCAGTTGGCTTGAGATCCGCCGCGAATGTCACCGTGCGCGGATAGTGCAAGCCGCGGCTAAAACGATGAAAGAGGTCGGCGCTCTTGAAAACCTCGCCGTCGATGCTGAATTCCATCGTCCCCGCATCTGGTCCGGCGACGACATACACGCCGATGGCCGAGCCACGGAAGGGCAGCGAGAGCGTCGACCCGGGCTCACTCGCGGTGAGCATCGGGATGGCGGTAAAGCGACCACGTTTGCCGCCCTTGATCGCTTTCCAATTCGGCTGATCGATTGTCCAGCCATCGCCAAGCTTGGCTTTCTCCAGCGGCAAGAATCGCCCACGGGTGTAGCTCAATGGGTCCAGTTGGGCAGTTGGCGCTGGATGGTCGATCAACTGAGTCGGCGCCGAGTCCCAGGCAACGTCGAATAGCTCACTGATGCGATCAGCAACCATCTTGCTCCCCGCCGGCTTCGGGTGGGTGCCGCCATACACCTGCCAGCTCGACTCGCCTGACTTGATCCGCAGCGCGATGTCGGCGGCAACATTGACCACCGGTACGCGGTAGTGGGCTGCTACTTTCTCGTGGGCTACGATCTCATGCGGCATCGCGCCTTCGTTGATCGTCTTGATGTGCCCTGCGTTGGGAAAGTAAACAAAGATGACATCAATGTTCGGATTGTGCTTACGAGCCTGGCACAAGATACCTTCCATGCCGCGTATGCAGGTGGCATGGTCGTGGCCAGCGTCCTGATTGTCGTTAACGGCGAACTCGACGAAGAGCAGGTCGACGCGACCCTTGCTGAACACATCCGTCTGCAATCGATGTACGCCAGTGGTCGAACACGTCGATGAAATGCCAGCGTTGATGAAATCAAACTTTGTTTCCGGGTAACGTTTCGACAGTCCCTCGCAGACAAGCGGTCGCCAGCCGTTCCCCTCAGTGATTGACCCGCCGACGAATGCAACACGGGCCGCTTTCTCTTTGGCGATGCGCAATTGGGCGTTCTTGAGCCCGCCGCGAACCTCATAATGCGGAGCCTTGGTCGTAGCGAAGTCCGCAACCGGCGCTTCGTCAGCGCGAGCGACACACGACGCCGAGAGAATTGCCGCGGTCGCGGCGAGTGTTTTGATGGTCATGACGTCTCAGGTATCAAATGGTGATGAACGGCGCGTGCTCTGCGAACCGCAGGTTGATCCCGTGATCGCAATGTGCGCGAAGTAGCCACTGGTCAGCGTTGCCGGCGCGTTGCTGTCGTAAATTCTAGCCGCAGACGCTGGTCGCGGCAGCCCACCGGGCGAACAACGTGGACCGCGTCTCGCCTCACGGCAAGAACTCTTCTCATGGCAGCCACGCACGAGGTTTGTCATGTTGGACCCGCATTCCGGGCCATAATCCCCTTGCGCGTCTAGCACTTGCGCAATTTCGCCACCGATTTCCAGAGGCCGAAGGTTGCGGGGTCGGACCTCGCGGCGGATACTTTGGGTTCGTTCTGTGGTGGCGAAAAGAAATGCGCTTCGAGCGAATCGTCTCGAGCTCGGCGCATGAAGCCCAGGGTCGCCGCCAAGTTGGACTTGTGGTCGAGAAATTCGCTTCCGAAGGCCGGTGAGGTCGTTTTCACTTCAACTGGACCAGCGTGCTTGTAGCCGCAAGCCGATCTACTTCGAAGATCACTTCAGCTCCGAGCGTGTATCCGATCTTTCTGTTTCAATTGACGCAAAGCGAGGCATTGCCCCGATGCTGACTACTCGATTCCACACTGACAGCGATTCACTCGCTCCCACTATCCAAAGACTCTTCCTGATCTGTTCGATGGGGCATCTTGTGCTGTCGAGTGTTTCTCATGCAGATTCACCAAGCCTGCGAACGCAGGTTGTGCTTGCCACTTATCGTTTGGAACATCCGAAAACGAGCGGGAGCGCGTTCATCATCGGTCGGCCCGATCCTTCCGACAGCGAAGGGACGAATTTGTTGTTGGTGACAGCGGCCCACGCGTTTGAAAAAATGGACGGCGATCAGGCGACGCTGGTACTGCGGAAAAAAGGGGAAAATGGGGATTGGGCGCCAATGCCGACCAAGATTGAAATCCGCAAGGACAATAAGCCGCTGTTTCAAAAACATCCCAAACAAGATATCGCGGTCATGAGCCTCAAGCTGCCCGCCAGACTGGTTTCTTATCTGCCCCTGAGCGTTTTGGCCAATGGCGATGATTGGAAGGCAAGTGGGCTCGAACCCGGTTCGCTGATCCGCTGTGTGGGATTTCCCCACGCCTCACATTTTAAGCCCAGCAAAGCAGGCTTCCCGCTGACTCGCCTTGGATGTGTGGCTGGCTTCCCCCTGAGACCATACACGAAGCAAGGAAGGTTCTTGGTCGACTTCAACACATTTGAGGGCGATAGCGGTGGCCCCGTCTACTATGAACCGATGGGAAATCACCCCGCGCAAGTCAAAGTCATCGGTCTAGTTCACGGACAACATTTCATTGATGAACAATATGCGTTGATTTATCAACAAGGAAAGATCCGCAAACGCCTGGGGCTGGCTATCATCGTGAACTCTCAAGCGATATTGGAAACCATTGAATCCTTGCCTTAGGCCAAGGGCTTAGTCGCCGCGAATTCCCCAATTCGATGAACGGCGTCGAGAGAACCCCTGAGCGGGGGCCAGAGAAGCTGAAACCAGGGAAAATCGCGTCGACTGGATTGTTCGAGCAAGTTCTGTCGGGGATACTCTTCGTTGTGGCTTGAACGCCATTTGGTTGCGCGAGCCGTCAAGATGAACTCGCCGCACCTTCTCTCCTTCTGCGCCTCCCGCCAACAATCGAGACCCCATCATGACAAGACGAATTCCGATCATTGCGTTGCTCGCCACATTGCTCTTTAGCAATCC
>CAZWOU010000192.1:9200-12877 GCA_964635375.1 uncultured Pirellulaceae bacterium | reverse complement strand
GTCCTGCACTCGACTGTGAAGAACCGTGTACTCTCTCTTCTTGCGTGCTGTGTCCGCATCGATAAAGTGAATCTGGTCGCGAGCGCGTAGATAGCTGTGGTCGCCATCAATGGTCACCGTCGCTTCCCGGCCTTCACCGCCTGGGTCATAGGCAAGCGTCGGAAAGACCTTGGCAATTCGCCCCGCCTCATCATCCACGGAAAACGCCGAGTCCACGACGAGCCGCGTTCCCGGAACGGTCTCGCCACTGGGCAGCACCATCATTCCGGTGTCCGCTTGAGTCACTCCAACGATCTTCTTGCTGGCGCGGACTCCGTTATAGAATCGAATTCGATCGCCTTCGCGAAACTGGCCGTCACAAGGGTTGAGAAAGACCTGCTTCGAGTTGGCCTGCACGGCGAGCACACTCTGGTCGTCCGGGGGCAGGTAGTCCACGCGAAGAAAAATGGCCAGCATGATCCCACAGAGGCACACGGTTGAGCCAATGGAGAGGTCAATGCCGCCAGTAATGATAACGAAGCAAACGCCTATTCCAAGGATTCCGAACATGGCGGTTCGACGCGCCAAGTTTTCGATGTTGTTGCCGCCCAAGAATGAAGCCGGTGCGGCGAGAGAAAGAAATACGCACAACAGCAACAATAGGACGAAGATGCCGATCACTTTGGCGTTCATTCGAGCACGTTCCTCATTTGGCCGCGGGGGCGGTCAATCCCATCTTGAGTTTCACTGATCTCGCGAGTGCAACTTCGCCAGACCTGGTTGCTGCCTTAGTCTTCGTTGCCTGTTGCCAATTGCATAATAGACTCCTCGCTCAGTTTATCATGGTGCAGTTCACCGCTAATACGGCCCTCATGCATGACCAAGGTGCGATCTCCCATACCGAAGATCTCTTCCATCTCACCGGAGGCGAAGAGAATCGCCATACCCTCTTTTGCAAGCGACTCCATACGCCTGTAAATCTCCTCTTTGGCGCCGACGTCGATCCCCCGAGTCGGCTCGTCGAGGAGGAGGACTTGAGGCGAAAGAGACAGCCACTTTCCCAGCACGACCTTCTGTTGATTGCCGCCTGAGAGAAAACGTACGACTTGACGATCGTTAGGCGTTTTGATCTTCAAGCGTTCGACCCAAGCCTCCGAATCCTCAATTTCTCGAAGGCCGCGGCGGAAACCGAGCGGCCTCGCATTACGTCGCAATCCGGCCAAGCTGATGTTGTGCCTGACGATCATATCGAGCACCACGCCATGACTCTTGCGGTCTTCAGGCGCCAGGGCCATGCCGGCCGCAATGGCCTGGCGAACGCTCCCGCCTCGTAGTGTCCGCCCTCCGACCTCAATCACACCGCCGATAGGCGGATCAATCCCAAACAGGGTTTGCAGCAGCTCGGTGCGGCCGGCGCCAACGAGCCCAAACAGCCCGACGATCTCACCGGCTCGCAACTGGAAACTGAGGGCGTGTTGAGGCCATGCAGGAGTGCGCAGCTGTTTGACGTCGAGCACCACGTCGCCCGTTTCATGTGAAGTTCGCGAGTAGAATTGCGAAACATCTCGACCGACCATCGCGCTGACCATCGCATCGTGGTTGATTTCCGCCTTCGCCAATTCGCCGGCGTTCTCACCATCCCGCAAGACGACCACGCGATCCGCTAGTGCCTTGACCTCCCGCAGGCGGTGAGAAATATAGATAATGCTCACACCGCGACATCGAAGATCTCGAACGAGGGCAAACAACGCCTCAGTCTCCCGAGTCGAGAGGCTCGATGTGGGCTCATCCATGATCAGCACGCGCGCGTCAACCGAGATGGCCTTGGCGATTTCGACCATCTGTTGTCGGCCGATCGTCAGGTCGCCCATGGTATGCGATGGTGAGACATCGAGGCCGATCAAATCGAGGAATCGCGCTGAGTCTCGACGAATTTTGGCTTGGTCGATAAACCCGAGTCGCCTGGGTTCGCGCCCCAAGAATATGTTCGAACCAATATCGAGGTTCTCGGCGAAGTTCAGTTCCTGATGAATCAGCGCCACGCCCAATCGCAGAGCCTTCTGAACATTCTCGATGGTGACTCGCTCACCATCGATCTTCACGTGGCCCGTGTCCGGCTGTTGAACGCCAGCGAGAATCTTCATCAAAGTGCTCTTGCCCGCACCATTCTCGCCGATGACCGCGACCACTTCGCCCTTGTTCAAGGTCATATCGACCTGATGTAACGCTCGCGCGCCAGGAAACCGTTTCCCAACGGAGCAGACTTCAAGCAATGGTGACGCGGGCGTTTGCATCCAGTCGATTCTAATTCCACGAGGATCGTGATGAAATTGCCGAGCCAGGGAAAAACGCCCAGACGACTCAGGAGACAAGAAAAGAAGCGGACACGGACGCCGAATCGCGACAATACACCGCGCGGAACTTGAAGAGACAAAGCCAGTTTAGTTTCGCATCCCATACGATGCCGGCAATCGTCAATTCGCCCTCGAACGATCTCGAAGCTCGCGTCATTCCGCCTCTGGGGCCCGCAATCGGCCTTCAGTCGCCCTTTTTGGCGTTCAGGTCGTCGGCAAAATCGTCGACGTTTTCCTTCACGATCGCTCGAGCGGGGATGTCAACCAAGCGATTCTCTGGCAACGCGGCTTCGCCCTCTTGAATCAGCTTCACCATCATGGCGACCGATTGATAACCGTATTCAAAGGGGTTTTGAACGATGGTGCCAACGCAATGACCGTCGCGAATGGCTTGTAACGTCACTTCGTTTTCGTCAAACCCAATGATCTGCACCTTGCCAAGCTTGTCCGCCTGTTTCACCGCTTGAAAAATGGCGACCGGATTGTACTCAAAAAGCCCAACCATTCCGTTCATTTCGGGGTAGGTGTTAAGAGCGTCTTCGGCTTTTCGCTTGCAGTCATCCTGCTTGCCGCCATCGGTTAGGGTTCCGATGATGGTGTACTTCTCGCCGACGATTGGCGCATCAACGGGGTCGAATCGCGAACTGTCTTCGTTGCGATCGAGCAGTTCGTCGATCACGCCTTGCCGCCGGTGTTTCGAATTGTCTTGTTCCAAACGGCCAATGAACAACATCACCTTGCCGCCCTCCGGAAGGGCCTTCTTCACCAGCGTTCCACACATTCGCCCAGCCCGGTAATTGTCCATCCCTATATACATTAGCCGATCCGTGTCGGGAGCATCCGAGTCATGGGTGATCAGGGGAATACTGGAGGCAACATGGTTGATCAACCCCTTCTGGTTCTCAGCGTCGATTGGGCTGATAGCGATGGCCTTTATTCCCGAGTTGAGTAGATCTTCGACAATTCGCTTCTGCTCAAAAGCGGTCGCTTCTGCGGGCATTCGGACGTCGACGTCGACGTCAAAGTCCTTCTCGGCTTGCTTACACCCCGCCTTGGCGATATTCCAAAAATCGGCGATCTGGTTCGTGACGAACGCGACCGCCAGCCGCTCTTTGGGCTCGGCATTCGTCTCATCGCCGCTCGTCGTGTTTGTCGTTTCGCTCCCCGAATTCACAACCGGAATCGCCTCGTAACTCGGCTGTCCGCCGCAGCCAACTATGGCAAGCAGCGCGAGGGCGGGCAGAATCGCAGCCAGCGCAAGCCGGTCGAGCGAATGAGTTCGTCTGATCAACATGCGTCACTCCTGTGTCTGTTTCGAGTCAAGTCTGTACTGTGCCGGACCAT
>CAZWOU010000192.1:2145-9100 GCA_964635375.1 uncultured Pirellulaceae bacterium | reverse complement strand
TCCGAGGTCAATGATCGCCCGAAACGTGCAGGTGTCGTTTCTTGATAGCGTTCCCGGATTTTAGAGTGCCAGCCGCCGAGTCTCAAGGGCGCACGTGTGGAACGAATGAACGGATTAGGCCGGATAGGGGGAAAGACTGTACGAGAGAAAGTTGGGCGGCCGATAACGGATAGACCAACCGCCCCGCAACGCCTTCCAGTAGTTCGCATCCAGAACGCAATGACCAAGACTCGCCAACCCTCGCGACAACTGGATTCACTCCAACCCCGTCACGCTACGCCAAGACGATGGCATCACACGTGCCTTCTGGGCGAGGGCCGCGCGACTCGCGTCTTCCGAGCTCGGCCCAGTAACCGAGGCGAGGATTGGCCTTCAGACTATGTGGTCAAGTGCGGGAGCCCCGGCGTCTCCGCCAAGTTGGTGCGGAGCTTGCTGCGTAACGAGGCGGCCGCGTGCTCAGCCGCGGCAGGACCCCACCTTCCCGCACTTCTAGAGGCCGATTGGGGGAGCGATCCTTACTTGGTCTTTCCCTACTTCGCCGGTGGCGCCTTGAACGGACGCATTCGCCGCTGGGGACCTGCGCCCCCGTCCTTGGCGTTCGCGATTCTGCGGCAAGTCCTATCGGCCCTCGACGTCTTGCATAGCGCCGGTTACGCCCATGGCGACATCAAGCCGGCCAATGTCATGGTAGCCGCAGACAATCACGCGACTCTGATCGATCTCGGTTTCGCCAGCCAATTCAGCTCGGCCAAGAAAACCAGTCGGTTCATGCTCGCTACGCCAGCCTACGCGGCGACCGAGATTCACGATGGCGGCTCGCCAACGCCCGCCAGCGACCTCTACAGCCTGGGGGTGGTGGCATTTGAACTGCTTACGTCCAAACGCCCCTACGTCGCCGACGACGCGCCCCAACTCGCCGCGGCCCACCGATCGACCCCGCCGCCTGACGTCCGCTCACACGCGCCTCACCTCTCCGATACCTGCGCCCGACTTATCAAACGCCTGATGGCCAAAGATCAAGCCGAACGGCCGTCGTTGAGAAGGACCCAACAGGCATTGCTTCGACTTGAAGTCGAATGCTTTGACCAACGCAGCGCGCCGCTTCGCCAAGCCTTCGCGACGCCACTGTCGATAGGGCACGGCGCAACTGCCGATAGGGCATAGGGCAACCGTCATGAAGCGAAGGCCACCGGACACCCTAGATGGGAAATGATTCTCGGCGATAGCTCAAGTCGAGCAGGTCGATGGGGTGTACGACGGATAGCGGGTCGCCCTCCATTCTGGCCTGTCTGGCAATTTGCAGGAGACAGCCCGCATTCGCGGTCACCACAACGCGAGCACCTGTGCCGCGAATGTGCTCAAGCTTTCTGGCCCCGAGTCGATCAGCCATATCGGGTTGGGTAATGTTGTAGGTCCCAGCCGCTCCGCAACATATCTCGGACTCGGGCAATTCGACCAACTCCAGGCCGGGGATCTGTTTGAGCAACCTGCGAGGCTGATCCCGTATCTGCTGCGCGTGGGCAAGGTGACAGGCGTCGTGGTAGGTCGCCTTCATGGGAAGCTCGCCCAGCGGCGGGATCAAGCCGAGCGCGTCCAAGAATTCGGTGATGTCCTTCGTCTTGGCGGCCAACGATTCGCGGGCGGGCTGATCGCCGACGCCTTCGGCCGAATCCCACAGGTGACCGTACTCTTTGATCATCGAACCGCATCCGGCGACGTTGAGAATCACAGCATCGACGTCCTCCGACAGCAGAGCCCGCGAGTTGCGGTCGGCCAGTTGCCTAGCCGGCTCGCTACTCCCCGCGTGAAAATGAATGGCGCCGCAGCATTCTTGCTGCCGAGGAATCACGACTTCACAACCGTTCTGCTGGAGGACGCGAGCGGATGCCCAGTGGGTCGAGCGGAACATCGCATCGGCGACACACCCCTGGAACAGGGCGACCTTGGCACGACGGGGGCCGATCGCGGGAAGCCGTTCAGGCAACGGCGGCAGAGTTTTTGTCAATCGAGGCAAGAGCGTCGACAAACGACCCAATCTCGCGGGGAGCCACTTCCAAAGTCCCGTCCGAATAAACGCCTGATATAAACCGAGTCGCTGAGCCAGTCGAGCTGGCGCCAAAGACCAAGCCAGCCGGCTTCGGCTGGGAAACAAACCGAATAGAATCCAACGATGGAACCAATCCGTTGTCTTTCTCGATCGCCCCATGGACTCCATGTCCACGCGGAACGGCTCAATCAACTTGCCGTATTGCACTCCCGACGGGCAAGCTGACTCACAAGCTCGGCAATCGAGGCAAAGCTCTAGGTGACGGCGAGCTTCGGGCGACAATGCTAAACGGCCATCGACAACATTGCGCATCAAGTAGATTCTGCCGCGGGGACTATCGTTCTCGTCGCCAAGCTCCACATACGTCGGGCAAGCCGCCGTGCAGAGTCCGCAGTGGACGCAATCCAAGAACCGTTCGTAGTCGATCGAGGCGCCGACGGTTTGTTCGTTCTGGTTCATGGTCTAGATGCGGCCAGGGTTGAGTAGGTTCTTGGGATCGAATTGACGCTTCACGGATTGCATCATTCGCGACGAAGCGTCCGCGCCCCAAACCGCTTTTCGATTTAGCTCAGTTCCCGCGGAGCACGCATGCACAACCGCACCGCCGCCGCAGTTCTCGGCCAACGTTTGCAAGCGATCAACCAGGCGTTGGAGTCCGGTAGAATCTGAAATCGCCGGAACGCTCGCCAACACGATCCCGTTGCCCGCGTGAGCTTGCAGGGTCGCGTCGGGCGAGACAAACTGGACTTGTTCGACAAATGACGTCACACCGCTGGGACGAAGGCGAGCCTTCAGCGAAAGCGCCCATTGCTTCGACGCGGATACAGAAAGCAATGACTCGCGCAAACTCTGAAGCGGATCCCCTGTCCGCGTCTCAATCCCGCTCGCCCCGCGAGCTCGCCACTCCTTCTCCAATTGCCCGGTCATCCAATCGACCTCAACGGCTGACCCTTCTAGCAACGCCACCACCAGGCAGGCGGGAGCCGCCAGGTCGTCGCACATCGCCGCGGTCTGGCCAGACCACTCAGGTCCGGCCAGCAGCTCCAATCCGGCGAGCGTTACCTGCGTATCGGCTTGCGCCTCCAGGATAGCCTCGGCCAACTCGAGATTCTCGCACACGGTCACAACGGCGCGACGCGACTCGGCCAAGGGGCGCAACTTAAGAGTGACTTGTGTGATGACAGCCAGGGATCCGAATGAGCCCGTCAAGAGTTTGCAGAAATCGTAGCCGGCGACGTTCTTCACGACACGCCCGCCGCCTTTGAAGGCCACGCCGCGGCCGTCGACTGCACTGATGCCGACGACATAATCGCGAATCGTCCCCAACCCGTATCGGCGAGGTCCGTTCCAATTTGAGGCGATCACGCCGCCAATCGTCGCGGAACTGGCGAATGGAACGTCAATCGGCAACTCCTGCCCATGTTCGGCAAGCCGAGTCGCAAGCGCAGACATCGACGCGCCCGCCTCAACGGTGATCGTCATGTCGCGAACGGGATAGTCGATCACGGCCTTGAGCTGGCTGATATCCAGAGCATCGCCCGGCGTTTCGCTGCGAAGGCCTTGCTCGAGACTCGTCCCTCCGCCAATCGTATAGAGCGGGCGGGAAGCGTCGTGGGCCGAACGAACGATTTCGGCAACCTCCTTGAGCGAGGCCGGCTCAAGTCTGTTTTCTATGGGAAGCAGGTCGATTGCAGTCACGAACGATCGTCCTCTGGTGTCGGTTTTCTTGTTGTCGTCGTTGACTCGGGTTGAGAAATTCGTCTCAAGCGGATCGCCCTGCTTACAACGCTGCACGGCGTCCCGGATGAACTTGTTCCATTCCACAAGCGCCAGCCGTCGGCAGCATCTTGCCGGGGCTCAGGCGGTTCTGAGGATTGAACGCATCTCGCAATTGGCCCATCACCTCAAGGTCATTTTGATTAAACATGCGATTCATGAAGCCAATCTTCTCGACTCCGATCCCATGCTCGCCTGACACGCTCCCGCCCAGGGCTAAGCACTCTTCCAGAATCTCGTGGCTGGCGTCGATCACGCGCGCCGTCTGTTGCTTGTCCCGTTCGTCAAACAAGAGGATTGGGTGCAAGTTGCCGTCGCCAGCGTGAAACACATTGACGATTCGCAATTGATGAGCCTTGCCGATCTCGCTGATACGCTTGAGCATTTGCGGAAGCTTGGTGCGGGGCACGACGCCGTCCTGCGTGCAGTAACTCGGGCTCAGCCGACCGATCGCGCCAAACGCCTGCTTGCGGCACTTCCACAATCGCTGCCGTTCGTCGTCGCTGGCAGCTTGTCGAATCTCTCGAGCGCCTCGGTTGTCGCAGAGCTCGACGATTCGGTCGCGCTGTTGGTCAAGCCCTGCCTCAAGACCATCGACCTCGATCAAGAGCACCGCCTCGGCGTCCAGAGGAAAACCAAAATGAAAGGCCTGCTCAAGAGCTTCAACAATCCCCTGGTCCATCATCTCCAGCGCGGCTGGCACGATACCGGCGCCAATGATGTCGCTGATGGCGTTGGTCGCGTCCTCCGCGGTCTCAAAGATGGCAAGCATCGTGCGGTAGCCCTGGGGATCGCGGGTGAGTCGAACCCAGACTTTGGTCACGATCGCCAACGTGCCTTCGCTGCCAACGATGGCTCCTACTAGGTCCACGCCCGGATGATCCTCAACAGGACCGCCATACTGAACGACTTCTCCATCAGCCAACACTGCCTCGACACCCAGCACGTGGTTCACCGTAACGCCATACTTCAGCGTATGGGGACCGCCGGAGTTGGTCGCGACATTGCCGCCAAGCGTACAGGCGCCCTGGCTGGACGGATCTGGCGCGTAATGAAAACCAGTACCGCGCAGGCGCTGGGTTAGCCAAACGTTGACGACACCCGGTTGAACAACCGCGTAACGGTTTCGCAGATTGATCTCGACAATTTCCTTCATTCGAGTCATGACGATCATGACCCCGCCGCCGATCGGCAGACACCCACCGGCCAAACTCGTCCCCGCCCCGCGGGGAACGAAACAGAGATCCGCGTCATTGCAGACCCGAACGATGGCGGCAACCTGCTCCGTCGAGCGAGGAAAGACCACTATGTCCGGGCTATTCTTCTCCATCACGAAGCCATCGCATTCGTACACCATCAAGTCCGACGCGGCCGTTAAGACGCCCTCCGCGCCCACAATCTCACGAAACCGGTCGATAACGTCAGGGGCAATCGTCGAGGGCATCGGAACTAGCCTAAGTACAACAATGGTGTCGCTGGAATGGGATTTGTCGTTCCCGCTGCCGCCATCATAGAGCGACTCAGCCACGTTCACCAGAAGCCGCCATGAGCTTCAGGCCAGAGGAGCGAACTCACTTTGGGCCCTGCAGGGCAGCGTATCGAACCGCTCATGGATACGAGGAGGTCAGCGGGGGGAGGTCAGCAACGACAATCCCCTACTGCTTGATGTCGTAGCACAACAGTTCGTCTTGGTCGCGAATGTAGAGCCGGCCGCCGTAGATAGTCGGATGAGGCCAACTGTTCCCGTTGACCGAGGCGAGGCGAAACTGGCCCTTGAGTCGATACTCGGCCGGAGTGGCTTCGATTAGGGCCATGACTCCGTTTTGGTAGCGGAAATAGAGGTGGCCGTCGGCCGCAATGATCGCCGCGGAACTCTTGCCCGGGCCGCGGCGCTCCCGCCAGGCGTCTTGTCCAGTCTTCCAGTCGATGCAAAGCGGGAAGCCATTGTTGTGCCCATGGCCCATGTAAATGTGGTCGCCGATCATCACCATTCCACCGTGGTGATTTTGGGTCTCTTTGCCCCTTAAGTAGTAAACTTCGCTAGCTCGAACCCCGCGCCCAGAGCGTTCGAGTTTAAGCAGAGCCGAGCCGCCGTCGCCGTAACCGGTCGAGCCAAAAACGTAGTCGCCGAAGACCAAAGGCGTGGGCACGTTTGCGGTGCCGTTGGCGATGCGGTTGTATCCCCACAGCACGGCGCCGCTCTTGGCGTCAACGCCAACCAATCCGCGTCCGACCAACTGCACGTATTGCTTGACGCCCCCGCCGTTGGAGATCACGGGAGATGAGTAGCCGGCCCCATCCTTGCCCGCCGGGCCTGCTCCACTAGGAACACTCGTGGTCCAAATCGGGCGGCCAGTCTTCTTGTCCAAAGCCGCCAGCATGGCGTTTGACGCACCGGGCGTGCAGATCAGCCGATCGCCGTCGATCAGCGGCGATTCGCTATACCCCCATTTCGACATCATCCGGCCGCCCAAATCACGTTCAAAACTCTTGCTCCACAGCTCCTTGCCCGACAAGGCATCGCAACAAATCAGATTGCCCTTGTACCCCAGCGCATAGACGCGGTCTTCGTCGATCACCGGCGTGCAGTTCGGCGGTTCGTCGCCTTCTCGCACCGTGGTTCGCCAAATCACTTCGCCCTCCGGCAAATGGACGGCGATCAACTCGGAATCTCCATCGCCGGTGCGGCCCATCGTGAAGAGCATGTCGCCCTTGATCGCAACACTCGAATAGCCCTTGCCCAGTCCTTTCGAGCGCCAAAGCAACTGCGGACCGTCAGAGGGCCACGCGTCGAGCAAGCCGCTGGCCTCAACGACGCCCGTTCTTCCAACGCCTCGCCAATCCGTCCAGTTCTGTTTCTTGCCATCGCTCGTCGAGTCCCCGGCAGCGCTCTCGCGATTCTCGCCCGCAGGCTCGCTCTTCTTCGCCAACCGGTCGCGAACAAAACTGCGATCGGCTGTGCTGAGAGCGCTCATGGAAATGCGGATCGTTCTGCCGTCCTTGCTTTGAAGGACAGCTTTGGAGTCCTTAAACTCAACAAACCTCGCCTCGATTTCGTACTTCCCACTCTTGTCGCGAAACGTTCGATACTCGCCCTCTTGCGCCTGGGCGTTATAGCTGCCAAAAGGGATT
>CAZWOU010000192.1:0-2135 GCA_964635375.1 uncultured Pirellulaceae bacterium | reverse complement strand
GAAGCGTCAATAAAACAAGGACAAGCAGACCCATTGATCGACGGAACATTAAACGCACCTCGGCATTGTGATACTCAGATTCGCCAACTTCACTGATTCGCCAACTTCGCTCACATGATTTTAGTCTTAATCCTATCGGTCGTGAGCGCACTTCGCCCAATTGAACGCGAAAAACAGGACTAAGCTAACCACCAAGGGAGATGTCATTGGCCGCGATCGCCATTCTCGACCCTACCCGTTATGGTTGGTGGCCTGCAAATGGCTCGCGCTTGATTTGCACGTTGGGCAGCGTCTGCTTGACCAAATTGACCCCGTTGTCTGTGATTCCGCAATTACTCATGAACAGTTGTTCCAGATCGACAAGACCGGCCAAACGCATCAAACCTTCGTCGCTCAACGGATTGTCGTTCAGGTTCAAGATTCGGAGACTGTGCATTTTGCCGATGGCGCCTAGAGACGAATCGGATAGCTCCGCATTGGTCAGCCAAAGGACACTTAGATGTTCAAGCTCACCAAGCGGCGACAAGTCGGCGTCCGGCAATTCCGCGTCCATGACAAGCAGAACTTCCAGTGGTTCGAGCTTGGCTAGGTAGCCGATAGTCCGGGCGTCGCATTTGGTCCCGATGAGCACGAGTCGTTTAAGATTCGGCAGTTCCGCCAGTGGTTCAAGCGAAGTAGGATCGAATGGCTTTGATGCAGATCCACGAAACGTAATACCAACGACGTCGCCCTCCCATGACTTCGTCTCCGCCCCCATCTTCACGAGTGGTTCGACGATGTCTAGCTGGCGCTGAATTCGTTGACGCCGGATCCCATACCACGCCGCAACTCCCGCGACGCAAAACATCACAACGATGAGCGTCCGAATCGAGTAGCGAAAAATAGGTGAGGAGCGTGCCGGGGCTCGCGGCGAATCCGAGCCGACGGAACTCGGCCGTTCGACTCCGTCAGGCGCCGACGCTTGATCTTGAAGACCGTCGTTGGCTGCCGGGCTAGCTGGCGATTGTGAGGCTGGGTGCTTGGTCATCGGTTCCGCCTGCGGGGCGACCGCAATTGAGTCGGTGGGGCTCGGGCCAGGCGCTAAAGCGAAGCAAGCAAATTGAATGTCGTTCGGGTCGGCCATTAGCATCGTCGATCCGGCACGCTCAGGCAAGCGCAGACGACGCACCGTCACAATAAGCGAGGATTTCGAGCGCCGCTTGTAGATAGCGAGCGGAGACAGCGAATCCGGACAGCGAATCTGGGCAGCGAATCCGGACAGTGGGGACAAGTTCAGCGGCTACTTGCTGAACTTTAGGCCATCGGCCAACTTCCTCAGCGGTTTCCAAACGGACTTCTTTTCCGATGGCGAGACGAGCATGATCACAAAGGAATGGTCTCCGACAACGCCCGTCTTCAACTTGAGACTTAGCTTTTGCGGCGCGGCCGTCGTAAACGGCTCGGTCCATTGAAGTTCCGCCAGACGCCAGTCCGAAGTGTTGTCGGGAACGCTGTCGCTCGCTTTGCCTTCACTCTCGACAGGACGAAAGGAAATCTTGACTTTGTCGGCTTTCTTTCCTGGCGTTCTTGATTTCAAGACCGCTTTGGACAATCCCTGGTAATAGGCGGCGACTTCCTTCGCCAGCGGTTTGTTCGCGAGGTCAGGTTTTCCCTCGATCCAAAACAGAACGAAATAGGTGAAGAAGTCGTCTTTGTCCTGCTGAAACATTCCGGGAGCAAAGCGAATGTCTTCGTGCCCCTTCCAACTCATCGTCGAGGCAAAAGCGGGCGGCAAACTGATTCGCTCGGTCCTCCAGCCTTGGGGAGTCGCCAACGTGTAGTCAGCTTTGCTCTTCGCGGTGGGCTTATCCGTTTGCCCGTCATCGGCTCGGAGCCCGTGTGACGCGGAAAGCATGATGACGAAAAGCAAAGCGGAAAGCGTCTTCTGCTTGGGCATTTGAGTTCGGTGTCGGTTGAAGGTCGAGCGGACTTGCGGCGTTGTTTCAGATCAGGCTTTGACGGACCGCCCACACGGCTGCTTGCGTCCGATCCGTGACGTCGATCTTGCGCAACACGTTCTGAACGTGTTCCTTCACCGTCTCGATGCTGATCTGCAGTGAATGTCCGATTTCCCGGTTATTCAGGCCGAGGGCGAC
>CAZWOU010000191.1:7222-12894 GCA_964635375.1 uncultured Pirellulaceae bacterium | reverse complement strand
TTTCTCGGACTGACGATGAACTGCGTCAAATGTCACGAACACAAGTACGACCCGCAAACACAAGCAGATTACTATCGCCTCTTCGCATTCTTCAACAACGTGCCCGAAAAAGGGTCCGCTCGCGGAGGCTCGAACGCCCAGCCGATGATGAGTGTGCCGCGACTGTTAGACATCGAGTCGTTCGAGGCCGATTTCAGCGTGCTCGGCAAATTGCGAGGGAAGCAGAACGAAGTCGGCGCGACGGACGAATTCAAAGAAGCGTTTCAACAGTGGGTCGCGCAACTCGATGCGGAGCAACAGGCGAAACTCCCCAAGGAGCTTGCCAAACCACCCGTTGCAAAGTGGAACGACAAGCACCGTTCTCAAGCGCGCCGTCATTTTCTCGAGAACGTGCATGCGGCTAGCTCGGAACTGCGTGGGCAAATTGCCCCTCTCCAGCGTAAGCAAACAAAGATGCTCAAGACAGGCGCCAAGGTGATGGTCATGGCCGACATGGCTGAGCCGAGGCAGACTCACGTTCTCACTCGCGGCGCCTACAATCTTCCAGCCGAACCGGTGTCGGCGGCCACTCCGGCGTGGTTGCCGCCGATGGATGAATCATGGCCGAACAACCGCCTTGGGCTGGCCCGCTGGTTGGTTGATGATAGGCATCCTCTGACCGCCCGCGTCACGGTGAATCGCTTCTGGGCCCATCATTTTGGCGTGGGGTTGGTGAAGACGCAGGATGACTTCGGAACGCAAGGCGAACTACCTTCTCATCCGGAATTGCTCGACTATTTGGCGATCTCTTTCATGGAGTCCGGTTGGAATGGGAAGGCGTTGCACAAACGGATCGTGATGAGCAACACGTTCCTCCAAACGTCCGGCGCCCCGGCTTCGGGGCCCGTAACGAAGCAGCCGTTTAGCCAAGCGAAGCGAGTTGACTATGAACTCGATCCGGAAAATCGCCTACTGGCGCGCGGTCCGCGGTTCCGCTTGACCGCAGCAGTGATTCGCGACCAGGCCCTCGCTGTCAGCGGCTTGCTTGTCGAACGTCGAGGCGGCCCGCCGGTGAAGCCCTACCAAGTGGACGGTTTGTGGCGAGAGATCATCAAGGGGGGGCCCACGTACAAGCCGGACACAGGCGACAAACTGTATCGCCGCAGCCTCTATACGCTCTGGCGCCGAGCCGTCAAGCCGCCGTTGATGACGTTGTTGGACGCCAATCAGCGCGACACGTGCAAGGTAACTCAACAGCGGACGAACACGCCGCTCCAGGCGCTTCTGTTGCTGAACGACGTCACGTTTGTCGAGGCCGCGCGGAACTTGGCGCAGCGGATGATTCGTGAAGGAGGCGATGGCGTCGCCGACCGCGTTACCTATGGCGTGACGTTGACAACAAGCCGTCCACCCACCGATCAGGAGCTGCGGATTCTCCAAGAGGAGGTTGAAAGCTATCTCAAGTTCTACGAGGCGACGCCCGAAGCGGCCAAATCGCTGGTCGCAGTCGGTGAGTCGAGTCCCGATGCGAAGCTGACCGTGACCGATTTAGCGGCCTACACCGCGCTGGCGCGACTGCTGCTCAATCTCGATGAGACGATTACGAAGGAGTAGTTCCGCGAGAAGGCCGTCGTAGAAGAACCGCACACTCATTTCTAAGCGTTGCTTAGCCGGAGTCCAATCATGAACCCAATCGAAGAGACCGCTCGCCAGGAAACTCGACGGCATTTCCTGCGTTCTGGCGCGGTCGGCGTCGGGGCTGCGGCGTTGGCGAGTCTGATGGCGGACCGAGCGGTAGCGAGTCGCTCTCAGCAGCGCGACTCGGATGGCGGCCTTGAAGGGATCCGCCATTTCGCGCCGACCGCCAAGAGAGTTATCTATCTTTTTCAATCGGGCGGAGCATCCCAGCTGGACTTGTATGACTACAAGCCCCGACTGAAAGATCAGTTCGGCGAGGATCTCCCTGCGAGTATTCAGATGGGGCAGCGCCTGACCGGCTTCACCAAGGACCAAGCTAAGCTGCCGATCGCGCCTTCAAAGTTTCGCTTTCGGCAATGTGGAAACAGCGGCACTTGGTTCTCTGAGTTGTTGCCGAATTTGGGCAAGCAGGCGGACGAGATTTGCCTCATCAACTCGGTCTTCAACGAGGCGATTAATCACGATCCAGCTCGAACGCTGCTGCAGACTGGGGTCCAATTGGCGGGCTGGCCCAGCGTTGGCGCTTGGATTACTTACGGACTCGGCAGCCCTTGTCATGATCTTCCGTCGTTCATGGTGATGACATCGATCGGCAGTTGCAAGCGAACGCCGCAACCCGTGGCGAGCCGGCTGTGGGGCAGTGGCTTCCTACCGTCGCAATATCAAGGCGTCAAACTGCAGTCGATTGGCGATCCCATTCTCTGTGTGTCCAACCCGCCAGGCCTCTCCCCAAGCGTGCAGAGCCGAACGCTTAGCGCCCTGTCGCGGTTGAACGCGGCGCGCGCGGAACGGATCGGCGATCCGGAGATTCAGGCCCGCACGCGGCAGTACGAAATGGCGTTTCGGATGCAGACGTCCGTGCCCGACTTGACTAATATCGCGGACGAACCAGAAGAGACTTTTAAGCTCTATGGCGAAGACGCCCGTCGCCGCGGCACCTTCGCCGCCAATTGTCTGTTGGCCCGCCGCATGGCCGAGCGCGGAGTGCGTTACATTCAACTCTATCACGTCGGTTGGGACCATCACCAGAACATCCCACGGGACCTGCCGTTGATGGCCAAAGATACTGACCAGGCGGCGGCGGCGCTTATCGTCGATCTGAAACGGCGCGGCCTCTTGGACGACACGCTGATCGTCTGGGGCAGCGAATTCGGTCGCACGGTGTTTACCCAGGGGAAGTTGACAAAGGACGTGTATGGTCGCGATCACCACGGTCGCTGTTTCTCGTTCTGGATGGCGGGTGGCGGAGTCAAGGGCGGCTACGTGCACGGGAAGACGGACGACTTTGGCTACAACGTCGCCGAGAACCCTGTCCACGCTCACGACCTCAACGCCACGATCTTGAAATGTCTGGGCGTAGATCACCGCCGCCTGACCGTCAATTTTCAAGGTCTTGACGCGAGATTGACAGGCGTCGAGGACCACGGTCCGATACTTGATATCTTGAAGTAGCGCGATCACGTTACATTCGGGGTTCACATCGCTTGGGATCGGTCAGCCCAGCCTCGGCTTAAGAACAAGTGGTCTTTGCCCGCCTGCGTTCAGCCACTCAAGGCCACCTCGATGCAACGCGTTCAAACAACGACCGCGCCAAGCAAACGGCTTAGTCGTTCTGGGCGATGACGATTCGGTTCAACGGTCGCCTGTCGTCGACCGCCGTGCTAGGCTGGTCAGCAGACAAGGGTGTTTTCAGAGGAAGCGAGTGTAGGCGGAAGGATGGGAATGAAGGAATACCTCAGCTTGGCCCTGCTTCTGACCTTCCCGGCCATCTGTCACAGTCGAGAGCCAGCCGACTTTAATCGTGATGTACGACCGATTCTTGCCGACCACTGTTATGCGTGTCACGGACCTGACGGAAATGCGCGAGAGGCAGATTTGCGGTTGGACAGACCCCAGCCGGCCGCGGATCGGGTTGCGATCGTACCCGGCAAACCCGAAGCCAGCGAACTCGTGAGGCGAATCTTCCACAGCGATCCTGAGGAACGGATGCCGCCCGCAGAACTCCATAAGCCGCTGACGCCGGCAGAAAGGGAGACGCTTCGTCGTTGGGTCTTGGCGGGGGCGAAGTACGATCGGCACTGGTCTTTTGAACTGCCGCAACGTCCGCCGCTTCCAGAGGTCATGAATCGAGGTTGGCCCCGAAACGCGATCGACCATTTTGTCCTGGCGCGTTTGGAGCGAGAGAACCTGTCGCCCTCGCCCGAAGCTGAGCGCACAACGTTGATCCGCAGGGTAGCCCTCGACTTGACCGGACTCCCGCCGTCGATGGGCGAGGTCGACTCATTTCTCCGCGACACCAAGGGAACCGCGTACGAACGGCTTGTCGAGCGGCTCATTTCCACAACCGCCTACGCCGAGCGGCGGGCCCAGGACTGGTTGGATTTGGCTCGGTATGCCGACACGCGAGGATTCGCGGACGATGGGCGCCGCGAGATTTGGCCCTATCGAGATTGGGTGATTCGCGCGATCGACCGCAACCAGCCTTTTGATCAGTTTACGATCGAGCAATTAGCCGGAGACATGCTTCCCAACGCGTCTGCGGAACAACGTCTAGCGACGGCGTTTCATCGAAACGCCCCGCAAGCCAAGGGACAAACCTACCCCGTGGAAGAGTATCGTATCAAAGGGGTCGTCGACCGCGTGAACACAACTGGTCGCGTGTGGCTGGGCCTGACCATCAGTTGTGCCGAATGCCATGACCACAAGTTTGACCCGATTAGTCAGCGCGACTACTACTCGCTGTTCGCCATTTTCAACAACGTCGAGCACAGCGGCGCCGGCTTCAAGCAAGGCGGACCGCACATGGATTACCAGTATGTGAGGCCCGGTCAACTTGAGGAGCGTGCGAGGATCGAAACCGAGCTAATCGCTGCTCGAAAGAGCCTGCCGCCGCCGCAGTTGCCATCGGGCGGCGAACAGTTGCTAGGAAAGTGGGACCGTCCCGAGGTCGTGGCCGACTCAGAGACGTTTAACCTCAGTGGCGATTTTACGATCACAGCCAAGATCCGGACAACACAGTCCGTCGCCGACATCGTGTCCAAATACGATTGGCGAGACAAGCAGCGCAGTTATCTCTTTGGAATTGGCGGAGAGGGGGAGCCGAACCATCGCCCCGGACACCTATTCGCCTGGGTTTCTGCACGACGCGACCCGTTCGAGGGTGTGACGATTTCCGGAAGCCAACAGGTTAATGACGGCCGCGAGCATCAGGTCGCTCTTGTATTTGACGCGGGTAAGTCGGTTCGCCTGTTCGTCGATGGCAGTGAGGACGCATCTGCCGTGGTCGTTGGTCAGGCGCCGAAATCTGTCGCCATTGCCGAGCGGCGGCTGGCCATTGGCGGCGGCTACCGAGGAGCGCTCGAGGCGAAGAACTATCGATTCGCGGAGGGTGGTTTGAGTGACGTGCGGATTTATGGACGGGCGATGGTTGACGAGGAGGACCGCGGCGAGTTGGGTAAGATGATATCCGATCTGAAGGCGGCGATCCGACGTATCGAGGATCAGCCGGTTTCCCTTCCGGCGCATGTGCCCGTGATGCGAGAACAAGCACAGCCTCGCAAGACGTTTATCCACGTGCGAGGAAACTTCCTCAAGCATGGTGAACAGGTGTCGCCAGCGGCGCCAGCTCTCTTTGCTGTTGCTCGTAGCGAGCAGCCCGTCAATCGACTCGAATTCGCTCGTTGGCTCGTCAACGGCGAGAACCCCCTTGTGGCGAGGGTCGTAGTCAACCGGTTCTGGCAGAGCTATTTCGGCTACGGGTTGGTGCGTTCCGTGGATGATTTTGGCATGCAAGGGGCGGCGCCCTCGCATCCGGACCTGCTCGATTGGTTGGCCTGTGAATTTGTGGCCAGTGGCTGGGACATGAAGCGGATGCATCGGCTTATTGTCACATCGGCAACCTACCGCCAGTCCACTCGCATCACTCGCGAACTACAGCAACGTGATTCACAGAACGTGCTGCTTGCTCGCATGTCTCGCGTGCGCTTGCCTGCCGA
>CAZWOU010000191.1:0-7212 GCA_964635375.1 uncultured Pirellulaceae bacterium | reverse complement strand
ACCAGGCTCTCGCTGTGGGCGGGTTGCTGGTCAAGCAGATGGGCGGACCGAGCGTTTTCCCTGTGCATCCCAAGAAATATTGGCAGCAGCGAGCACTGCCCGGCAAGTGGACCGAGAGCACGGGAGATGCGCTTTATCGCCGAACTCTCTACACTTATTGGCGGCGAATGGCGTTGCATCCTTCCTTGGAACTGCTCAATGCGCCCGCGCGTGAGACGTGTGTGGCCAGGCGTGACATTTCGAACGTCCCCACCCAAGCGCTTGTGCTGCTGAACGATCCGATCTTTGGCAGAGCGGCTACTGCGATGGCCGAGCGTCTGATTCGCGACGTCGATGGCGACGACGAGGCCCGACTAGAGTACGCATTTCGACTTGTTCTCGCCCGGGCGCCGCAAGCTGACGAGCAAGCGAAGTTTCTGGCTTTCGTCGCTCACGAACGCCAAGCACTCAGCAAGAATCGAAGGAGGCCCGAAAAGCCGAATGCTTCCCCGCCAACGGCAGTTTGGTCGCTGGTTTGTTCGGTGCTGCTCAATCTTGATGAGGCGATCGTGCGACCATGAATCACTCCCAAGATGGCGTTTTTGGCGCCAAGTCCGCCGCGCGGCGCTCTCTTCTCTTGCACTCCGCTAAGGGGCTCGGTTCAGTAGCACTCGCCTCGTTGTTTCAGACTGACGGCTTCGCTGGGGATGTCGCGTCGCCGTCGAGCCCCGCTGTCTCGAGACCGCCGCATTTCGCACAGCGTGCAAAGCGAGTCATCTTTCTATTCATGGCTGGAGGGCCCTCGCACATTGATTTGTTTGACCCCAAGCCAAAGTTAAACGAACTTGAAGGGAAAGCGATTCCCCTCGAGCTGCTTAAGGACCATCAGCAGTTTGCCTTAATTCGTGGCACGCCGAGCCTCAAGGGTTCGCCCTTCAAGTTTTCGCGCCATGGGCAATCGGGCACGCTCATCTCTGAGCTGATGCCGCGCTTGGGCGCCGTGGCCGATGAGTTGGCGGTGATTCGCTCGATGAAGACGGACACCAATGTCCACGATCCGGCTGTCAACATGCTCAATTGCGGCTCGCAGCAATTCGGCCGGCCGACGCTGGGGGCCTGGCTCTCGTACGGGCTGGGCTCGGAGAACCGAGATTTACCTGCGTACATTGTGCTCACATCCGGCGCCAACGACGGCCAGCCGCTATTGCAGAGCTTCTGGGGGAATGGGTTCTTGGATTCCAAACACCAAGGCGTTCCTTTTCTCAACGGAGCCGAACCGGTACTGTACCTTGCCAACCCGGTTGGCGTGACTGCGGCACACCGGCGTCGGCAACTCGACCTGTTGCGTTGGATGAACAACCGCCAGCACGAATCGCTTCAAGACCCGGAGATCTTGTCTCGTGTGGCAGCGTATGAAATGGCGTTTCGCATGCAGGCCAGCGTTCCGGCGCTGACCGACCTAAGCAGCGAATCCAAGCAAACGCTCAAACTGTATGGCGCTGATCCAAGCACTCCGTCGTTCGCGAATCATTGTCTCCTCGCGCGGCGGCTAGTCGAGCAAGGCGTGCGATTCGTGCAGCTCTACGACAGAGGCTGGGATTCGCATACGAACATCAAGAAGGAACACAAGAGGCAGTGCGACGCTGTCGATCGCCCGATCGCTGCACTAATCAAGGACCTCAAACAACGTGGGTTGCTAGAAGACACACTTGTCGTGTGGGGCGGCGAGTTCGGTCGCACTCCCGTTGCCCAGGCATCGCGAAAAACGTACGGTCGCGACCACCACCCCCACGGGTTTACGATGTGGATGGCGGGCGGGGGCGTGAAAGGCGGCATAACCTACGGTGAGACGGACGAGTTTGGCTATCACGCGTCTCATAATATTGTTCATGTCCACGATTTGCACGCCACCATCTTGCAGTTACTGGGCATCGACCATCGCCGTTTGACAGTCAAAGTACAAGGCTTGGATATGCGCCTAACCGGCGTAGAGGAAGCGAAGGTTGTGGACGGAGTCATCGCGTAACGCTGCGTCACGTCGCCCCGCTGGCGACGAACGCAATTGCAGCGTTGTTGTCGGAGCTCTCTTGGGGAGAGCAACCCGCTATTGAATCACGTCGCCTTCACCCAGGTTGAAGCCCAGGACGATGTCGAGCGGTTCCCATTTCTTGAAGATGTCGGCGCCGCCCCCTCCGTCCAAGTAGTCCAGCGTTCCATCATTGCCGCCATCCAGTTCATCGGCGTCGTCACCGCCGTAGAGGTAGTCGAGCCCGGCTTCGCCATACAACTTGTCCTCGCCGGCCTGCCCGTATAATTCGTCGTTTCCGTGGCCGCCGTAAAGATGGTCATTGCCGTCGCCGCCCCACAGCACATCGTTGCCGGATCCGCCAAACAACCAGTCACCACTGTTCTCGACGCCGCCGCGACTCGCACCCCTTGTCGCCCGAGATTCGCGAATCGGACCGCATTTTCAAACTTCTGGCCTTATCTATCGAGCCCGTCGAGCCTTTTCCATGACGCTGTCCAATGTGACGGGACTACCGCCGCGGCGCTTGCTCTCGTCGGCCGCTTCCATGAACGCAAAGATCTCCAAAGTCTGCTCCGCGCTGACCGGAGGCTTGCCGGTCTTGAAGAAGCGGATGATTTCCACAATCAGCGGCTCGTAGCCGTCGAACCCGCCGCCAGGCACGATCCCCTTAGTGCCGAAGACCGTCGAGCCATAGCCTCGCTGTCCGGCGCGGATACCCCGAAACGTGCCGATCCGGCCGTCCTTCCAGACGCCGATTGCCATGTCCGTTCCCTCGGTATGCACGCGCGTCACCGACTCACAGCCAGAGCCCATGATCGTAAACAGCGGCTCAACCCCGTGAATGCCGTACCAGAAGAAGTCGGGATGGTGTGGCTCCAAGGCACAGGGAGCATACTGATCGCAGCCGACCAATTCGCCCAGCCGCGGATCTTGCCGGATATTCGCAGTCTGCTTGGCAAACCGCAGTGATGAACTCGAAAAACAAGGCACCTTATGTTGTTCAGCCAGACGAAATATCTCGATTGCTTCGGTGAGAGAGCCCGCGATTGGCTTGTCGACGAAAACCGGCTTACCAGCTGCGAAGACAGGCCGCACCTGTTCCAAGTGCTTTCGCCCATCGATACTCAGGATCATGACGACATCGACCTGCTTCAGCAGTTCGTCGATTGAGTCGACGATCTTGACGCCCAATTTGGCAACTGGCTCGACCTGCGTCTTAAGCAGTTCCATGCTCTTCGGGATATCGGGGCTGCCTCCGGGGAAACCGGCTACCACGGTCATGTCGGCCAGTTCGCCCGTCGCCTGCGGATCATTGATGATCTTCGTCCAAGCCAACGCGTGCGCATCGATGCCGATGATGCCGGCCTTCAATGGCAAGGATGGCTGATCCGCCCAGCCACTCCCGACAAATGTCAGAAGGAAACATCCTGTTAGCAGGACGAGTTGAATCGACTTGGCACGCATGGGGATCATCTCCGATTATTGTTTGTGACTGCGCATCGTGTTTTCAAAACGACTCCTTCTCGACAAACTACTCTGCGGGTCGATTCAGAAGCTGATGACGGCGCCCGATTGCGCCGATTCGGTCGCGGCGGCCATCCACGCTACCGCGGCCCGCGACTCTTCTGGCGTGATCCGCTGTGGAATCTGGCCCGTACGCACGCAGTTGGCGAAGTATCGCAGCTCTTCCTGCAGCACGCCGGCGTACCTGCCTAAGGGACGCGGCCAGTACATCGTATCGGGCATCTTGACGCCTGCCGCATCGTGAATTGCCAATCCTGCTTCGCCGCAATTGATATACAAAGCGCCTTCTGTACCGATGACTTCCAACCGGGCATCGATCGCGTACGGAGTGCTCTCAGGCAAGTGCCATACGGACTCGACCACGGCCACGGCGCCATTGTCGAGCCGGGCAATCGACCAGCCCGCGTCGGCGTACTTGTTTTGGCCGGGGTGAATCTCCTGGGCGTACACGCTCGACACCTTGGCTTGACTGAACCAGAGCATCAAGTCTGCGTCGTGGATGCCGTCGCCCATCAGGGCCGAGATGTCGTCGAGCACCAGGCGGCCGATTGCTTTCGAAAGATTTCGCCGGGCGTGCATCGAAATAATCTTGCCGACGCGTCCCTGTTCGATCGCCTCCTTGGCCAGTGCCACGCGCGGATCGAACCGGCAAATGTGACCCACCATGAACAAGCCGCTTCCTTCGGCAGCGGCTTGGATGATCTGGTCGCAGTCGGCTGTAGTCGGCGCCATCGGCTTTTCCAACAACACGTGCTTACCGCTGCGGAGAGCCTCGATCGCGATCTCGCGATGGTCGTAGATGTGGGTCGTGATGCTGACCACATCGACATCGGGATCGGCCAGCAGCTCGCGATAGTCGGTATACCGTTTCTCGATGCCGAGCCGGTCAGCAATCTCGCCAAGTCGATTGGGGCGCCGAGTACACAGCGCCGTGAGTTCGATGTCCGGCATCTCGGCCAGGTTGTCGGCATGCACCTCGCCGAACCAGCCTAGACCAATGACTCCCCAGCGGACGCGTTTCGGTTCGTTCATAAGATAACCTTTGCCACTTCCTCGCATCAACTTCGTCGTTTTGTCGCGTGGCCCTAATCGCGCGCGGGATGCAGACGTCAAATGGTGCGCGGCCTGTTGGCCACGCCGTTAAGCGACTTGTCGTTGAGGTGGGAAGTCATTGCTGACCAAGAACTTCAAGGCGTGAACAGTGGATTCTGTCTGATGAACTGGCCCGCGTCAATCATGCCGAGCGGCGGATGAAAGTTTGCTGTAACGGGATTCGCCAAGAGTTTCGGAAAGGGGCCTGCGAGGCCGAAGGTCCGGCGACTTCCCCGACGCCGGGTAGGAATTCATTTCCCTCTCGCCTTATCGACAGGGGAAGGAAAGTCGAGTAGCACACACGGTGCATGCAGAGACCGAGGAACATCATGGAAAAGACCTTGCACCACATTTGCCTTTCCACCAACGATCCTCAGCCGAGCGAGACCTACGTCGCGGACGCCATCCGACGGATCATCCTTCTCGCGTCGAGTTCTTCGTTTCGAGGACGCTGCGATCGAAGGCATACTTCAGGATGCCTTGCCCCTTCGTCGTGTTACCTGCAAACTTTGTTCAGCGCGACGACCATCGAATTGGCCAGTCGTGACGCGGCTTGCGGTGTGAACGGGGGGTAGTCGAGGATCTTGGGAACGGTAAATGCACCGTAATCACCCGTGGCATACGCGGTCGGATCGGCGAGGTATCCGATCAGCCCGTCGGTGTAGCCGACCACGAGCGTGTCAGCCGCTGGGCTGCGCCGGCGAACGGCGAGCCCGTAATAGCTGTAAAGCTCCGACGGGTGAAAGACCATCGCCAACGGCCCGAGTTTGATCGAACTAATCGTTCGATCGAGCGTCGTTTGCTTGAGATCGCGGCTGACGTTGTCTTCGTACCAGGCCTTGGCAAAGCGGGCGTCTACCCACTGGCCGCCGACACATTTGGCCGGATCGTCCTTGTACTCCTTGAGCCAATGCTCAAACAGCGGCATGTCGAAGGGGACGCCGTGGACGCTGCGGTGCGAGACGAGCGAGTCGACATCGATTTGCTGTTCCTTTTCGAGTGCCTGCGTGATCGCTTTGTAGACCGCCGACGTTGTTTCGTCGGCATCGCCACGCCAGGGACTGCCATCTCCTGGATTGACGTCACCGGCATGTCCTTGCAGATACGCGGGCGAAAGGTCGTGACTCTCCTGCATCATTTCGTTGACCATGCCAGGAAAGTCGGGGCCAGCCAACTCGTCCGCAAAGCAAACGGGATGCGCGGAAAAGTGATACCACAGCAAATCTCTGTGGTCGCCCGTTCGTTCGAAGTGCAACACGTGCAGCACCGTATCGAGCCAACGATCGTCGTGCGTACTCTCGGCGTTGAAGACTTCGTCCGTCTTCCATGTCTGCGTTGTCCGATTGAAGTTGCCGCCAACCACACGGCTCTTGCCGAGCGAGACCTGTGCCGGCGCGAGATCCTCCACGGCGGAGGCGACCGCGCGGACGACTTGCTGTTCGACGCTCGCCATGTACTCCTTCGAGATGGCTCCCCACTGACGCAGATACATGAAGCCGGGTGTCGAGTGAGTGTGCGTGGCACACAAGCGGACGTTGTCGGACGCGATGTTCGTTCGCTCAGCCACGGCTTGTCGCGTACGAGTGGCCATCGCGTGTCCGACACCGGCAACGTCCAGTGACACCAGTGCGACGCGTGTCCCGTGGTGTTCTAACACGATCGCTCGCACATGCGATTTCTGGCGGACGCCCGTCACGCGGCGTTCATTTCCCGGCGCACGGTGGAAGCCGCCCAGTTCGATGCCCAACGGAGGCGTGATCTCCGAGACGCCCTCCCCGACTCGCAACTCGGGTTGCTGTGTGGTTGCCGCCGAAGCTCGCAGGCCGAGGCTCGTCGCGGCTGTGCCGGCGGCAAGCGAAGCGATAAAGTCTCGACGACGAAGGCGTGACTTGGGTGAGGCGGTGGATTGCGAACTGTTCGGGTAATGTGCCATGGCGGTGGAGAACTGAGAGGGAGTGGGCGGGAGGGCGACGCGTGATTCGAATGTTGGTTGTAACCGCGTGCGATTTGTGTTTCAAGCCAACCTTCTGCAGGCGCGGGTTAATCTGGTCACGCTGATCTTGCGATATCGCTTACTTTAGATGCGCGAACTCAGTGGCTCCGCCTTCGAACTTCATAAACTCGATGACGGCGCCGTCCTCCATAACGAAAGCGATGCTCAGCCCGGGCATCGGAGTGAGGGGCTCCAGGCTCATCTCCATGTCTTTGGCTCCGTCCCATCGCGGCGGCTGGGAAGATCGTTTCGGATTGGTCCGATCGAATGCAGTCGCAAGGCAACCGGTCACCAGGGGATTACGTTGGGAGGCCAATACAACCTATTGGCGGATCTCGATTTCCGCGCGCGATTCGTGCACGACATTACCGTCTCGTGCGGCTCGGCGGGCAACGGCGCGGCCAACGGCAAGGGGCTGGATCATTGCTTCGACCAGCATTGCTATGGGGACACATGCCAACCTGTTCACGAATATCGACCTGGGCGAGCGAAGCCGCCTGTTCCAGTCCGGCGGCGGCGTTAGTTCGCTTGCATCATGGCGCCGCCTTCAAGCGAATCCCCGCCGCATCCAAATCGGCCAATACACGCGGGGCCA
>CAZWOU010000190.1:0-12952 GCA_964635375.1 uncultured Pirellulaceae bacterium | reverse complement strand
ACGAATAAGGTCTCAAGACCGAACTTAACCCTGGCGGTAATGCGTTCCGTTTCTTGCTCAACTTGCCAACCCTGTGCCTCGGCAAGCTGTCTATCAAGTTTCCGCAATCGCTTGAACGACGCGAGGTGGGACGCTTCCAGGTTGTCTATCCCGCGGGACACTTCGTTCTGAAGCGATTTCTCCTGGAAGACGATGTCGATGATCGGATAGACCGTCCCAATATTTGCCCCCCAGAAAACCGCCACCACGGTCGACGTCGCTAGTATGCTGAACAGCAGCAAACGATGCCGAAGAGCTAGGCCAACGGCCCGCCAAAAGTTCTTCATTGGGTTCCATCCCGGAGGTCCAAGCCCGGTTCAGTCGCAAAGCGCGTCGCGAGCCCTCAATCCATGTCGCCAGACCTTTTAGCAAATCGCCGCCTGATCACCAAGGGCGACGCCGACGCTAGCAATGCTGCTGGTCGGTGCTCAAGACCGAGTTTCCCGTGATCCTGAATTGCCCCTTGGCCATCGCAGAAGCCAAGAATCACCTGGAGATAAATGTCGCTGGCGGGAGACGCCGCGAGGGCTAGCGACTTACACTGGGCGGCGGATGTGGCGAGAACAGTCTCGTTTGGCAGACGAGATCGCGGTACGTTTCGATTGACCAGGCGCCTGATCTCTCGAAGCGGCGATTCGCCCAATTGAACGGTTCAGAAATGTTGGCGAGCCAGGACTTATGTGTCTTTTCGTATCAATTGTGGCCTTTGAATTCAGTCCAACCGGCAAGCGGCCTGCTGGATTGGTGGCCGCGAAGAGACGCCAAAGGCGCAATAAGAGTATGCTGACGCGAACAAGAGCTATGCCCACTGTTCGCTGAGAGTTCGAAATTTTAAACCAAAGCGAGAGCGCCGGCACGAGCGCCCAAACACTCAACTGATTCAGACAAAGGACGAGAGCATGTCGAATTCCGCGAAGAGTCTTTACGAACGTCTGGGCGGCTATGACGCTGTCGCGGCGGTCGCCGCCAACTTGTTGCCGCGTCTGCAGTCCGATTCCCAACTGGGACGTTTTTGGGCCCATCGCGGCGCTGACGGAGTCGAACGGGAAAAGCAATTGCTTGTCGATTTCCTCTGCCACAACGCCGGCGGTCCGATGTACTACACGGGGCGCGACATGGAGGTTACCCACAAGGGAATGCAGATCAGCGAAAGTGATTGGCTCTGTTTCATCGGCCACCTGCAGGCCACATTGAGTCACTTCGAATTGGCGGAGCAGGAGCGTCAAGACGTAATCGGATTCATCGAATCGACCAAAGCAGAGATCGTCGAGTGCTAGGCGCATCACCGCCTAGGCTCTGGAAGCAACGCACCCCAAGAAGATGATCCCGCAGATAGCCGCGCCGTAGACGACCCACTTGAGCGTGAGTCGGTCGACAGGCAGATCAGCCAACGAAATGTTGTAGAATCCTCGTCGCGGTAGATCTTGAACGCCGCAAACGAGGACTTCGTACTTGTGGTTGCTTTGGTGAACGCCAACTTGCTGAGCCAGCGGTTCCAGCGGTTGGAATTGAAGCGGCGACGAATCACCTCGCTCGATTGCGATTACTTCCTGCGGGGCCAGTTTCTTGCCGGCAAGCTCTTGGGCCACCATGCGGACCATAAGCCGATTGAGATGCTCGACTTGGTAGTCCGGAACGTGAGGCGTTGCGTGGGCGTTGCCGACGCCTGAGTGATCGGTGAGGAACAGGTATTGTCCCATCGTCAAAAAAGCGGACGATCGCAAGACGTATTCCGCTTTCCATGCAGCCCCGCTTGCCGCGATGGGGAAGATTCGAACGTTCTTCTTACGCAGCGATTTCGCGGCGTCCAGCGTGCGTCCAGCGTCACGATCATGAGGCGGTGCGTCGCCGATCAGAAACATGACCCGCGAGGTGTTACCGCCGCGCCAGTCGAGCCGCCCAGCATTCTCCATCGCCAAGTGCATGGCCTCTGGATAATCCCCGCCGCCCGAAGCGTTCTGTTTCGCCAAGGCGCCGCGAAACGTCGAAAGCGAACTGGTGAAGTCAAAAACTCGCGTGACGTAGTCATCGCCCGCATCGCGGTACAGAATCAACGAGTAGCGCTGATCAACGTTGGGAAACATCCGCTTGACTGTCGCGGCGATGTGATCAATTTCTATTTTCAGGTAGTTGAGCTCATCGCCCATGCTGCCTGTCGCGTCGATCACCAAGGCCAAGTCGAGTTGTTGAGGTCGCGAACTGGAGGCCTTGGGTGATTCGATTCGCCACTCATCCGAGTCGAGCGTCATAGTTCGAGTGAACGATTGGCCCTGTGGCGGAGTGACCGTGACATCGTAATCACGCGTCGAGACGCCGACCGCGTCGATGCCCGTGAGGAATAGCGTGCGGCCGTCGCTGCCGGTCCGGGCGTCCAACAGTACTTGCTGAGACTGCTTCTGTGAGACGACGACTCGAGCATTGCCAATCGGTTCGCCTTGCCCGTTGTGCACGTGAATCACGGCCCGCTGGCCGATAGCCATCCGGGGAAGCGTTTCCTGGGGGTCACTCTGTTGACTGCGAGAGAGAAAATCCTGAAAGTGGCCAAAGCGCTGATGGTCGTCAAAACTTCCGGCCGTCAGCAAGCCGGCTTGCATCTGGCGTCGGCGTGCTTCTTTGCCTTCTGGGCGGATCGCCTCGTCAGCGGACCTCTCCGCATCTTCCAGGCCTGCACTGTCCGCGAGGTCTGCCGGGGCCGAACTCTTCCCCTCACCGGCATCTACGTCGCTCGTGGGTCTGACCGACCTAGGCGGCGGTGTCGCAGTTGAGTCGCGTGGCGCCACATCGCCAAATGCTTCGTCGGCCGCTCCATCAACCGCTTCGGCGGTATTTGCAACCGATGGCTGGCTGCTTGAGGACGGAGGGCTCAGTTCCTCAACGCCCACGCCGCAGCCTGACAACAGGAGGGTGAATCCACACATCAGAGCAACGGCGGGTATTCTGAAATGGAGCATTCTCGCACCTCTTCGTTTGACAGGCTCGAATTCGACAAGCCCGGGAAACAACGGGCTCGTTCACAAGAATGACGATGTTTAGGTCGATTTATTAGGCGAGTTTGGCGAAATCTACCGGCGCCGCACTCCAGCAGTCTCGCTGTCTGGATGATCCGATTCGGCAGGCTCTTATTCCCTGGGGCCTTTTCTCACAGTTCCCCTGGTCTAGAATCTAATTTCCAAAGGGCGGCGTCTTCGCCAATCCACCATTCTGGTTGTCGGGCGAGTTGGAGCTCTTGCTCCCCCACAAGCCGCCATCCCGCCCAGTTGCCCCATTTTTCAGTTGCCCCATTTTTGAGAGCCGATTCTGGATGTCCCATCGTTTCATAAACCGCCTTAGCGAAGGCGAGCAGATTAGCGAAATCTACCTGGTCAACGAAAAGCAACTTCGCAGCAATCGAAACGGCAACCTATACTTACAAGTCCGACTCTCCGACCGCACGGGATCATTGGTGGGGATGCTTTGGAACGCCAACGAGACCGTCTTTGGCTCTTTCGAGAACGGCGACTACGTTCGAGCGACGGGGGCAACCCAGTTCTATCAGGGCGGCCTGCAAATGATCTTGAACAAGGTCGAGCGAGCCGACACGAGTCAGATCGACGAATCGGATTATGTGACGCTGGGCGAAAGCCAAGTCTCGAGCTTGCAGGCCCGAGTGGGTGAATTGCTGAGGGAAATGGACAACTACCCTCTCCGTAATCTGGCCGAATGTTTCCTAATCGACGAGGCCTTTATGTCGATGTTCTCGGCCTGTCCGGCGGGGGTGAAGAACCACCATGCCTACCGCGGCGGGTTGCTTGAGCACACGCTGGGCGTGATGGAAATGGCCAAGCTGACGGCGCCCCGTTACCCAGACGTCGATCCGGACATGCTGATGATGGGCGCATTTCTTCACGATGTTGGAAAAATCGAAGAATTGACGTATGAGCGCGAACTCGGGTACGCTGATGCGGGTCAAATGATCGGACACCTCATCCAGGGCGTCTCGATCCTGGACGGGAAAATTCGAGAAACGGAAAGACTCACCGATGAGACTTTCCCCATCGAATTAGCCATGCGGCTGAAGCACATGCTCATCAGCCATCATGGCCAGCTCGAATTCGGCAGCCCCAAAGTCCCCATGACGCTAGAAGCCGTCGCGCTGCATTATCTCGATTCGCTCGACTCAAAACTCCACAACTTCAAAAAGTTGATGGACGAGAGTGCAAACACACAAAGCCCCTGGACATCGTATTTTCCGGGGATTCAACGAAAACTGTATCGCACAGGAAATGATGGAAGAACAGAAGAACAAGGATCTTGATTCGCAATTGTTGCAAATCGTCAATGAAGAGAGCTACCACCCGGTCAAACCCAAGGCAATCGCCAGGAAGCTGAGTCTCGATGCGGATGGACGCCGATTATTGCGGCGCGCCGTGAAGCGACTCGTGAAACGCGGCAAGATTCGTTACGGCTCAAATCACGTCGTCTATCCGGCCGTAACCGAAGCCAAGAAGAAGAAGAAGAAAGACAAGAAGCAGGCCAACGAAGTCACGGGCGTGTTTCAGCGGGCCGCAGCAGGCTTCGGATTCGTACGCCCCGATGGCGCCAAGCGAGGCTCCCGGCAAGACGACGTGTTCATACCGAGAGACGCCACTAGCGACGCGGCCAAAGGGGATCGCGTCCGCGTTCGCCTCGGCCGTAGCCGATCGGACGATCGGCGAAAACGGGGCGAGATCGTGGAAGTGATCGAGCGACGCGCCAACCAATTTGTGGGCGTCTACATCGAGCACGGACCACAAGGTTTCGTCCAGATCGACGGCCGCTCTTTCTCCGCTCCTATTCTGGTCGGTGACGGTGGCGCTAAGAACGTTCGCGAGGGCGACAAGGTCGTCATCGAGATGGTCCGCTATCCCTCGGCCGATGAAGATGGCGAAGCCGTCATCACGGAAGTTCTTGGACCTCGAGGCGAAGCGGAAGTCGACACGCTCAGCGTGATGCGGGAATTCGAACTCCCTGGAGATTTCCCAGAGGCCGCACTCGAGGAAGCGAGGCGACAGGCGTCCGAATTCGACGAAGTAAAGATCGAAGCTCCTCGACGCGACTTGCGAGAGTTGACCGTCGTGACCATCGACCCCAAGGACGCCCGAGACTTCGATGACGCGATTTCTCTTGAGGTGCTTGACAACGGGCACTTTCGGCTGGGCGTGCACATCGCCGACGTCTCTCACTTCGTGAAGACCAATTCGCCCTTGGACGTGGCGGCTCGCGATCGAGCGACAAGCGTCTACCTGCCTGACCGGGTGATCCCGATGATCCCCGAGATCATCTCGAACAACTTGGCCAGTCTGCAGCCAGACCGAGTGCGATACGCCAAGACGGTTTTCATTGAGTGGACTCCGGAGGGCATTCGCACTGACACGGAGTGCTGCAGCTCGGCAATCAAGAGCGACCGTCGTTTTAACTACGAGGAGATCGACGAGTTTCTCGGAAACCGCGGACCCTGGCGGAAGAAACTGGAGCCTAACGTGTTTTCGCTGCTCGAGCGGATGCATAGCCTGGCCATGACGCTTCGCAAGCGACGACGGGACGGCGGGGCGATTGAGCTGAGCATCCCGGAAGTGAAGATTGATTTCGATGACGAGGGCGATGTCACAGGCGCCCATTTGACGGAGAACACAGAGAGTCATCAGATTATCGAGGAGTTCATGTTGGCGGCGAATGAAGCCGTTGCCGACCATTTGCACAGCCTCGAACTCGCTTTTCTGCGTCGGATTCACGAGTCGCCTGAAACGCGAAAACTGAAACAACTGACCACTTTTGTCCGCCAGATCGGCGTCGATTGCGAAAGCCTGGAAAGCCGTTTCGAAATCCAGCGAGTGATTGACGCGACCACTGGTCGCCCCGCCGCGTACGCGGTCCATTACGCCGTCTTGCGCAGCATGCAGAAAGCCGTTTACGGCCCAGAGGTCGAAGGGCATTACGCCTTGAACATGGACAACTACTGCCACTTCACTTCGCCCATCCGCCGTTACCCTGACTTGGTAATCCACCGCATGGTTGAAGCCTTGGAACAGGAGATCCGACCGGTCGCCGACTTCGAGTCGCTGGCGTTGTTGGGCGAACATTGTTCTGGCCGCGAGCGGCGGGCCGAGGCGGCGGAACGCGAACTGATCAAACTCAAGATGCTCAACTTCATGAACAAGAAGATTGGCGAGACGATGAAGGCGGTGATCACTGGCGTCGAGGACTTTGGGCTATTTGCCCAGGGCGTCGAATTGCCCGCGGAAGGGTTCATTTCACTCGATAGCATCGAACACGATCACTTCGAGTACGACTCGGCGACTCATACTCTGATGGGTCGGAAAGAGGGTAACCAATTCCGCTTGGGCGACTTGATTCAAGTAGAAATCCACAAGGTCGACGTCGATCGCAGAGAACTCGATTTTCGACTTGTTGGGCGACCGAGAAGGGCGAGTTCCGGCCGACGAACCGAGGGAGCTCCAGGCGATCGACAATCATCGCCAAAAAGCAAGTCGGGCGGCCGGAACGACGAGCGAAAGGGCAGGCGCAAGTCAAGTGCCGGCAAACGCAGCGGCGGGGGCCGGGGAAGCAAAGGGCAGAAGAGGAAAAAATAGGGCGGTCGAGAACGCTGGCTCGGCGAGGGCGCTGAGGCGAGAAAACGGAGCTCGACGCCGGATTCGTTTTTTGCCCCAAGCCGAGTCTTTGCAGGTCCGTTTCTTGCGGTACAATGCGAGTGCTTTGTTCTTTTCCACCATAAACGCCGCTGACCAGCGAAGACCGCATCAGCAATCCTCTCGGGCAATACCCCGGCTCGGCTATCGGTTTGCAATCAATGACAGAACTGTCGCGAACACCGCTCTACCAATGGCACGCCGAAAACCAAGGCCGCATGGTGGACTTTGCGGGCTGGGCAATGCCGGTGCAGTACGAGTCGATCGTGGTCGAACACAAGGCGACCCGCAACCAGATTGGTCTGTTCGACATCTCTCACATGGGTCGTTTGCGTTTTGACGGAGACGATTCAGCCGCGTTTCTCGACCGCCTGTTGACCCGTGCCGTGTTGCCGATGAAGCCCGGCGCAATCCGCTATGGCCTGGCGGCGAATCGGCAAGGCGGAGTGCGGGACGACGTGCTGGCCTACCGCCTGGCCGACGACCGCGGCGAATTCTTCCTGCTCGTCGTCAACGCGGGCAATCGAGAGAAGATCCTTGGTTGGATCGAACAGCAAAGAAAGTCGGACGAGCATTTCAGGATAACCGACTTGACCCCAACGACCACCATGATCGCCGTGCAAGGCCCCCGCGCGGTCGAATTGGGCGATCAATTGTGTGAACCGCGAGTCAGTAGCCTGGGCTATTACCACGGCGCATGCGGCCAGTTTGGCGGGCAGGCCGCGATGATCAGCCGAACAGGTTACACCGGCGAGGATGGCTTCGAGTTGGTGGTGGATAATAGCGATGGTTTGGACGCTTGGCTGCAACTGCTGAGCGCTGGCGAGCAGTTCGGCGTTCAAGCCGTCGGGCTAGGCGCCAGAGACACACTGCGACTTGAAGCGGCGATGCCGCTGTACGGCCATGAATTGGCTGAAGAGATCAGCCCGCTCGAAGCCGGACTGCGATTCGCGATTCAGTTGAAGGGCCGTGAGTTCATCGGGTCCGAGGCGATTCGCGACGAATTGAAACGCGGGGTCTCCCGAAAACGAATCGGCCTGACCCTCCAAGGACGCCGCTCGCCGCGAGAGGGACACCCGGTCTTGGACGCTGGCGGGCGCCAGGTTGGCGAAGTCACCAGCGGTACTTTCGCTCCCACTCTCGAGCATCCCGTCGCCATGGCCTACGTCGACGCGGACGCCGCCGATCACGAAGACCTTCAGATCGATATTCGAGGCCGGATGACGCCCGCCAAGACAGCCCAACTCCCTTTCTATTCTCGCGACTCCCGAAGCTGAACCATCATCAAGACCATCGCGCCCTGCTCAAGCCGCACCAGACCACTGTTTTCAACTGATCAAAGAAATCCCAACTCTGCTCGAAGGTGTAACGTGAATCAGAATGACCTGCTTTATGCCGAATCACATGAGTGGTCGCGCGTCGAAGAATGCGATGGCGGCAAGATCGTCATCATCGGGATCTCGGCGTTTGCAGTCGAACAGCTAACCGATATTGTCTTCGTCGAGCTTCCCGAAGTTGGAAGTCGAGTCGAGATCGGCACCGAACTTGGCGAAGTCGAGTCCGTGAAGGCGATCAGCTCGCTGTACTCACCTGTCTCGGGCGAGGTGGTCGAGGTGAACTCCAAACTCATCGACCAGCCCGAAGTATTGAACGACGACCCCTACGACGCGGGTTGGATCGCCAAGGTGCGGCTCGCCGATAACGCGTCACTTGATCACCTAATGAACGCCGACGCATACGAGAAACAGTGCGTCGACGAGGAGTGAGCAACTTTCACCATCATGCAAGATCGCAATTCTGCCTCATCCGCCCGGACGCCTGGCAAGGCGCCGCAGCAACTTGCCGCACCGCGTTCCTTCGGCGGAAGGTAGGCGAGCAGGCTGTCTCATCAAAATGACGTTTCTCTCCCACTGGAGCGATTTCGACCATGCCCTACGTTTTCAATACGCCTCAGGACCAGCGCGAGATGCTCGACGCGATCGGCGCAGAATCGATCGATGAGTTGTTCGAGCAGATTCCAGCCGAGCAGCAATTGGGGCGGCCACTGAAACTGCCGCCCGCGATGGGCGAACTGGAATTGACTCAGCACATGACCTCGCTATCGGCGAAGAACCTCCACGCTGAGAACAGCACCTGTTTCCTTGGCGGTGGCAGTTACGACCACTTCGTGCCCTCGGTGATCGATGACATCGCCTCACGAGGCGAGTTTTACACGTCGTACACGCCATACCAAGCCGAGGTCAGCCAGGGCAACCTGCAAGCGATGTTTGAGTACCAAACGTTGATTTGCCAACTGACGGGAATGGACATCTCCAATGCCAGCTTGTACGACGGCGGGAGTGCGGTCGCGGAAGCGGTGCTGCTTTGCATGAGCGCGACGCGGCGGGGAGACAAGGTCGTCACGAGCGAATCCGTTCACCCCGAGTACCGACAGATCTTGGAGACCTACTTCACTTGCATTGGCGCGGAGCTTGTCACGATTCCCAGCAAGGAAGGGACGACCGACATGGCTCAACTGGAAGCAGCGGTGGACGACAAGACGGCCTGCGTGCTGCTGCAGAGCCCCAATTTTTTCGGTTGCATAGAAGACATCCCGGCGGCTGTTGAAATCGCCCACGAGGTCGGGGCGCTGATGTCACTCTCCTTCGACCCAATCAGTCTGGGGCTCCTGCGGCGCCCCGGCGAAATGGGCGTCGATGTGGCGGTCGCCGAAGGGCAATCGCTGGGGACGCCGATGCAGTACGGCGGACCCTACTTGGGCGTGATGACCTGCGCCGAGAAGTTTGTTCGCCGCCTGCCTGGACGCGTCGCGGGCCAAACGGTGGATCGCCGCGGCAAACGATGCTGGGTGCTCACGCTGCAAGCGCGAGAACAGCACATTCGCCGAGACAAAGCGACGAGCAACATTTGCACAAACCAAGGCCTGTTCGCGCTGCGAGCCGCAATCTATCTCGCGGTCATGGGGCCCAATGGCATGCAAAACGCCGCTGAACTGTGTGCGCAGAAGGCGCGATACGCACTCGACCAAATCACTGCGAACGAACGTTTTAGCTCCGCGTTTCCGCAACGTACGTTTAAAGAATTCGTTATTCGCGATCATCTCAATGAGGTCGAGTCGCTGCTGGCCCACGCCCGCGGCAAGGGCGTGCTCGCCGGAATTCCGCTGCGGAAATGGATGCCCGAGTTGGCCGATTGCTTCCTCGTTAGCGTGACCGAGCAACGTACGAAACAGGAGATTGATCAGTTGGCGAACTGCCTTGCCAAAACACCGCGGAGGGCCACGATCCATGCGTAATCGAAAAGCGACTCAATTGCTGTTTGAACTGTCCAAGCCGGGTCGGCAAGCCGTCCAACTGCCGCAATGCGACACCCCGACCCAGGCGATCGAAGACCTCTTGCCGCCTGAGCATCTGGCGAAAGACCGATTGCCGCTTCCCGAACTGGCCGAGCCGGATGTGATCCGACATTTTACGAACCTGTCCACGCAAAACATGTCGGTCGATACCCACTTCTACCCGCTCGGCTCGTGCACCATGAAGTACAACCCGAAACGCAATGAGCGGATTGCGGGCATGCCGGGGCTCGCCGCTGTACATCCGCTTCAGCCCGACGATTCGACTCAAGGCATGCTCCAATTGCTGTTTGAACTGCAGGAGATGTTGGCCGAAATCGCCGGGCTGCCCGCCGTGTCATTGCAGCCTGCAGCAGGCGCCCACGGCGAGTTGGCTGCCCTGATGACCGCTGCCGCCCACTTCCGCGAACTCGGCGAAGCTCGCACCAAAGTGCTCGCCCCCGATAGCGCTCACGGTACGAATCCAGCAAGCGCTGCGATGGCCGGCTTCCAGACGGTGACCATCAAGAGTTCGCCCGACGGCTTTGTCGATCTGCAGGACCTCAAGTCCAAACTCGATGAAGAAGTTGGCGTCTTCATGATCACTAATCCCAACACGCTGGGGTTGTTTGACAGACAGATCGCCGAAATTGCCGACCTCGTGCACGCCGTAGGCGGCCTGATCTACCTTGACGGCGCCAACATGAACGCGATCTTGGGCGTCGCCCGACCCGGCGATTTTGGCGCGGACATGATGCACTTTAATCCGCATAAGACCTTTGCCGGGCCACACGGGGGAGGAGGCCCCGGCGCCGGACCGATTTGCGTGACTGAAAAACTCGCGCCCTACCTGCCCTCGCCTGTCGTCGCACAAAACGAATCGGGATTCTATCTGGACGACGAACGACCAAAGTCGATCGGCCGAGTTCGTTCGTTTTTCGGCAATGTCGGCGTTCTGGTTCGAGCATATTGCTACATCCGAACTCATGGGCCCGATGGGATTCGTCGAGTCGCCGAGAATGCGGTGCTCAACGCCAACTACTTGCTCTCCCGCGTAAAACACATCATGGATGTCCCCCACGGCGACCGATGCATGCACGAGTTTGTCGCGAGCGCCGACCGGCTTGGCCATGAAAAACACCTCAAACAGGCCGCAATGGATATCGGCAAGCGGTTGCTGGATTACGGCTATCACGCGCCGACTGTCTATTTCCCACTCACCGTCCCGCACGCCATGATGATCGAACCGACCGAGACCGAAAGCAAAGAAACGCTCGATGCATTCGCCGAGGCGATGTTCCGCATTACCGAAGAAGATACCGAACTACTAGCTGATTCGCCGCATTCAACCAACATCAGTCGCCCCGATGAAGTACTGGCAGCGCGGAAGGCAAAGCTCAAGTGGACGCCCGCTTAATCTTCTCTGCTCCGGCGACAGGGGCGATGAATATGGCGGTCGACGAGTGCCTCTTGGAGTCGGCGGCCAACGGCGTAACAACTTTGCGGGTCTATGCGTGGTCCGAACCGACCCTGTCAATCGGGTATTTTCAGGCAACGCGCGAACGCGTTCAATTCGAACCGCTGAAAAAACTCCCAGTCGTGCGGCGGGCAAGCGGGGGCGGCGCGATTCTTCATCACCATGAAGTGACCTACAGTTTCGCGACCCCAAACGCTCCCCTCGGGCGCTCCGAACAGATCTATCGCGACTTTCATGAAACCTTGATCGAAGCCCTGAGCAGCTTTGGCGTGGCTGTTCAAATCTTCGACATGCAGAGCAAGAGCGAAGAGACTCAACCCTCGCCGTTCTTGTGCTTCCAGCGACGCTCGCCCTTCGACTTGGTTATCGGTCAACACAAAGTCGTCGGCAGCGCACAGCGCAAATCGAAGTCAGCGTTGATCCAGCACGGCAGCCTCTTGCTGCGCGCGTCGCCCCATACGCCGGACCTCCCCGGGATCTGCGACCTCGGCGCCTGCGACACCTTCTGCGATACCTTCCCACCCAGCGAAATCGACCATCGCGAACTGATCCAGGCGTGGCTCCCCTTGCTTGAGAATCGACTTGGCCTGAGCTTCCCCATCGCCCAACTAACAGATTTCGAGCAGCGTCATGCGGCGGCGATTGCGACAGACAAGTTCGCCTCACCAGACTGGCTTAACAAACGCTGACAGAGGTTGAAGAAAGAGAGCCCCGAAAACACCCCCCTGAGGGGGTAAGGGTATTGCCAGGGAGGCACTTTGAGAACGATAATCCTAACATGTCTCGGGACCTCCTCCCTCCCGCGTTTGCGGGACTCGCTGGGAGGAAACCTGTCATAAGCCCGCATTTCCCATTTGACTCCCTGCGTTTTGGCATGAGATTTGCGCCAAGCCCTTCAAAACAAGGGTATTCTGCCAAATTATGCCAAGCTGACAGGGGAACCCAATGGGTGACGCGAAAAACGACGAATTGCGGGTTGGTTTTGACAGTCGCTTGAAGCTGAAATTCTGCGGTAGCAAGGTCACAGCGGATGCCGGTCTGTTAGCCTACCGCGAACTCGACGAGGCGTTGGGACTCACCGAAATGGGCGCAGACCGTCTGCAAGATTCACGCCTCGGTCAGAACAAACAGCACCAGTTGTTGCCGCTGCTGCGGCAGTCGATTTACAGCCGCTTGGCCGGTTATGAAGATGTCAACGACGCCGAGCGTTTGTGCGTCGACCCCGTAGGGTCAAAAAACTCCGCCGACCGTTAAATGCAGGAGTTTCTTTCATTTCTGAAATCTGAAGCATCGCGATCTCAGCCGGTTGATTCTTCGCCAATCTGGCACGCCGTAAATCGTGTGAAATGCGGCACTTTGAGTTCGGCTGAGTTTTTTGACCCTACGGGTGCAACCGCTAGTCCTTCGCGTGCGAGGCGTAGATAGTGCAAGACTCAATGT
>CAZWOU010000189.1:0-12959 GCA_964635375.1 uncultured Pirellulaceae bacterium | reverse complement strand
TCGCCATCCATGTCGGCCATGGCGACACTATGCAGTTCGGTGAAGACAAGACCGTAGTGGTTCTCGTCAGGCTTCTCACCCATGATCAAATGTTTGACGAATGTGATTGCCCCGTCGTCGCCTCGAACCTGCTCGAACCAAGCGAGCCCGTAGTCGTGGGCAGCCAAGCTCGAGATTACGTCTCCGTCACCGTCCCCGTCGACGTCGTAGACGTGCATCTCGGCCCCGCCTCGCGACGTGAAGACATAGGCGTGGAACGGCCAGGGCCCACCCAGCTTGTCGGGCTGCTCAAACCAGCCGCCGCTCGTCAGCACATCGTCTTTCTTGTCGCCGTCGACGTCGCCGACCCCTAAGCCATGGCCGAATCGCGTTGGCGCAACCTTCTCGCTGATCGCCTGGAATCGCCAAGTCTTCAGCGCGCTGTCGGAATCAAAATGGGCGTAGCCGAAGCGGCCGTCACGAGTGCAGACCAGTTCGGGATTCGAGTCGCCGACCAGATCGACAAAATGAGGCGATTCGTTGGAAACCCAATCGAACACTTCGTGCTTCGGCCAATGGCCCTCTTCAGGCGTGTTGCGGTAGACGTACGCCGGCGTACCGGGGAAACCGGCAGTCAGCACGTCGTTGCGGCCGTCACCGTCGAAATCGTAAACCCATGAGAAGAAGTTGTTTGCATATCGATTGCGGTCCTGCGGCTTGACTTCGTAAATCTCCTGCGACTTCTTAAAGCCGGGGCCCTCGAACCAATAGGGGCCGTGGACAACATCGTTGACGCCGTCTCCATTGATGTCGCCGTACGAAACGCCTTCGCTGTAATATTCTCCAGTGAGCTCTTGACGCTGGAACTGATGAAGCGCGAAGTCTTCAGCCAGGGCGTTGGAGGCCGAGCAAACGGCTAGGGCGAAAACGATACGAAGCAGGCTGTTGGATCGAATGAAGAGCATGTTCGTCTCGGAAGGAGCAAGCAAGTAGGGAAATTCCTGTCGGCTGATTCTCGCGCCGCTTTCTAGATCTAGCCGTCAATCGGACTCGCCTTTCGAGTCGAATTTGTGCGGGGCCTGTCTTTGGGAAATGTCTTTGGAAAAGCGAGACTTGCTTACCTGGAAGCTCGCCGGTCTGGTCCATTCCACGAGACGTAAAGAACCGCAGATTGTTTGTTCGTCTCTAATATAGTTGACATTCCATTAACGGTGTTATTCGACATGCTTGAAGGGGGGCGTACAAGAGGGCGGAAACACCAAGGTTGGCCAACCCTTGTGCGGATCCGCAGGTCCACGCCTGTTCCATTCTGCACTTTTCTTTTGCGCAGCCGCTTGTGGATGACGGACAACCAGGCGAAATACTCGCCCGCGATTTCGGATCCCGGTGATTTCCGCAGAGACGACCGGTCTGCTCTCGGCGAGCCGCCGCAATGCAAAGGACTACTATGCGTCGCTGGCCCGGATACTCTATTGCCGCTTCCGACGAGATTATGGAGCAGCCGAACTGTCCGGCGCACATTTGATTCGACGATCGGTCACGACTCGGATTCAGTCGTCGCGTCGCAAGGTCAGCGGCGCTCTGCAGAGTCATCGGGACGTCGTTTAGGCGCCCAACGAGACCCGAGGCAATTCGTCTTTGCTGGTTTCTTCCCCAACGGCCGACCCCAACGTTCGACAGATGGTCTCGACACTGCCTAGGTCAAAGGCAATCAGCAATGAGCCGGTAATCTGGGCCGCGTCGACCTTGAATCTGGCATCGGCCATCAAAACGGAACAGTCGTCTTCGTCCTGCGTTTGAAGGTGGTTGGCGACGAGCCGACCTACTTGCGAGTCCGTGTGAAGTTGCGGGACGGAGTATTCGAGGCCTGAAGGAATAGAGCCTCCCATCAGGTTGCCAATCGTGCCCAGCACGCTGTTGAGCACGATATTGCCGACTTCTTCCAGTATTCCCGTCAGACCGAAGTCGAGCTCATCGGTCGTTGCCTTATCGCCCGCAAAGACTTGACCTAGTTTGATTCCACTGCTCTTGGGAAAGCAGAGAAGAGCGCGGCCAGATACGCCGCCAGCAAAGTCTTGGACGATCGAAGTATCCAGTGGCTCGCCCGACTCCTGCATCTTTGCCGCGAGTTCGCCCAGACCGCAAATCTTGACGTGAGGAACCGAAAGCCCGATTCGCTCCTTGATCATTTCACTCAATAGGGCGGCAGCCCGTCCGACGCCAATGTTGACGACTTCGGTGAGCACATCAGACTGAACATCATTCAGGAGTAACGTCATTATTGCACGGCCACCTGAAGCGATTCTTGCAGTGCTGCCTCCAGTTGGTCAGCCTTGACCGGCTTGTTCAGGAATGACGAGATTCCCAGCTCGACACACGTCGTGCTCGCGTTGGAAGCCTTGGCTTCCCCCATTTGCTTGCACATCAATCGCCACAACAGGACGTCAATTCGTCTTGTTGGTGTTACCCAGGTTGCGAGTGTCGTCTGGTTTTACCTGACTCGCCTTCTGGTTCTCACGTTGTATCGCGTCATAGACTTCTTGCCGATGGACGGGGATGTCCTGTGGCGCGGCAATGCCCAAGCGAACTTTGTCACCTCGAATATCGACAATCGTCACCACAACGTCGTCGCCAATCATGATGCTCTCATCGCGATGTCTCGACAGGACCAGCATCGTGGCCTCCTTTGCTCAAGTGCCCGGGGGCTTCATTCAAGCACTGGCTTGGAATGGATGCAGGGGTTCTGCTCTAGCAACTCCAAACTGCTTAGCTCAGTTCGGATTCGGCTCAGTCGCCGCCACTAGACCCTGCGTTACTCCCGATTCGCCATCAAGTTGGCGTGATAGAAGGTATCGGCGCAAGATGCGTTGAGAATCAGTGCAGCGGGAATTCGTCCTGTTATGCCGACAACGACAGATGTGCAGAGCCTCGACGCATGAAATGCCTATTCGCTACGGACGTATCCAGTCGGCAGACACGCGGATAACACATCCAGTCGACCCTAATCGTCCCAGAGTCATCAAGCCAACCTAGCTGCGCAATCGGACATCACGAGAAAGAGATTTCGTGGTGCGACGGGATCTCAAGCTGCTGAATCTCGAGCTGCTGAGAGCTAGGCCGATTTGCGGTAGGTCTGTTCCGCGGGCGCCAGCGGCAGCGAAATCGGCTGATCGTCGTTGACCACGACTTGCCGGCCCAGATTGAGGTCCAGGTTGATCAACAGCGGCGCCTTCAAATTGACGGTTAACACTTCTTCATTGCGACTGAGGACCGCCAATACATGGGCGTCGCCACTGTTCTTCAGATCCAAGGAAACGATATCGCGACGAGAAACGCGCACCTGGTAATTCCCAACGAACCGTCGAGGACTGACGACAGGGATGGCCAAGTCGGCGTCGGAGATGCTCTGCAGCCAGCCCAAAGAGGGGTTTTGCCCATCCGCCAGCAGCACCCAATGCCGCGATTGGGCGTATCCAATCAACCCCTGGGGGAAGAGCAGGATATCGTCCGCTTCGATTTGCACGGCGCCAAAATGGGTAGTTTCGATCTGCATCGCTTATCGCCTCTTAAGGTTGCGACGGCCAATTCGCCTCAGCGCAAACGGTGGCCTGAATATACGGCCATCTCATCCATCGGTTATGATTGACGGTGTTGGCCAGTAAAATCGGCACAATGTTCACCTTCGCCATAATTCGTCGATCCTGGACAAAACGTCCTCCGTTTGGCATGGGCGACTATCGGCCATTCCTTTCCTTAACTCTGGCGCCAGCCCCGCATTGCAAAGACCCGACTGATGACGCCTTATCGTGGAATTGTACTTGCTGGCGGCGCCGGGACCCGGCTGCACCCCACGACCAGAGCCGTCTGCAAGCAGCTGTTACCGGTCTATGACAAACCCTTGGTCTACTACCCTATCTCCGTTCTGATGCTGGCCGGAATTCGCGAGCTCCTGCTGATTTCCTCGCCGGACCAGCTGCCCGGTTTTCAACGGCTGCTGGGCAGCGGTGAGCAATGGGGGCTTTCGATTGAGTATGCGCCGCAGCACGAGCCCAAGGGGATCGCGGACGCGATCCGAATCGGCGAGCGGTTCCTGGACGGCGCTCGCACGGCGCTGGCTCTGGGCGACAACATCTTGTATGGGCAGGGGTTGCAGGCTGCGTTGGGCGAGACGGCCAATCAAGCCAGTGGGGCTAGCGTCTTCGCCTATCCCGTTCGTGATCCGCGGCCGTATGGCGTTGTTGAATTTGACGACAACGATCAGGTCGTCGGCCTTTGCGAAAAGCCAGAATCAACAAAATCTCGATATGCCATCCCCGGCTTCTATTTTTATGACCAGCAGGTCGTCGAGATCGTCAGATCGCTTGCGCCCTCGGCGCGCGGCGAACTCGAGATAACGGACGTTAACATGGAGTACTATCGCCGGGGCGAACTTCGCGTCACAAAACTGAGTCGGGGCTACGCGTGGATGGACGCCGGCGGTCCGGAGGCGATGCTCCAGGCAGCGAACTTCGTCCAAGCCATCGAGCAGCGGCAGGGGCTCAAGATCGCTTGCCTCGAGGAGATCGCCTACCGAGAGAACTTTATCGACCAAACGCAACTTGATCGGCTTGCCGACGCGCATGGCGGTGAGTATGGCCGCTACTTGCTCAACATCGACCGCCGGTAACGGCTTTCAGTCCGGATCGTCCAGCCGATTCTCGTCCTCGATCATCCGCCGCATGAGCCTTCCCCAGGTAAAGTAGTGCAACGCGATAATCGTCGGGAAGATCAACCCGCCGGCCGCGATGGCGGGACCGATGTTTCCGATGGGCGCAAGCGCCAAGAAACTGATGAAACCAGTGGCCGCAACAAACACGAAGATCAATGAACCCCAACTTCCTTTGTTTCGCTCGGGGCGTTTAGGCGTTGGGGGTTGTGACATGATGAACTATCCGCATTCGTAGAGGGCAATGACCCCGTGTGGAATCGACCCGTGTGGAATTGACCCCGTGTGGAATTGACCCCGTGTGGAATTGACCCCGTGTGGAATCCTCGGCGTCTTGACTCTGGACCCAGCCTGGCAGACATTGAGTTTCATGGAATGGCGCAAACATCTTGACGAAGCGATCGATAGGCGGTTTCCGCAAATGGTGCAGTTGCGTCGTCACCTCCATCGTAACCCGGAACCGTCGGGGCATGAAGAGGCAACGAGTCTGCACTTCTACCAGTTGCTTTCGGATGAAGCCTGTACGGTTCGCATGGGTCCTGAAGGACGAGGCGTCCTGGCCGACTTCTCGTATTTGGGAGGAGACTCCAAGACGCTGGCGATTCGCGGCGACATCGACGCTTTGCCGATCCACGACGAGAAGACCGTTGAATACCGCAGCCAGTGCGACGGCGTCATGCACGCGTGCGGCCATGACGCCCATTCTTCGCTGGTGTTCGGCGCCGTGACGGCCTTGGCCGACCTCGCAGGGCGAAAGGCCCTTCCTTGGCCGGTGAATGTGAGGGCGATCTTTCAGCCAGCCGAGGAGACTTGTCAGGGCGCCAGGGACATGATCGGCGCGGGCGCGCTCGACGGCGTCGAGGCGATCTTGGCCACCCACATGGATCCCACGCGCCATGTCCGCCAGATCGGCGTCCGCGCCGGGATCCTCACCGCGAGTTGCGACGAGCTTCAGTTCCAAATCGACGGACATGGCGGACATGCCGCCCGCCCTCACGAAACGCATGACCCAATCGCGGCCGCGGCCCAATTGATCAACGCGCTCTATCTGTTTATCCCTCGAGCGACCGACAGCCAGGATGCCGTGGTGGTAACGATCGGGAAGATCAAAGCGGGCGAGCACGCGAACGTGATCCCGGAGACGGTGATTCTGAAAGGCACGATTCGGACGCTTTCGGACCAGGCTCGCGAGGATACATTGGATCACATAAGCCGCTTGGTCAGCGGCGTCGCCGCAACTTCTGAAACTCGCATTCTCTTCAGCGTCGGCAAGAGCGCCCCGTCGGTGCGAAACGACGCTGAATTGATCGCATTGTTACGTCGTTGCGGTCGTGAAGTGATTGGCGAATCGGGCGTCGAGGAGATTCCCCGCCCCAGCATGGGGAGCGAAGATTTCGCCTTCTATCTAGACGAGTTGCCAGGCGCTATGTTTCGAATTGGTTGCGCGTCCGCGGAAGTGGGGGACGCCCCGCTGCATAATTCCATGTTCGACATTGACGAGGATGCGCTTCGCGTGGGGGCGAGCGTGCTCGCCAGGGCTGCGGTCTTGTGGTCGAAGCCATGATTGGATCCGTTTCTCATTTTCTTGCGTCCATCGAGGGTTGTTATGAGCAAGCTTATATTCAACGCAAATGAACGACCGTCGCTCGGCGTCGAACTAGAGCTGGGGCTGGTGGATGGCGAGACGATGGACTTGGCGAACGCCGCAGGCCAAGTTCTAGACTGTCTTCCTGATTCAGTTCGGCGGTTCGCCAAGCCGGAACTGATGCAGAGTTGCGTCGAGGTGATTACGGATGTTTGCGACTCAGTAGGTCATGCCGAGAAAGACTTGCGAGGAAAGCTGGTCTCCCTCCAACAGGCGACGGATTCTCTCGGGCTCTGCTTGTGGTGGGGGGCAACCCACCCGAACTCAGATTGGCGAGACCAAGCGGTCACCGAGGATGAGCGTTACCTCGGGCTCGTCGATCTCTTGCAGGAGATGGCTCGGCGGCTGATCACGTTTGGCCTGCATGTCCATGTGGGCGTCGATTCGGGCGACAAGGCGGTGATGATTTGCGATCGCATGATGCAGCACCTGCCGACATTGCTTGCGCTGACCGCCAGCAGCCCCTATTGGGAACGCCGCGACACGGGCCTTCATTCCCATCGTTCGAAAATCATGGAAGGGCTGCCGACTGCCGGTCTTCCCACTTTGATGCGCAATTGGAGCGAGTATGTTTGGCTTGTGAATCATATGGTCGAGACCGGCTTCATTAACTCGATCCGGGAGATCTGGTGGGATATTCGGCCCCATCACAATTTTGGCACGGTGGAAGTGCGAGTTTGCGACATGCCAGGCAACCTTGACCATGTGTTGGGCGTCACTGCGCTGGTTCAGTGTCTGGTCAAAGCCCTCTCCGATGAAATCGATCAGGGCGCCTACCAACACGACTGTCACCCGATGATGGTCAGGCAGAACAAATGGCGAGCTTGTCGCTACGGAACGGGCGCCCAACTGGTGAACACCGCCACTTACGAAGTTCAGTCTGTCAGCGAAGTGGTCTGTTGGCTGATCGAGCGTCTCGGGCCAATTGCCGATCAACTTGGCTGCCGCGAACGACTAGAAAGTGTGCAGGCAATTGCCGACAACCCGGCTTGGGCCGACAGGCAACGTCAGATTCTGAAAGAGACTGGCAAGCGGAGCGAGATCGTCCGTCAACTCAGCGCCGAGTCTCGGCTCAGTTAGCCTTGGACCTACGAAGCGATTGCGGTAGATCGTCTTTGAGTCGAGACTGCCGCGACGGCGACTAGTAAACCCCTCGCGGGTCAAAGTAATCCGGCTCACCGCCCTCAAACCACTTGATGTTGCAACCGATACTGGGCGTCTGGCGGTCTTCCTCAATCGACTCGCCAGCAACAGCCGCATCAATTGCTGAACGCAAGTCGTTGCCGGTTACCTCGAGGTCGTTACTTGGTCGGCTGTCATCAAGTTGTCCGCGATAGATCAGTTTGTGGTCGCGATCAAAGACGAAGAAGTCGGGCGTGCAGGCTGCGCGATAAGCCTTGGCCACGGTTTGCTCCTCGTCGAAGAGGTACGGGAACAGATAGCCTCGGTTCTCCGCTTCATGCACCATTTGCTCCGGCGAGTCCTCGGGATGTTTTGAAGTGTCGTTCGAGTTGATAGCGATGATTCCCACTCCTTGCGGGATGTAGTCCCTGCCGATCGTCGCCAATTGGTAGGCAATGTGTTTGACGAAAGGGCAGTGGTTGCAAATAAACATCACTACCAATGCGCTCGCTTCTTCAAAATCGCAGAGGGCGACCGTTGTACCGTCGACGTTGACGAGCGAAAAATCGGGGGCTTTGGTTCCCAGCGGCATCATCGTGCTGGCGGTCTTGACCATCGTATTCTCCTAAGCCGATTCGTTGGATTGTCTGCCTGCATTCTATCCGCCAACGCGGAGACCGCACCCCAGATCCAAGGCAAAACGTGCGGTTTGGCGCCGCCTGGGGATGAACGGGCCGACTGTTAAGACGGCGGCGTTCGATCAAAGCGGAACAAGCGCTCGGCGTTCGCCGTTGTTTGGTCGGCGAGGTCTGCGGCCGACAGCCCCAACTCCGCCGCCAAACATGCTGCGGTGTGGGCGACCAACGCCGGTTCATTTGGCCGTCGGCCACGATGAGGATGGGGCGACAAGTAAGGCGAATCGGTCTCCACCAGAAGTCGATCCATCGGCACTCGCTTGATTGTGTTCCTCAACTCGACAGATTTCTTGAACGTCACCATTCCTGCGTAGCTGATGTACATTCCAAGTTCCACGCACTCTTCGACCAGTGATTCATCACCGGTGAACGAGTGCATTACGCCCAGCAACGGCCCGTTCTTCGCCTCGGCTCGCAACATGCGAATCACGTCCTCGCCACAATCTCGCATGTGCACGATAAACGGCAGCTGAGTCTTTCTAGAGAGTTGCAAGTGCAGTTCGAAGTATCGCTCTTGGATGTCAAACGGCGAGTGGTCCCAGTATCGGTCTAAGCCGGTTTCTCCAATCGCAGCGACTCGCGGATGATTGGCTAGCTCGACGATCGCCTCCCAATCTCCCGCCTCAGCTTGACCGCAATAATTCGGCTGCAGTCCGACAGCCGCCCAGATTGGCGGATGGCATTCGGCCAAGCGAACGCTCTTTTCGCTCGACTCACGAGTGCAGCCGACGGTGACGATTCGTTCTACGCCAGCGGCCATTGCGCGGGCGACAACAGCGTCCCGGTCCGCGTCGAACTGCTCGTCGTCGAGGTGCGCGTGTGTATCGATCAAGTGCACGGCAAAGCCTCAACAGGCGGACAAGACGTAGGTTCGCGAGGATTCACGTGATCGTGCCACGGCTCGCGTCCATTTCCAGGCGTCGCTCAGACAACCTCGTCAATCGCATCTATGTGCGCGCGGGCCGCACCGAGTGCCTCCTGGGCAAGCGCTTTGGCGAGGGGGGCGTCAGCCAAGTTGGCGACATACTCCTCCATCAACTTGATGTCTTCCTCCACGGAATCCCTGACCAAGCCGATCAGATAGCTCAAGGCACAATCGTGCAGCGCGGTGAACGGCATAGGGAACTCGCCATGGGCCGTCGCAGCGCCTTCGGCAACCACCATCTCGCCGAATCGGTCCGCATACTCGATATTGCTCGAAATAATGCTATTCAACACGTCCTGAACCGCACTGTCTTGGCGCCGCGACCAAGGGTCCGCGTCGCGCAAGTACATGGCCAGCGACCGATTGTGGATCACGTGCAAGCGATTCAATATCTCGACGGGACTCATCGCGGTTGTCATCTCGCGCCTACATTAGGTTCTTGGAAGCCGCATCCGCCATCGTCGCAAGCCATTCCCAGTTGATCATTAAGACGACGGTAGGTGCCGTAACAGCGAAAATGAAAACGCCTTGGGTCGCGTTGATTGAAAACGGCGTGCGCGACTCGGGTTCTGGGTCCATCGTCATGACCTTCACAACGCGAAGGTAATAGAACAGGCTGATCGCCGTGTTTGCGCCGCCGATAACCAGCAAAGCCAACAGATAGAACTGAGAAGTCGAGCGGTATCCCTCGGCTAGGGAGGCGAAGATCGCAAACTTGCCGACAAATCCGGCCAGCGGCGGGAGTCCGACCAGGCTAAATAGTATTAGGGAGAAGCAGACTACGGTTTTCGGGCAACGCTTGATCAGGCCGGCATAGTCGGCGATCTCTTCGCTCCGCATTTGGTCGCGAAGAAAAGCCACGACGGCGAACGCTCCCAAGTTCATGAAGAGATAGATAGCGATATAGATTGAGAGTCCGCTGGCCGCCGCCTGGGCAGCCTGCGTATCGACGCCAATCAGGGCGATCATCGCTGGTACGGCCATCATCATGTAACCGGCGTGGGCGATCGTCGAGTACGACAGGAGCCGCTTGATATTGGTTTGTCCGTACGCGGCCAAGTTGCCGAAGGTGCACGAAAGCACAGCAAACAACCCAATCAATCGGCCCATGAACGCTCGCGACGGGGCGAGTCCCTCGATTACGCTTTGACGTGCCGTCGCCACCTCGCCGTGGTTTGTTTCAGTGGTGGCTTCCAGCTTGTGGTCCGAGTCCTCGCCAGACTTGTGGGCTGGTTCGTCAGCCAGGTTGAACATTGCGCTTTGATGAGGCACTGCGTCCGCCGCTGCGACTTGGCGGATCGCTTGGCTCGGCTGCACGCCTTCCGGCGAGGGGGTTGAGAATCCGATCGCGACCCGAACCAGCAGAGCCAGCGCGCCGGCCTTCGAGGCCACGCTGAGAAAGGCGCCAACTTCCGCCGAGGCGCCTTCAAAAACGTCCGGCGCCCAAAAGTGAAATGGAAACGCCGAGAGCTTGAAGGCCAAACCGGCCATGATCAACAAGGACCCAAGCACGATCGCCATCATTTCGGTGGCGGGCATGTCGCCCAACTGCCCCGACAACTGCACCGCAATCGTTGGCAGGTGGGCGGAATTGGCGACGCCAGCGATCAAACTGATGCCATAGAGCAACACACCCGCAGCTCCGGCTCCGTAGATCGCGTACTTCAGCGCCGCTTCGCTCGCCTGCCGCCGGCCTTTGATCATGCCCGCCAAGACGTAGGAGGGTACGCTGGCCATTTCGACTGCCATGAAAACCATCATTAGATGGTTGGCCGACGCCATCAAGCACATTCCCAACGTTGCGCCCAATACGAGCGTGAAAATGTCAGCGCTGTTATCTCTGTCCGGAATTCCGGTAATCGACGTGAAGATAATGAACAGAAGAGCAAACAAGAGCAGCAACGAGCGGATATAGATTGTGAACGCATCGGCCACAAGCATCCCAGTGAAGATCTCCATTCGTTGAACGGCGTGGCCGCTCGACAAACTGGTGAATGGATCGCCGAGGGCGAGAGCGATGAAGACTCCAAAGAACGCGACGACGGCCGCAAACCCGCCCGGAACCGCCCGAGAAAAAATGCGGTCCAGTTTATTGAGCGGGCCAAATAACCGCAGCAACAGCATCACCACAATGGTGATGCAAATCACAATCTCTGATCGAAACGCGCCGATACTCGACGTCGGGTCAACATCCCAGAGGCGCTCGCCGAGCCCTTTGGTGTCAACGATCAGATTGCTGATGAGTTCCTGTAACTCCACCGTCTTATCCTTCCAGCGTGCGCTGGAGCGAATCGATTTGAATTATTTGATGTCTGCCGTAAGGATCGGCTGCGGCAAGGCAGCCCGCTTGTTCTGTGTGAGGTCGTCGGCTGCCGGTTTCGCCTGCGGTCGCTCCAGCCGAGCTGCCGCATGGCCGACTGCATCTGCTGCGCCGTCGGCGTCATTGGTCACCGGGCCTTTGGCTTCCTTGACGTGTTGCGTCCACTCTGTCAATTCCTCGACTTGCCGCGAGATCGTTTCATCCATGTAATCCAAACCGAACTGATTCGGGAACACGCCCATCAGGATCGCCAGCCCCAACAAGACCCCCGCGATGGTCCTCTCTCTTGCGTTTGAGGGCGTCAACGCTTCGGGATGGGGCCCGCGATACTCGGCGCCCAAGTAGACTCGCTGCAGGGCCCAGAGGATATATGCTGCCGTTATGACCACGACGGTCGCGGAGAGGATCGCCAGCGCTGGGCTGAACTTCCAGATCGAAAGCACAACCAAGACTTCGCCGATGAAGCCGCACAGGCCAGGCAAGCCTAGTCCCGCGAAAAACAGACCGACGGCCATGGCTGAATAAACCGGCATCTTCTCGAACAAGCCGCCGAACTGATTCAGATTTCGGTGATGAACTCGGTCGTACACAACGCCGACAATAAAGAACATCCCCGCCGAGCTAACGCCATGGGCGATCATCTGGAACATCGCGCCTTGAACGCCCATATTCCAGTAATCACTGTTGTACTCGCCTGCGTACGCGGACCAAACGCCGATACCCATGACCACGTAGCCCATGTGACTAACCGAGCTGTAAGCGACCATCCGCTTGAAGTCTTTCTGGGCCAGCGCGGCGAAGCCGCCGTAGAGCATACTGACGGCGCCAATTCCGCAAACAACGTAGGCAAACTCGTATCCTCCATGGGGGCAGATCGGGTAGCAAATCCGCAGGATGCCGTACCCGCCCATCTTGAGGAGCACGCCGGCCAAGATCATCGAGATCGGCGTCGGCGCCTCGACATGGGCGTCGGGCAGCCAGGTATGCACCGGCACCGACGGCACCTTGATGGCGAAGCCAATGAACAGCAACGCGAACGCCCACAGTTGAAGTTTAAGCGAAAACGATTTCGTGTGCTGTCCTTGAGCGGCGAGAGCGAGCAGGTTGAAGGAGTGGACCATTTGGCCCTCCTCGCCTTTCGCCAACTCTTCGATGACGCGGTGGCTCGCTGTCTCATGAATATGAAGCTCGTTCCAAACCACGACCGTGTGTGAACTCTTGGCTTCGGATTCGATGGTTTGCTTCGCGTGTTCCAGGTCACTATGGCTAATCTCGCCATCACCATCCAAAGTCGCGGTTTTCCAGACGTTCGTGTCTTGGATGTCGGAGACTTTGGCGACTTCCCTGAGATCACTGTTGAAATACAACATCAGAATGGCGATCAACATCAACACGCTGCCGACAAGCGTGAACAAGAAGAACTTGATGGCGGCGTATTCGCGACGGGGACCGCCCCACACGCCGATGAGGAAATACATGGGCAGCAGCATGACTTCCCAGAACACGTAGAACAGGAAGAAATCGAGGGCCAGGAAGACTCCGAGCATCCCCGACTCGAGCACAAGGAA
>CAZWOU010000188.1:7213-13126 GCA_964635375.1 uncultured Pirellulaceae bacterium | reverse complement strand
GTTGTCTCGCGCCGAGTCACAATCTCGCGGCGATAGATCGGCTCGGCCATCCGAGTCGAAACGTCCCCCGGCGCGACCATTCCGCCGGAGCCGCCGCCAAAGAAATAGGTCGCGCTGAAACCGACGTTCGAACCAAACACCGGGTCATCACTGACATTCAAACTCACGGCAAGCGAATCGTACAGATAACCTCGCAGACCAAACATGCCGCCGTCAATCCGCTCTCCAGCGCCTTGGAACTGGTACCAGCCGCCGAAGGCCCAGAGGTTCTGGTCTCCGAGGCGGCGAGCGATTTCGATATCGACTCCCGACATGGAAGTCTCCGCTTGATCCATCAAATCGAGCACCAGACTGTTGCCCACGAATTGCAGGCCGCCTGGAGTTGGCGAACCCGATAGCCGAGTTCGCGGCCCCGTCGGCAGGTACCCATTGACTGAGGCATCCCATTTGTCGCCCAGCGTCTGAGCCGAGAGGACGAACTGGGTCGCGGTATTCTGAAACGGAGTAGGCGTAGCGTCGAATGAGATCGCGGTGCTGACGACTCGGTTTCGCTCCGGCAAGAACCAACGGCGGCCAAGCGAAAGACCTCCGCCTGTCTCGCCATCGTTGTCGATGAGCATCTGAGCCTGGCCGAAGAGGATTCCGTTTTCCAAATTGATCGGTCGAAAATATCCCAACGTCGTATAGGGCGTGGGTTGGCCAAACTGATCGCCGCCTCGATGGTGAAGATACCAATGAGATTGGATAATCGATGCAACGTCGGCTTGATCGAAACCGTCGTTGTCCATTCCAGCGTTATCTAGCGGCAGCGGCGGCTGATCCTCTTGCAACGGCAAGGAGAGGCCAGGGGGACCGGCGCCCTCCGATTCAGCCGCGTTCTTGATCACGTCCGCGCCTTGATCGTCGAAGTTGACTGGGCGAATCTCAAACGCCTGGACCGGCCTCGCTTTGACCTGCCCCGAAACGACTTGGCCGCAGGCGGACCGCCCCAAAGCCGCAACGGCGGCGAACCAGAACAGGACGGCGATTAGGCCAGCGGGATGGGGCATGGGCTCGATGGCGGGGAGAAAGTGGTCCATCCTCGTTTGCATCGACCCGCCATTTCCGCCAAGTTTAGCGGAATTGCCATTTGTGTCGGAAAAAACGGTTCTGCAACTCGTTGGGGATGAGCCCGGCAGTTCCGCCGCGACCAACGCCTTGGCGGGCTGCGGCCACGGCAGCTAACGAATTTGGGAGTCGATCCGCTGAGGTTTACTGGATCGTGATGGTCGCGTGAGCTTGGCGCTCGACGCCATCCCCGTCCTTCGCGACGACTCGGATTGACCAAACGCCGCGCTTGTTGAACTCGGACGCTGAAACTTCCCCCAGCGGAGATCCTGGTTTCCAATTCTCCTTCAAAGTTGCAACATTCTTCCAATCGTCTTCGCTGGGCTTTTCGCCGAAGGCAACTTGCAAGGTCCTGACAACCTCTTCGTTCGATGCCTCCAAATCGCCACTAACCTCAACCACAATTTCATTGTTGCGGCGGGCGGCAGCCATGTTGAAGATGCGGACGAGCAGGAATTGGTCTGGCGACTGCTGCATCGCTCGGCCTGCATTGACGACTCCCACGCCCGTATTCTGATCCCACCCGGGCGTCGTCACGTCGTCGGCCGACATCAGCAGCATCTGGCGGACTTGTTGGCCGCTGAGCGTTGGCTGTTGAGAGAGAATCAAAGAGGCGGCGCCGGTCACCAACGGAGCGGCGAAGCTGGTTCCGCTAGCTCGATACAACGACCGATCTTTGGCTACGATAGCGGCGCCGCCGGCATAGTTCGAAGCGCCGCCCGTATAAAGCAGGAAATCGGTGTTGTGGGCTCGCAGCCCGAGCACATCCATTGCGGGCGCCGTCATGTCGATCGGCTGTCCAAAGTTGGAGAAGCCAGCACGGCCATCCTTGGTGTCCGAGCCGGCAACAGTCAGTACATTCGGGCTGTTGGACAAAGCCAACGACTTTGCGTCTACGCCTTGATTGCCCGAGGAGACCACCACCAGAACGCCTCGATTTGCCGCATACTCGATTGCACTCTCCTCGATGGCGCTCGGCGTCTTGCCGTTGTAACTGATGTTTATCACCCGCGCCCGGTGCTTGACCGCGTAGTGGATCGCGCGGCTGATCGAAACCGAATCGGCTTGGCCAAGATAGTTGGCCACTTTCAGCGCCATGATCCGCGCCGCCGGGTTGGCGCCCGCCATGCCGCGATCGTTCCAGCGAGCGGCGATCACGCCTGCGATGTGAGTGTCGTGCCCGCCCAGGTCGAGCACATTGCTGTTCTCGTCCCGGAAGTTCCAGCCAAAAACATCGTCGACGTAGCCGTTGTTGTCGTCGTCCACGCCGTTGTAAGGATCTTCAAAGTCGTTTATCCAAACCTGACCGGCGAGTTCAGGATGAGTCCAATCGACACCGCTGCCGATGACTGCGACCGTACAGGGCTCCAGCTTATCAGGCCAAACGCCTTGCCCATTCGGCGCGACAAATCCGGCGCGGCGGAGCGCCCATTGGTCGTGATAAGTTTCACCCCAACTGCCTTTCGACTTGAAGAAAGGATCCGCCGGAGTCGCTTGGGCTTCGCGCGGGAGCATGACGCCTGCAATGGGCAGCGAGTCGTCGGCGTCAAGCTTGGCTTGCAACTGTTTGCGATCGACTTGAATCGATTCGCCGTCGCCGTTTTGAGCGACAACTTGATACGTGAACGCGACTCCCGCTGTCTGGCGACCGCTTCCCGGTAGATACATTGTCTGCTGATCAATCAGCTTCACTTCGACGACAGATCCAGCACCGACGACACTGACAACGTGTGCTTTGGTCGCTTGCAGTGTTGTGTTTGACAACTCTTGAAGTTGAGGGGCCCATTGACTCGTCTCATTCGGCAAGGCGACTTGATGGACAATCGTGACGCGTTCCGCGATTGCCGGCAACAACGTTTGCGCCGCAGACTCATCGCCGTTCAGTGAGTTGACTTTGAACACCTGCAAGCCATCTTCAGATGCGCTGTTGTCGATGGCGACTACTGGCGGCGGATTGTTGACAACCGTCAAAACCTCCGCTGCGGACTCGCTGGAATCCAGGGTGTACAACTCGGTTGAACCCAGCATGACCGTGCTCTTCCAGTTTGCCAAATTGGGCATTTGATTGAGCGGCGGTTGGCCCCCTTCGACAACACCCAGTATTCGCCAACCGCGGAGGGCGGCTGCCTCGCTGGGAGATCGATTTGACTGAGGTTGCCCCGTCATTGTGGCCGCATAGAGACGTTCAAAGCGATCGAAATTCAACATCACCAGTTGCTGACTTTCGGGCGAAAGCGAGGGGTTGCGCCACGGCGGCGCGCCAGGCAGTCCGGAGTTGATTGGATCATTGATGGTGGTTGTCGTCGCATTCGGGCCGCCCATACGAATTCGCGTGGCGGTCCAGCCCGGATCGACCTTGGCCTCGAAGTCGCCGTTCTCGTCGATCTCGACGTTCACCGTCTTTTCGATCGTTGGCGCGTTTTGCATTGGAGGGGCCGCGAGGCTGAGCGTCATAGTCGGCGCGCTTCCGCCCGAAGTGCTGACGGCGTTTCCCTTCAAGACCATCGAGCCGGCCGTCGTCATCGCCTGATTGCGCTGACGCAGCATTTCATCGCCAAGCGCCTCCCAAGTGATCGAACGCAGTCGGCTGGAGAAATGAGGATTGGAGACGCCGTTCGCCTGCATCATGTTGGCCGCCGGGATCTGATTACCCTCAATCGCACCAACTTGACTGGCGAGCGACTCGCGGTGCATTTCTACCTCGTCCATCAAGCCTGCGAGCAAACTGGCCTCTTGCACGTCGATTTGATCCAGTCCGAAAGCGCCTTGGTTGGCTTCGTCTCGGTAGTTCCTGATCGACGCCTGGACTCGCGCTAGTCCGGCAACGTTGCCTTGATCCAAGGCATGCTCAGCGGCAGCGTAAAGCTGCCTTGAGGTGTTTCGGACGAGTGCGGAATGGGGAGACTCTAGCATCGCCATGCGGCGGCCTTGCGAATTGGCTTGGCCCAATTTCTTAGGAGTCGTGAGCGCCTTGAGATTTTGCTCCGCCTTGCGAAGTTCTTCCAACGCCTTCTTGAGACGGTCGCGAGGCCCTTCCAGGAGCTCCTTGATCAGCAAGCCAAGCGTGGTGCTCTTGTCATTCAAGAGTTTATCAATGGCGTCGAGAATCTTGGCGCCTTGCGACAGGGCGCCTGTGACATCTGGATTGGTGAAATTAGTGTCGATCCCAATCTTTGACAGAACGTCGCTGATCTTGTCGAGCGCGTTGAGTAGACTGTCGATCGTATCGAAGATGTCCGAGAAGAGCTTGGCGAGGCCAAAGTTCTTCTTCAAGTCCGCTTCTTCATCTTTGAGATCCTTAGCCGCCTTGCGAACGGCCTCGAGAGCCTTCTCGAGTCTGGTCTTGGCGTCTTGCAAGGCGTCGGCTGTCGCTTTGGCCTGGCGTAGTTTGTCGTACTTCTCGCACGCCGTAGTCTCCGCGGCCTTTGCTGCTTTCGCCTTGGTCGCCTTGGTCGCGGCGTCAGTCTTTGCATCCGCGATTTCCGTTTCTTTCGCCTTGATCTTGGTCTCAAGGTCGTCTAGCTCGGCCTGCGCCGCCTGCCGTTCTGCATCGGAGAGTTTCTTCTGTTTGGCGTCTTTCTTGGCCTTATCCAGTTTCTCTTTCTTTGCCTTGAGGTCCTTTTCTAGCTTGGCCTTTCGGTCTGCAAACTGCTGCTTAATGCTCTCACTGACGGCGGGAACCGAATTGCCCCCGAAAGCTCCAACGCGGACGGCGTTCTCTTCGGTCGTGAGAGGGGGGGACTCGACCTTGCGGTTCAAGAGCTTAAAGAGCACCTTGTCTCTGACTTTGTCGATGATCTTGAGTTCCTTCTCAATCGCCTCAATCTCCATTTCCAAACGCGAAATGGTCTTGTCGGCATCCAGTTTCTCCTGCAGCGCTGTCTGCTTTCCCTTGAGTTCCTTGAGTTCGTCTTCCTTCTTCGTCACATTCTTCTTGGCGTCGTCCGCCGCCGTTTGCGCCGTTGCGGCCGCGCTGACTGCCTTGTTGTAATCAGCTAGCGCTTTCTGCACGTCTTCGGCGGATTGGGCGATCGCCGGAGTTGGTAGGCAGACGGCGACAAACAAACTCGCGAGTGGCAGCGAGAGCAAAGCATGGAGGTTGCAGCGCATGTCGATCGCTCCCAAGAAGAAGACTCTGAATGTGCGTCGACCGCCCCGCATAAGCATAACGCTGGGAAAAAGCCAGGACAACGATTTGGACACTTTGGCGGGAGAAAAGCGGCGGGCGGCCCGGGCTACGCTTTCTGGGTCTCGAGCAGTTCAATATAGGACCGCAGTTGCTCGAAACTCTCTGGCACAACGCGATAAAAGTTGTGCTTGCCCGATCGCCGCATGTCGATCAGGTTGTTTTCCCGCAGAATGGCGAGATGATGGCTGACGGCGGGCTGTGTCTGCCCGAGCAACTTACAGATGTTCTGCACGTTCAGTTCGCTTCGCTGTTGCAAGTAGTGCAGAATTCGAACCCGGGTTTCGTCAGCGAATAGCTTGAAGAAGCGGGCGAATGATTCAGCGCATTGATCGTCCATGGGACGAAGCAGCGCCAATTCCCCAGCGTGTTGAGCGGGCAATTTCGACATATTGGTTTAGGCTCGCGTTGACGATGCAACGCTGTTCCGAATGGATATGCTGCGGTGGCTCGCATGACGAAGTGAAGATCGAGCCGATAGACGGGAGAGGGCGATAAGGGTCGCCCCCGTTCCCCGCTATTCTAGTGGCTGGGAGCTAGAACGGCGAGTGTAATTCCCCTCGCATTCCCCCTGCATTTTCGCGGGACCATACGAGGGGCCTCTGGGATGCTGCCTCTGG
>CAZWOU010000188.1:0-7113 GCA_964635375.1 uncultured Pirellulaceae bacterium | reverse complement strand
GCCTCTGGGATGCTGCCTCTGGAGCCGGGTCGCCACGAGCGCGAGGGCCGATCAAATCGGCTATAATCCGCGGTTTCCCGAACCGTAATTTTCGACTTCGTTCCCACGGACTGCAAACATGGGCCGCACCGCTCGTCGCCTATTCGCTCCGATCGCGATCGCCGTATGCCTCGCCGCCGTCGCCTGGTCGACTTGGACGAGACCTTTGCCGCCGGCCGATTTTACGGTCTCCAACGGCACCGAAATCAAGTCGATTGACCCGGCAATGGTCACAGGCCAACCGGAGGGGTTCGTTATTCGCGGCCTGTTTGAGGGACTGATCGATTGGCACGGCAAGGATCTGCATGTAATCCCCGGCGTGGCCGAGTCCTGGGAGTTGTCTGAGGATCAAAAGACTTACACATTTCATTTTCGCGACAACGCAAAGTGGTCCAACGGCGAGCCCGTCACCGCCCACAATTTTCTCTACAGCTTCCGGCGTTTTCTGGATCCCATGACGGGCGCCGAATACACGAATCTGTTGTCGCAAGTCGTCAACGCAAACGAGTACAACAAAGAAGCCGAAGTGATCGGCTCGCCTGCCGAGGTTGAACTCAACGAACGGTCCACGGGAAGTCGGCCCCACGCGCGAAACCAAGTGCTCCGAGGCAAGCTCCTCGCCAAACAAGAGATCGTCTTGGTAGAAGAGAACGAGCAGACGGAAACCGAACGGGAAACGACCCACATCTTTACCGTTGAGATCAACGCCAAGAGGCGGCGATTTTGCCCGCGATACAAGGAGGCGAACAAGAAGGGCGACGTCTCGCTTGAGGGGGTTGAATCATGTCGCCAAGTGCTGCTCGACTTTTCCTTGGTGGGCATCAAAGCGCTGGATGACAAGACATTTGAAATCAAGCTGAAGAACCCAACACCCTATTTCCTGCAATTGATGGGTTTCTATCCTCTGTTTCCCGTCAACCAAGTCTGTGTTGAAACCCACGGTTATCCGGCCTGGACGAAGCCGAAGAACGTCGTCTCCAACGGCCCCTTTGTGTTACGGCATCGTCGCATTCGCGACAAGATCCGCTTGGTGCGTAACCCGCACTTTTGGGATCAAGACAACATTCATTTAGACACGATCGACATTCTGGCGGTGGAATCGCAAACGACCGAACTCAACCTCTACCTCAAGGGAAAGATCGAGTACTTTCGGCAGGTTCCAGCCCCAATTATTCCCGAATTGCTAAGGCAGGAGAGACCCGACTTTCAACCGGTGCCGTACTTGTCAGTCTATTACTACATGCTGAACACGGACGAGGGCCCGCTGGAAGATGTTCGAGTGCGCAAGGCGTTGTCGTTGTCTGTCGATCGCCGCGAGCTCGTTGACAAAGTCACTCGCGCCGGGCAAATCCCCGCTTATCGCTACGTGCCGCCTGGCATCGCCGATTATGAAATTGCCAAGAAACAATTGAATGTGGTCGAAGTTGAACGGGACTACGACGAGTGCGTTCGTGAAGCCCAATCCTTGCTGGAAGAGGCCGGGTATCCCGAGGGCGAGGGGCTCGACAAGATGACGCTGCTCTTCAATTCGAACGACATGCATTCGCAGATCGCTGAACTCTTGCAGGCTCAGTGGAAAGACAAATTGGGCATTAACGTCAAATTGGAAGCCAAGGAGTGGGGCTCCTACTTGACGGATATTCGGCAGCAGGAGTATGTGATCGCTCGACGCGGTTGGATTGGCGATTACGTCGACCCTAACACATTCCTTGAGCTGCTGGTTAAAGACGGGCCTCAGAACAATACGGGTTGGAGCAACAAAGATTACGATTCGAAGTTGCAGGAGGCCGCGGCGGTCAAGCTGACGGAGAGCGAGCAAGCTGATGTAGCTAAATCGGTTGCCGAGACAAGCAAGAACACAGGTGCGGCGTTGGAGCGGGAAATTGCCGAGAAGCAGGATTACGAACGACGCATCAAGCGGATGAAGAAACTCGTCGAGGTGGAGAACATCATGCTTGAGGAGCTGCCCATCATTCCCTTGTACTACTACGTAACGCAGAGTATCCAGCGTCCTTGGGTCAAAGGGTGGCACCAGAACATTCAAGACGTTCATCCCTTTCGAGGCGTCAGCATCGATCGTGAGATGAAGGCCAGAATGGTCCGCGAGGGCTTGAAATAGATGATTCGATTCCTTCTCAATCGATTGCTCTGGATGGCGATCACACTGTGGGTGGTCTACACGGCGTCATTTCTGTTGATGAGAGCCGTACCGGGCGGACCGTTCGACCAAGAACGCACGTTGGCTCCCCACGTGAAGGCTGCGGTCGAGGCGCGTCACAATCTGGACCAGCCGTTAATCGTGCAGTACGGACTATCACTGGGCAGCGTGATGACGGGTGACCTTGGTCCTTGTTACAAAATGGGCGACTTCACCGTCAATGAAATTGTCGCGCAAGGGTTCCCGATTTCCGCCTCGCTTGGCGTATTGGCTATGACATTCGCGCTGTCGCTTGGCATCACGACAGGCATCGTCTCGGCCGTGAAGCGACAGACGGCCGTTGACTTCACTTTGCGTTCGATCGCTACGATTGGCATTGCGATTCCCAACTTTGTGATCGCGAGCATCGCCGTCATTTGCCTGAGCTTCATGGTTCCGCTGCTTCCACCGGCCGGATGGGGATCGTTCAGCCACCTGATCTTGCCCGCGACCTGTCTGGGCGCGCCCTACGCGGCCTACATCGCCAGGCTCGTTCGAACGGGCATGTTGGACGTCTTGAACCAGGATTACATCCGCACAGCCCACGCCAAGGGACTGCTCCCGCAACAGGTGATTATGAAACACGCGCTCAAGGGCGCAATGCTGCCGGTGGCTTCGTTCTTGGCTCCCGCGATCGCCGGCGTGCTGACCGGTTCCCTCGTGGTCGAGCAGATTTTTGCGATTCCCGGTTTGGGAGTTCATTTTGTCAAGGCCGCCATGCTGCGAGACTATTCCTTGGCGTTGGGACTCGTGCTGGTCTATACCACGCTGCTGTACACGATGAACTTAGTCGTGGACATCTCGTACAGCTTCTTCGATCCGCGCGTCAAACTGAACTGACGAGTTTCGCCGAAGCCGAGTCGTCGACATTTGAGACCATCCACCGCATGACGAGAAGAGACCGAAGCGACCAATCCACATGAGCAGCGACAAAGAACAAGCGAAGTACGAGCACTTGCTCGAGGCGGCAGAGTCGATCAAAGGCGTTTCCCTTGGGAAGGACGCCTGGCGTCGACTGAAGCGCAACCGCGCTGCAATGATCGCGCTGCGAACTTTGACGACCGTTTGCTTGCTCGCTTTCTTCACGCCGCTGCTCCCCTTACAAGCGCCCAAACGGATCGATACAGACCGAGTCTTTCAGAGCCCGTCGATCACAACGCCAGGGTTTATCGAGATCGAGCCGAAGAAGGTGGACGCTCATTTCGGCGATCAATCAATGATTAATGAGCTGATGATCAAGACGCGCATCGCCCTCTTCGGGACGTGGGCGGTTCCCTCCATCTGCGGACGAGACGAGCTTGGCCGCGACCTCCTGGCAAGACTTTTCTGGGGCGCCCGGATATCGTTGATCGTCGGCTTCGTCGCGACCCTGGTGTCGTTGGTCATCGGTGTTTCCTACGGCGCTATTGCGGGGTATCTCGGCGGCTGGGTCGATAATCTGATGATGCGAATCGTCGACGTTCTCTATTCGATACCGTTTATCTTCGTCGTCATCTTCCTGCTGACGATTCTCGGCGAACCATCCGTTGCGGGGAGGCTTGAGGATTGGGGCATCGACCGGATCACAATCTTCTTCTTCGTGGTCGGCGCCATCTACTGGCTCACCATGGCTCGAGTTGTTCGCGGACAAGTGATCTCCCTGAAGAACGATCAATTCGTCGAAGCGGCCCGAGCGATCGGCGCTTCGAGGGCCAGAATTATCTTTCTGCACCTTGTTCCCAACCTGCTGAGCATCGTTATTGTCTACCTGACCTTGACTATCCCGCGCGTGATTCTGTTTGAGACGTTTCTTTCCTTCCTCGGGCTGGGAGTGGAAGCGCCCGATGTTTCCTGGGGATTGCTCGCTAACGCCGGCTTTAAAGTGATCACGCCCGTCAAGATTTTCTGGTGGCTGATCATATTTCCTGCTGTCGCCCTCGGCGTCACCCTGTTCTCACTCAACTTCCTCGGCGACGGCCTCCGCGACGCGCTCGATCCGAGGCTCAAGAACCGAACCTAAAGAAGCACGAATGTCAGACTCCATCCTCAAGGTGCGAGATTTGGAAGTCCGTTTCAATACGGACGATGGCGTGGTGCGCGCTGTGAACAACATCGATTTTGATCTCGCGGCCGGCGAAACGCTCGGCATTGTCGGCGAATCTGGATCGGGGAAATCGGTGTCGAATCTCGCCTTGTTGGGCTTGATTCCTCAGCCGCCCGGCGAGATAGCTTCTGGCACAGCAATGTTTGACGGGCGGGATCTTCTCGCCATGTCGCCGCGCAAGTTGGCCGACGTGCGCGGCTACAAGATCGCCATGATCTTTCAAGATCCTATGACCGCTCTGAATCCCTTCTTGACGGTCGAAGAACAATTGACCGAGGTAACTCGTCGCCATCTCGGGCATTCAAGGAAGCAAGCCCTTAAGCACGCGATTGGGATGCTCGAAAGAGTCGGAATTCCCAACGCCGAGCGGCGGATCATCGACTACCCGCATCAGTTTTCCGGCGGCATGCGCCAACGTGTGATGATCGCCATGGCCCTGTCCTGCGAACCCGATGTGTTGATCGCAGACGAGCCGACCACCGCGCTGGACGTGACCATCCAAGCTCAGATCTTGGAATTGATGAAGGACCTTCAGCGCGAAGAGGGCACAGCGATCATTTTGATCACCCACGACTTGGGCGTGGTGGCCGATATCTGCGACCGCGTCGCCGTCATGTATGCTGGCCGGATCGTCGAGAAGGCCGACTGCGTCGATCTGTTCGCGAGACCTCAGCACCCCTACACGCTCGGATTGGTCGATTCCGTGCCGCGATGGGACGAGCAACAGGGCGCGACGTTGGCCACGATCGAAGGCCAACCGCCCGACCTAACCGACCTGCCTCGAGGATGTAGTTTTCAACCGCGCTGTCCATACGCCGAACCCCAGTGCGCGGAGACAATGCCGACCCTGGAGGAGGCAATCCATGGCGGCCACGCGGCTTGTTGTATCGATATGGATGCCCACCGAAAAGGAGTTTCGACATGAGCCTCGACATGAGCGCCCGGGCGAATCTCCCCGACAAGGCCGCCTTCAAGACGAAGACTCCGCTGCTGGTGGTGAAGAACTTGAAGGTCCACTTTCCCATCCGCCAAGGGCTGTTTCAGCCGCCTCGAATTATCCGCGCTGTGGATGGTGTGAGTTTCGACGTGTTCGCTGGCGAGACCTTGGGCCTGGTCGGCGAATCGGGGTGCGGAAAGTCGACGACAGCGAGGGCGATCCTGAATCTCGTTGACGCCACGCGAGCTGGCGAAGTCTGGTTTGACAACCAACGAATCCATCAACTCAACGAAGCGAGTATGAGGCCGTTTCGACGTGAACTGCAGATTATCTTTCAGGACCCTTTCGCGTCCCTCAACCCGCGAATGACCGTCGGTGGAATCATCACGGAACCGATGAAGATATTCGACTTACACAGCGCCAAGAGCCGCAAGCTGGAGGCCATGAGACTGATGGATTTGGTCGGACTGAATCCGCGATACCTCAATCGTTATCCCCACGAATTCTCTGGGGGCCAACGCCAGCGAATCGGAATCGCCCGGGCTCTGGCGGTACAGCCGAGGTTGATTGTCTGCGACGAGCCCGTCTCCGCGCTCGATGTTTCGATTCAAGCTCAAGTCGTCAACTTGCTCATGGAGTTGAAGGAGGAGCTCGGCTTGGCACTGCTGTTTATCGCCCACGACTTGGCGGTTGTCCGGCATATCGCCGACCGAGTTGGTGTGATGTATCTCGGCCGCATCGTCGAAATGGCTCCTTCCGAAGAACTCTATGCAAACCCCAAACACCCCTACACCCAAGCTCTGCTCTCCGCCGCGCCCATTCCCGATCCAGTCAAGATGCGTAGTCAAAATCGCATCAAGTTGCAAGGCGAGGTCCCTTCGCCCGATCGTCATTATCCCGGTTGCCCATTCGCTGAGCGCTGTCCCATCGCCGAAAATCGCTGCAGTCAATCGACGGCGACGCTTGAGGGCAAACGCGAGCATCAAGTTTCCTGTTTCAAGGTGGACGATTAATAGGGAGCCAGTGCCGTTTCTCAGGCCCTTCGCAAGCTCAAGCCAATTGCCACCATCGTGCTGGTCGGAGTGCTTCTCTTCAAATCGGCGGGAGAGATGCTCTGGCTGCGCGCCTGGCTGTTTCTGGCTACTTGGTCGCTGTTCGTAGCGCCGAGATTGGTTGTGATCTACATCCGGGATCCGGAACTGCTTGACGAACGGGGCAAGTGGAAACCGGATACGAAACCATTCGACAGCGCATTCCTGTATTGCCTCATGGCGCTCTTTTACGCCATGCCCATCATCGCGGGACTTGACGTCGTACGTTTCGCTTGGTCTTCCCTACCGACGCATTTCTGCTGGTTGGGGCTGGGGTTGATCGGCGGCGGTGAGTCGATTGTCCTGTGGGCGATGTTGAACAACACCCACTTTGAATCGACGGTGCGAATCCAACACGATCGCGGACACAAGGTGATCTCCTCGGGCCCCTATCGTATCGTCCGTCATCCAGGGTATGTCGGCGCCATCATGTTGTTCACCGGCATGCCGCTCGCCCTCGGCTCGGTTTGGGCGTTGGCGCCCGTATTCGGTATCGTGGTTCTCTTCGTTTGGCGAACGGCCCGGGAGGACGCGACGCTTAGAATGGAGTTGCCGGGATACCTTGAGTACTGCGAGAAGACTCGCTTCCGACTGGTCCCTCGCGTTTGGTAGGGAAGCTCCATAAGGCTGCAACGCGTGCCTCAGGGACGATCTCGCTCGGCTTCCACTCGTTCAAACAGGGCCAGCGGGTAGTTGCGGCCGTAGACGCGCACATCGCTGAGCGTCCAGCTTCGGTGGCGAGTCTGTTGGAGGCGGGCGACGGTCT
>CAZWOU010000187.1:0-13178 GCA_964635375.1 uncultured Pirellulaceae bacterium | reverse complement strand
ACGAATCGGCGATTATCCCTACGTCGGAGCGGTCGCCTCTAAATACTTGGCTCCAGCGGACCGCGAGTTGCCGGGGTTCATTCACATTTCCAGCCGAGGGCTGAACGACGTAGGAGGCGGCGCGGCGTTCTTGGGCGCGAAGCACGGTCAACTGAAACTGGAGGGCGTTAAGCCGCCGCGCAACTTAGCGGCGCCGAAAGGCGTCAGCGAGACGGCCGACGCGAGTCGCAATCAGTTGCGGCTCCAATTCAATCAGCGGTTCGCCGAACGGCGCTCCAAGGCGCTGACCGAAGCTTACGACGCCTCCTATCAGCAGGCTGCTCGTTTGATGAATCGTAAAGCGATGTTTGAAGGCAAGGCGTCGCCAAAAGACCTGGAGCGGTATGGTGATCACGACTTCGGCCGCTACTGCCTGCTGGCAAGAACTCTGCTTGAAAATGGCGCTACGTGCGTCAAGGTGACGCATCATGGCTATGATTCGCACGCGGAGAATTTTAATTTTCACCTTGAACAGCTGGGTGAGTTCGACAAGCCCTTTAGCATGCTGCTAGACGATCTGAAGGACCGCGGAATGCTGGAGAGCACGCTGGTCGTAGTCCACTCGGAATTTGGCCGCACTCCTAAAGTAAATGTGCGCTATGGTCGAGATCATTGGGGAACTGCCTGGTCGATCGCATTGGGCGGTTGCGGCATTCAGCCAGGCGCCGTGATTGGAAAGACGAACGACAAAGGCACGGCTGTCGCGGAGCGGGAAGTTGACGCCGGACATCTGTTTCACACGTACCTGCAGGCAGTCGGGCTCGATTCGGACGCCGATCATGAATTCCCAGGCCGAGCGATACCGATCGGCGATCCGTCAACCGCCGCGATCGGGGAGTTATTGACATGAACCTAAAAAAAGACGCGCAACAGACGACCAGTGACCTTGAGACGATCGACTGCTCCAAGACCCACCAGATTGGCGAGTTCAAACACGAGATCTCCCTGACCACCCTCCGTGTCGATCCGACCAGTCGGTTTGTCGCGGCCGGCGCGGAAGACCTGGACGTACAGCTTTGGAGCCTGGAGGGCGGCCATCGACAGACGCTTAAGGGACACAAGAGCTGGGTTCGATCGATCGATTTCTCGGCCGACGGCAGCCGTATGGTCACCGCTTGTTGGGGAGGCGACATAAAGGTCTGGGATACCTCGGCCGTCGACGCGAAACTACTGCGGACCATCGATGCGCATCAGGGCGCGGCTCGCTGCGTGCGACTAAGCCCCGATGGGCTGCGAGTGGCCAGCTGCGGCAATGACCTGCTGGTCAAGGTTTGGGACGTGTCCGAAGGTAAGTTGGAACGCGAATTCTCCGGACACTCGCGGCACGTTTACGGCGTCGACTTTCACCCACAGGGGCGTCACCTTGTCTCGCAAGATTTGATGGGCGGAATCAACGTCTGGGATTTGAAGTTGGGCAAACGCCATCGCGAAATCGACGGCAGTGTGATGACGGGCTACGACAACAAGTTCGCCGCCGATATGGGTGGAGCCCGCGACATGACTTTCAAACCAGACGGCAGCCAATGGGCCAGCGCGGGGATCACTAAGGTGACTAATTCCTTTGCAGGCGTTCAGGATCCAATTGTCGTCCTCTTCGACTGGGAGAGCGGTAAGGAAATCAAACAGCTCAAATCTTCCGACAAGAACGTCAAAGGCATCGCTTGGGGAGTTCGGTTTCATCCCGACGGGTTCATCATTACCGCAATTGCGGACCGCAGCGGCAAAGGCGAGTTGTGGTTTCATAAACCGGACGGAGAGAAGGCCTTCCACACAATGAAGCTCTCCAGCGCCGCGCGCGGATTTGACCTATTTGCCGACCATCATCGGTTGGCGGTCGCCCACGCCGACGGCCACGTTCGCCTCTATCGCATGACGGCCAAGCCGCCCAAGAAAGAGCCGCCAGAGAAAGCGCCGCCCCAAAAAACGCCGCCCAAGAAAGAGGGTAAGTCCAAGAAGTCAGGCTGAATCGTCAGTCGCTGGTGCGGCAATGCTCAGCCGCAATCTGGCGTAGAACGAACGACGGCTTTGCGCCGATCTAATTCTTCGGCTGACTGCGGGCTACCTCTTGCAATAGTTCGAGCGAGACTCGCTTAATCTTCTCCGAGGCTTGAATCTCCAGCATGTTTGTGCCGAGCCAAGTTTCGTAACCGCCAAGCCGGTGTTGGCGCGGCGTTGGCAGATAGCGATTCCAACCGTTGGCTAGCTCGATGGTGAAGGTCGTCTTCAACGGGCTGCGCTCTTTGATGTCGAGTCCGATTTCAGCGAAGACTTCGCAAGGAATCGAAGTGATACCGACATCGCCGATACGAATCGACTGCAGAATCAGTTCTTCGGTGGGCGGCAGTTCGGCCAGGTTCACTGCGAACTGGGCGTAGGCCTTGGCGCGTGGGGGCAGTTTCGACGTGTCTGTTTCCGCCAGGAACTGCTTGGCTTGGGCAAGCTGTTCCTCCGTGGGCTTTCGGATATCCAGGGTCAGCTTGCGCTGAGCCATAGCGAGCGTAATGGAGCTGCGGTGTTTTGTCTTCTTGTAGACTGCCGCCACTTCATCAGCCACGCTGCTGGCGACATATCGGATTTGTTCGAATGGTTTCTTGCCCGGCTGTGGGTTGGTGAAGTTGATGTTGTTGATGTCGCCGCTCGTGCCATTGGACATGATCCCCACAAACGGCGGAGTGTCGGAGTCTTTCTTCCCTGCGATTCGCTTCGTGATCTGTTTGGCGAATTCGCCGAAGTAGTCGGCCGACACGCCGCCAGCCGGCACGCCGCCAACGTAGTGCAAGGAGTAGTTGGCCAGCAACGCGAGCGGAAGACCGCCTTTGGACCGCACAGATATGAACGACAACTGCGGGTCGATTGGCCCCGCTGGTCGGTCGAGCAGCCCTCGCCCGCGAGGCGGATTCATCCGCACTCGGTCGGTCATGTTTCCAAACGGGTCGGAGGCGATTCCAGCGGGCTTCATAAACCAACGTCGGTTGTGTACATGTTCCGGCACATCGACCTGTCCCCAACCGAGTTCCGCCGGGGCCAAGTTGTCGTTGGCCTTGATTATTGCCTCAGCGATTCCGTCCTTGAGCACCTTCAAGTACGCTGTACTTGCCTTGGCAAAGACTCGATTGAGTGAAGCGGGAGCCGAATGGGTGTGGGTGGCAGCGGTCAACATGCGATCTGTGCGAATGCCGGTCGCTTTGGACGCCTGCTCTTTCGCCTCGTCAAACAAGGCTCTGGGGATCAGGCAACTATCAACCATCACGATCGCCAGTCGCGTGTCGCCGTCGTCCAGTACTAAGGCGCGGGCGCTGAGCGGATCCCATGCCTTTTCGGCGCCCCGTTCACTAAAGGAACCGACGAGGAAAACTGGCCACTGAGTTGGCGTGATGTCGGCCACCGCAGCGCCTGCCCGAAACTCGGCGGCCGATAACAGGCTTGTGGCGGGGATGACGAATACTATCAGCAACAGAATTGATCGCGTGTTCATGTTTGGCCCGGTACTGCGAGTGTTGCGGTCGCCCAACGTTGAGGCCATTATACACATTCTCCCGGCTCGCGACTGAAGCGTCTTCGGCGGCAAAATTCCACGCCGGCAACTCGATCCACGAACATGACTCCAGGTGAGAACGATGTCCGCACAGATGCCTGAAAACGACCGCAGCGATAGCGTCAAGATCAAGCTGGGACTACTTCAGGCGGCCCATGCCGCGGGCAACCATGACTTGGCGATGTCGCTGGCCGAATCGATCAAAGACACGCTGTCGATGCACCGCCAGTGGGCGCGTGATCCGGCTGAGCAGCTGAGTGATGCCGAGCACTTTCTGCCGGTCGAGCAACTTCCCAGAGCCTGGGCGGCGTGGTCCCGTGGGTGGTTGTTCTGTAAGAGGATCGCCTTGTTTGAAACCGTTGGCGTGGCGAGACGTCGCGAACCGGTCGATGTGTTGCTCGGCTTTCGCGGCGACCAAGTCGATGACCCTGTCCGTGAACTTCGCGTGGCGCGGGTCAATGGCCAAACCGGCGCGCTCGACGAAGTGACGAGCCAAGTCTATGACCAACGCCGCGAGGGCGATCAGCAGTTCTGCCGAGTTGTGTTTCAGGCGAATGTGGCCATGCACGACCGGGCTGACTACCTCCTGTTCTACGGAAACAAGAACGCCGAATTACCTCGCTACTCGACGGACTTGCGCGTGCGCGGCGAAGGCGTTGGGCTGGATATCGAAAACCAGCACTTCACCGCGAACCTTTCTCGTCAGATGGGACAGCTTGAGCGGCTCACCTACAAGCGAGAACACGGCCTGGAGCTGTACGCCGGCGGAAAGGGGCATGGCGAGCCGCCCGGTATCGATTGGGCTCACGACTATGTCGACCCGGGGCATTTCCAAAAACTGCGAACGCGATGTTGGGGCCAGTGCCCAAACTACGAAGTTGTTCGCGGGCCGTTGTGCATTCGTGTTCGGCGGTGGGGTTTTCCGCACAGCCCGATTCACCCTGTGTTCACTCCCAGCCGTATGCATATGGACCAGACCTATGTCTTCCACGCCGGGTTGCCCTACTTCGTCAAAGAAGCTCGCTTTGACATGATCCAAGACTTTGAAATCAGCGCCATGCGAGATGACGAATGGGTCTTTTCAGGCTATTCGTTCACCGACCAAGTCTGGATCGATCAACAGGGCAAACTGCACGAGGGCAAACCGACAGCGGAACAAGCGGACAATATTTGGGGCGTTGGGTTCTATCACGAAAAGAGTCGGGACGCCTTCATCGCGCTTTGGCTGGACCACGCCTCCACCGGTCTCGATTCTCCCAAACACAATGGATCGCCCTCGCTCCACTACGAGGGGCACGGGCAACTTTGGGCTCGCTACCCAGCGCGGCAACATCAGATGGAAGCGGGATCTTCCATTCAACTGCGGAATGCCTACCTGACCGCACCCTACCCAGAGCAACATGCGGCGGAAGGAATAGAAAGCCTGCGGCACGAATTGCTCAACCCCTTGCTCGTGCGCAGCGAAGGCTTGCCTGAGGCGACGGCGGCCCAAACAGTCGGTGAACTCGCCCGTCCCGGCGAGACCGCCCAGACCGCGCGACTCAAGCCTGCCGTCTGGCGAGCCCTAAACCAGGTTCGCGATGAGCAGCTCTATCAGGCCGAGGCAAGCATCGTCGACCTCGGTTATGTCTACGACCTTCGCATTCGCAATGGCGCTGCTCACGTGCTCGTGACGATGCCCCACCGCGGGCGCCCCGTCTTCGAGTTTCTGGTCACGCGAGGCGGGGGCCGCGTGGCGGACGGCATCCGCGAACATCTGCTGAAAGTTAAGGGGATCGATGAAGTCGTTGTCGATTTTACCTGGGATCCGGCTTGGTCCGTTGGCCGAGTGAATGCGACCGGCCGCAGGGCGCTGGGACTCGCCTAAACGCGTTCCTCGCAGTCACGCTCGTCAGCTGTGGGAAGCGCCTACTTGGCCGATCATACTTGCCGCTGACTAGCGAACTCCAGGAATTCCCGCACCAACGGGTTGGGGAGTCGTTTGGGGTCTGTGATCACATAGAGTTTTCGTGAAGGGCGAACTCCCGCCACGGGTACGGTTATCAACCGCCCTTCCGCAATCTCGTGCGAGATCGTCGCTTCCGAGAGAAACGCCGCCCCCAATCCGCCCTCGACAGCCGCGCGAATGGCGTCGTTCGAGTTGACTTCCATAGCGATGTTCAATTCGTCCAGGGCCAGCCCTACCGCTTCGAGCGCGTGTTCGATGCAACGTCGACTGCCGGAGGCCGGTTCACGCATGATCAGTGGCGTTGCGCACAAACGACGAACCGGTATCCTCTTGCCGCCAGCGAGTTCATGTTGCGGTGAAACGACCAAGACGAGCTTATCGGTGTCGACCGGGCGGGCACGCAACCGAGATGAACGCGGGAGCTCGCCGACAAAGCCAAGATCTACTTCACCCAACTCGACCGCTTCGGCGGCGGCATGACTGTCCGATACCGTTACCGTCTCGCGTACGGCGGGGTGCAAATGGCGGAACTCGGCCAGCAATTGCGGAATCACTAATTCGGCCGGAACCGTGCTCGACGCCACCCGGATAGTCCCGGCGATTTCCGCGTCGGCTTGCCCCACCTCTCGGCTAGCTTGGTCGATCAGCTGCAGAATCTCGCGGGCGAAATCGTGTAGCCTGCGCCCCGACGCGGTCAGCGCAACGGTGCGTCCCTCTCGCTCAAACAATGAGACGTTCAGCAACTTCTCAAGCGAAGCGACATGCTGACTGACAGCCGGTTGGGTCAAACCCAACGACTCGGCGGCCTTAGTGAAACTTCTCCGCTCAGCTACTGCGGAGAAACTCTGCAGGTGTCGGAATTCCATACGAGTTATTCTACTGCAAAACGCGTCGGCAACTACTTCGGCAGATCGGCGTAGGAGAACTTCAAGGCGATCTGTTGGCGGGGCAAAGGAACGCCGTCTACCTCAATGTGCGGGTAAATGAAGTAGTTCAACGGACCGCTCTTGGACTGCGGTTTGAGTTCGATGTCGCGGCCAGTCGAAAATGTGATTCGATCGGGTGTCAAGTTGCCGAAGTAATACTCCTTCATCTCCGGATGCTTGTCCGCCTCGGAGATATCGACTGGGACCCAGCCTCGTGTGGGAGTGAAGAAGAACGCCCAACAGTGGTACCCGCCGACGTCGCCGCTTTCGCCGTCGCTGGAAATCGGAAAGCCGATTTCGAATCGTGATGGTACGCCTTGCGATCGGGCCAGTGAAATGAAGAGACTGTGGAAATCGGTACAGTTGCCGTAGCGGCTATCGCATACCCAAGGCACGTCTCCGTTGCCCCACCCCGTTCCCTCTTTGTTGTAAGCCACATGTCGGTCAACCAATTCGTAGAGCTGGTTTGCCATCTCGTAGGCGTCATCACTCAACGACAGATCGCTCAACAACGCCAGCGGCTTGCCATCGATGGGAACCTTCACGTTCGCCTGAAGAAACTGCTCCCGTTGGCTTGGGGAAAGTTCGCGGATCTGATCCGCGACGGGTTGCGGCGCGAGAACCTCTTGGCGTTCGACTCGATAGGGGACGTCGAGACTCAGCTTGCCGCTGGTCGGCGCCGCCGCCTCAAGAAAGAGAATTCGATTGCCATACTTCGAATCGGTGTGGAACGATGGCTTCGCCGGAAGCCGGTGCTCGAGTGGCGTGACGTGCTGGCTGGGGCTCGAAACGGGCGTCGGCAGCCAAATCCGGGCAGTGGCGCCTGGTTGCAAGCCAGAAACGTCGAACCGATAGTGAAACTGAAACGATCGTGTTCGCTCGTTCGACCCGGCGGATCCCAACACGTTGGACGCCTTTGCAGCCGCCTCCGACTGTCGGTTGGATGCCGAGCTCGGCTCGCCGACACAGCCTGTGGAAAGACAGAGAATAAGACAGGCCGCGAGAAGCACGCCATGCCTCGATTGATTTCGAAATGCCATGCCCACGCTCCATCTCCATGTTTTTATAATAACGAATCGTTATGAGTCAGCCGTATTAGTATTACGATTACCAATTTGAACTCCAAAGTCAATGGGCTGCAAGGCGACTGTCTGCCAGGCGGCGGGTCTGATGGTCGCCGGCGGGTGCGTCTATGCTAGAGGCGTCAAGTACACCAGTCTCTGTGAGAGAACTTCACCATGGCGACACACCGGCTAACCACTGCGTCTTGCTTTCTCATTTGCTGCCTGTCAACAGTTCCTCTCTGGGCTGAGGAGACTCGTTTCGAGGGCGGGCTGGCGCCGTTTCTCGGCGAGCCGGCGCTCAAGATTCAGTTGGTGCATAAGGGGGGCCGGTTTCCTAACATTCTGGCGACGACCGACGGAACATTGCTTGCCGTTTGGGGCGGCGTCAAAGTAGCTCGAAGTGAGGATGGGGGCGAGACGTGGGGCGCGGAGATCGCCATTGGGCCCGGCTTCATGGGCGGCGGCGCCACCGTTAACGAGAAGACCGGCGACATCCTCGTCTTCGTCGAAGAGAAACATCCGCCGGCTCCGCTAACGATGTATCGAAGCAAGGATGATGGCAAGACATGGTCGCCGGCGAAGACGGTGATTCACCCGGACGCCAACGGCAATGTTCCCTCGATGCACATGAACGAAGCGGGCATCACGTTGAGGCGAGGCAAACACGCGGGCCGAATTGTTCGCGCGGCGCGGCATTACGCGGGGCGTAATCACCGCGATCAATGGCCCGAACATTACACCACCGCCGTGTTCAGCGACAACGGCGGAAAGACTTGGAACGTCAGCAAGCCATTCGCGGACATGGGGACCGGTGAGGCGGCTCTGGTGGAGTTGTCCGATGGCCGGCTCTACTACAATTCCAGAGCCCATTGGTACAAGGACAAGGATCAGCCTCCTCTTCGCAGGCGCTGCGCATATAGTGCTGACGGAGGCGAGACTTGGACAGGTTGGCGAGTTGTCGACGTCCTTCCCGATGGGCCTCAGGACACGAACTACGGTTGCATGGGCGGGTTGGCCCGCCTGCCGATCAAGGGCAGAGACATCTTGGTCTACAGCAATTGCGATAGCCCCAAGGGCCGTCGGCGGGGAACCGTCTGGGCCAGTTTCGACGGCGGCAAGACGTGGCCGCTGAAACGACTGGTCCAAGAAGGCGGGTTTGCCTACTCCTCAATCACGGCAGGTCGCCCTAACACGAAGAGCGAGGGTTGGATCTATCTCAACTTCGAAGGCGGCGGATCCCAAGTGGCAAAGTTCAACCTCAGTTGGTTGCTCCGTGGGGAGCCGACAGGCGACGGCGCCATCCCCCAAGAATTCGCTAAGTAGAATGCCAGAGTTCTGCTGAAAGAGGCAGCCGACGAATGCGAGTTCGCTCCCTGCGGCGGCTCGTTCGTGATTCATGACGAACCACGGATCCGAGTTGAATTGCGTCAAACTCGGATGAAAAATTTCTGCCGGTACATCCAAAACGCGATCAACCAGAAGACAGCAAAGGCGAGAGTCGGATCGGCGATCCGTCCGTACATCTCATTTGCAAGAATTGCGGGGCCGAAGGCCGTCTCGATTAGATTGCCGAAGTGGGTGTGGATCATTCGAATCGTCCAGGGCCGCAACAACTGGCCCATCATGTAGATCGCGATCGAATTCATACCCACAACGACGAGCGGGAAGGCCAACCATCGAATCGGTGGAATCTTCCGCCCGATGACGTCGAAAACAAAATAGAAGGCGGCGAGCATCCAGATCACCCAGCCGCCGCTAAAGAGGACCCAGGAGGGAGTCCAGATGCGTTTGACGATCGGGCAGGCGAGCCCACCGGCAGCGAGGCCCAAGGCCACGCAAATTGCCCCACCCAGGAGCAACACGCCCAGTTTCTCCCACCACTTCCGATCGCTGCGCAGCAGCATTCCACAAAACATGCCAAGCATCATGGTGGCGATCGAGGGAATGAAGTTCAGCGTGACATAGCCGCCTTTGCTGTATTGGAAAGGTTCGCCGCCGACTCGTGGAAACTGGTTCAATAGCCACACGTCGGCGTTGTGTCCGGCATTGGCATTCTTCGACCAAGAATCAAAGCGGCCCTCAAAAAACGTCCCCTCGGCAGCCCCTACAGAAGCGTAGTCGTGGTCCGCAGGAGGACTGTACGACTCGAAGAAAATCCAGTAGCCAACGAGGATTAAGGCGAACGCGCCAGCCTGTATGGCCAAGCGCCTTGGCATCAACAGGTATACGAAAAGATATCCCAGCCCAATCTGAGCCAACACGTTGGTGAAGACCCAGTTGGTTTGGCCTGTGCCCTGAGACGCCAAGAACACGCCCATCAAGACGAGCAGCAGCGCTCGCCAGGCGGCATGCGCGAATTGTCTTAACTTCGAGTGTCCCGACTCGCTTCGTCGCGCATACGAGTAAGGCATGGCAACGCCGACCATGAACATGAAGGCCGGTTGGATCAAGTCCCAAAACGACACGCTCAACAAACCGAACCGGCTCAACCAATGCGGATGTTGAAAGTAGACCGCCAGCAGCTGCCACTGTTTGTAGTCAAGCGACTGCCAAATCGGTTCGTTTTCCGATAGTCGTGCCAGGCGGGCGATTCCAAACCCGCCGGCCGCCAGCATGGCCATGATGAATCCGCGATAGGCGTCGAGGGAGATGAGCCGCTCGGATTGGGTGGTGTCGTTCGCGGCGGTTCGAGTCGTGTGTGCGGTGTATGCGGTAGCCATGTTGCTTAGCACCTGAGGGGTGTGGCGGTATGTGGGAATCGCGTGCTTGCGTCGCCCGATTGGAGGTCCAGTTCAACGGCTGTACGTGGCGATGGACTGACTGTCACAACGCCGTATTCAATTGGCCACGGCGGACCCATTTGTTACTCACTTGTCACTTCCTCGGCTTCAGCTGCAATACCGTGTCCAACCTCTTCCGCATGGCTGTTATTGTCGGCAGAATCGGATTGGCAGTCAAATCTGCGACTTCAACAGCCCTGTCTCCTCGCGTCTCTTGCGGCCCATGCTCCATTTTCATGGACGATGAACAGCTCGAGGCGCGCGGGCGTTAGCGACGGTTGGGTCTTACGCCTTATGGGACTTCCTCTGCAGAGAACGTACGGAACGGCGAGTGGGCCAAACTGGAGAGTCACTTTTCTGCCTCGCCTAAGACGAAGCAGAACACGTCTTGTTTACGGTCGAAGGGAGTTTCATCGGGCGGTGCGGCGTCACCCGCGATGTAGCCGCCCCAGTCGGCCGCCTTGGCGCCCCAATGTGCGACTTTGACCTGGCGAATGGCCTCGTCTCGAGGATCGCGAATGTCTCGTCCACGAAATGTGAACCGAGGTCCGCTGAGACTCATCCCGTCTCCCGATTTCTCGAATCGAAACGTCAGTGTATTGGCCTTTCGCAAAAGTGAATTGGGGACCTTCAAGGAATACTCCTTGCCGACATTAGGCTGTAGAACGCCCACCTCTTGGCCGTTGAGCAAGACATCGACGCGGGCGGCGGGTTTTCGAGCCAACGTCCAGCTGTTCGGCGGGGCGACGGTGAATGACAGCGTCGCGGTGTCTGTGGCGTTTGGTTGGAGCTGGCCATTGGCGACGACGAACTCCTGTGTCCGAACTTCGCCACTCAGCTTGTTGCGGACGGCGATCTCTAGCATGCCATCGGTGAGACGACGCGTATCGAACTCGGCCGAATAGACCGCGCGATAGAAAAGGCGCTCCGTTTCTCGCATGGCGCGCCAGGTTCGCTCGCCCTCACTGTCCTTGGCGCCGCCGTTGATCGAGTACTCCAGCACTTCGCCCGGTCTTGGCTGAACCAGGTGAGCTTGGATTTCCGCGCTGCCCTGCAGAACCGCACCAATGCGATGAGAGACGAACTCGATTCGGCGCCCCAGCCCTTTGTAGAAATAGTCGAGCTTCTCGCCTTTCACTCGATAGATCAGATAGCCCTGAGGCAAGAGGTCGGGGCATCGTTGCTTTGCTTTCGGATTCCACCAGCAGCCGGCCAGGGCGCCGCCTGTGCGGTACGGAACGGGCCGTTGCTTGTGCGAGAGAACATGGTGGTCGCCCACCAATTGAAGCCGCACATCATGTTTGCGAGCCATCGCGACAAAATTCGGACAGTGCTTCGTCAGGTCGTACTCTGACGTTGTGACGACGAAACCCCCAGCGCTTCGATTGGCCATGTCTTGTTTCATCCACTCGACATGCGGCGGCTGGACTTCAAGCGTTGGATATTCCAGTTGAGCCCCGTTGACGGGAATCTGGCGGCGCCCGAGGTGGTAACCGTAGTCGACCGAGACGAAGTGAATCTTGCCGTACTCAAAGGAAAAGAAGTTGGGGCCAAGGTGTTCCCAGTAAAGCGGCTTCGCGCAGAACAGGTGTCCGCGTGGGAATTGCTCCAGACGATAGGAAGAATCGGTATGGTCGCCGGCAACGTTATAGGACGGCATCTTCAAGTGATTCATGATGCCCACGTAGCTGCGGAAGTCGGCGCGGCCAGCGGCGGGCGAATTGAGTAGCGCTTTGTGAAGATTGAGAAGATCGCCGCTGTTGACGACAAATCGCGGAGGAGGACTCAGCGCATTCACCTCCCTCACAAAGCGACTCAGCCCGTGCAATGATCGCGAATTCTGCGAGACGTGTGTGTCGGTGACGTGCACGAACACGAACTCATTCTCGTCGGCGAGCGCCGCTTGGACTTCAAAATCGACTCGCGCCGCCAGCGGCTTGTACCAGTCGCCCACGATATCGAATCCCGCCGGGCGTGTCAGGTAGACAAAAACGGCCCGCGGATCGGGCGTGAGCGAGTAGGCGCCCTGGCTATCCGTCTTGACGACGCTGAACCCGTCCGTAACCGATACGCTTGGGGCGCCGGTCAAACGAGAAGCCTTCGCCTCGATACCTTGTACGGCGTCGCCTCGCGTTCGCAAGGAGACGCGACCAGATATCCGCACAGGCGCCTTTGCCTCGTAGTTGGGTTGAGGCGTCTTCCTAATGAGCAATGGGAGAATTGGATTGCGCGGGCTGGTGGTTACGCGCGCCGGTTCCCGGCTCTTGCCAGTCGACTGCAAGGCTTCTTCTTTGGCCATAGTGACCGAAAAAGTCGTTGGAACGAGAGATGCGACTGCAAGGCAAATCGCTAAGCATGTCTTCGATAAATGTCGTCGCATCCGTCACCTTGTTTCGTAATTCCGGCCAATGTGTAGCTCTGCCATTTCCCAGCGCGGGCCAAGGCTGAATTTAGACATATGCGACTGATTATAGCCGGCTTCTGGGCATGGTTTCGACTCGATTGCCCCACTCTTGCCAATCAGTCGTCAGGCTTCAGCTTCGATGCCAACTCGATGCCAGCGCGCCGCCTGGACGGTGGAAGACGCTCAATGGCCGATCAGGGAAGAAGAACACCGCCCCAAGTTCAAACCAGGCGGCGGTTCCCTTTCTTGCACTCTTATCCGGGCACAATAGTCCAGGGTTGCGACTAGCTGGTGTTGTAGGTTTGCAAGCGACCGGCGATGGCTTCGCGAGTGAACTTGTAGAAGTGCCAGTGGGTCACGCAGCGGTTCATGAACTGGGCGAAGCCGATGATGTCGCAACGATAACGGATGTTTCGCGTGAAGAAGTACTTCGCGTAGACCATTCCCACGGAGATCAGTGATCCGTCCCAAAGTAGAGCCCA
>CAZWOU010000186.1:0-13351 GCA_964635375.1 uncultured Pirellulaceae bacterium | reverse complement strand
GACGTCTCTGCCAAACCGTTTGACATCGAACGAATCCACAGCCTTGTTGTAGGAATCGGGGCTGTGGTTTCGGAACGCCTCGTAGTGGAACATCAAGCCGTAGCCCGACTTTTCAAGCCATCGCTCTTTCGCCTCCACCTGCGCCGAGGCGAGGCAGGCGAGCACCAGCAAGAGAGATATGATTCGGATCATGAAGAATCCTGGGTGAGCGAAAAGGTCGTCGCTTGTAGCTGAAAGCGTCATGTGGCGAGTTGGTTTCACGGCTCCATTACCTACTGATGTGGCGACTCCATCCGCGCCTCATCACTTCGCAGCCTGGGTCGGTTGAGTCAGGTGCTTGAGGAGAAACGCCTCTGACGACATTTCCGCTTTACTGCCGCCTGGGTAGACGACGTGGCAGGCGACGCCCAGGCGTTCCGCTTTCTTCTTGAATAGCTGTCCGTGCCGAGGATGGTGGACGAGGGCGCCCAGGCTCGTCTTCTCGTCCAACTTGTCTGGCACGCCGTAGAGGAAGTAGATTGGCGGGTCGTCTTTGCTGACGTGCTCGATCGGCGCACAGGCCTCGGCTATGGCAATCTTCTTGGGGTCCTCGAAAGGGTCGTCCGAGGGGACGCCAAACATGAGGGGAAAGCTGGGATGCTGAAGCCCCTTCCCCAAACCGATCTTCCTCCAGAACCTCGGATCGTATGACACCTGGGCGCCTCCGACCGATGCGCAGCTGATTCGCGTCGACTCGCGACTGATCGGATCGTCAGACTTCGGGTCCGCCATGTCGTCGCGCGTCGCCAGCCAAAGCGAGATGCCGGCGCCCGCCGAGCCGCCCGTGGCAGCGAAGCGGTCTGCGTCCAGGTTGTATTTTTTAGCGTGACTCCTCAAGAACTGAATGGCCCTCGCCGAATCGGTGAAGGGGACAGGGAATTGATGCTCCCTGATGAACCGATAGTGAATGGCGGCGACGGAGACGCCCCCTTTATGCATCGCCTGAATGAGCTTACTGGAAACGCCTCGCTTGTTTCCGGCAACGAAGCCGCCGCCATGAATGTAGACCACCAGCGGCGTTGGCTCTTTTGACTCAACCAGATAGAGATCGATGGCGTGACGGTCGTGCTCGCCGTACTTGATGTCCACATGCGTCGGCTTTGGCCTCGCTCTGTTGCGCTCAGCTTGTTTCGCCCGATGCTCTTTCAAAAAAGCCTGTGCTTCTTTCAACGTCAGCACGCCGTCCTTATTGGCGTCGGCCTGAGGCGCGCGCTTAAGCAGGGCTTTGAGGCGATCGTCTGATTTCGAATCAGATTGACCGAGCGAAGAGGAGCTGATGGCGAAAACGAGCATGCCCGCAGCCAATGGGATCAAGACCGAAAACGATGAGATTCTGTTTCGCATAGCTATGTCCTTCGTGTCACGCGAGAGAATGACTTAATTCATGGCGGCCAGTTTCTTAGCAAGTAATGCCTGCAAATCGGCAACGACCTTCTTGTGTTTTGGGTCCGCTGCCAAGTTCGAAAACTGATGTGGGTCGGCCTGCATATCATACAGCTCGATGCCGCCTCTGCCGTAGCGAATCAGCGCCCATCGGTCCGTACGAAGAAGGTGATCGTTTCGACCTCGCAGGCAGTAGACCGAGTCGTGAACAACGTGGCTCGGGTCATCGAGCGACTCGGCCAGACTTTTTCCTTGCACATGTTTTGGAACGGACAGACCGCACAACTCGGCAAGTGTCGGATAGATGTCGATCTGCTGGCTCAGCGCCGCTGACTTCGCTGGCTTCTTGCCTGGAACATGAATGATCAGCGGGATGCGCGTCGATTCTTCATGCAGACTCATTTTCTGCCAGAAGTCATGTTCTCCCAAGTGATAGCCGTGATCAGCCGTGAATACGATGATCGTGTTGTCTCGCAGACCGAGTCGATCGACCGCGCTGACGATTTTGCCGACTTGGGCGTCCATATAGGTAACCGATGCATAATAGGCTTCAAGCACCTTCTGCTTCTTCAACTGGCTGTCGAGTCCGCTGCGCTCGCTATTCTTGGAGATGCCGGCCTGGGGGATGTCATCCCAATCTTGCTCCACACGAGGAGGCAGTTCCATTTGCGTGGGTATGTAGGAGTCAAAGAAAGACGCCGGCGCGACCAGCGGTACGTGAGGGCGTACGAGACCGACTGCGAGGAAAAATGGCTTGCGGTCTTTGGCCCTTTGCTCGAGAAGTTCGACAGCCTTTGCGGCCGCCTTGTGGTCGGCCTGTTCAGCGCCGTCACTCGACCCGCGCACTGCGTAGAAGGCGCCGCCATATCCAAGGCGGTAGTGAATCTCGCGATTCGGATCAGGTTTGAGTTTTTCATTGGTCAAGTGCTCATGCTTTCCCTCGGTCCATTGCTCAGGGGCCTGACAGTTGAAACGCTCGGACCAGGATGCGGCGTGGTCGGGACCGTCGACGCCAGCGGTTATGTCGCCCGGCACTCGCATATGAAAAATCTTGCTGACCCGTGCCGCATAATAATCGTGATTGATGAAGTGTTGCGACATGGATGGGCGATCGCCGAGGACCTTCGTAAAGTTGCTGGCCCCGCCATTCGAAGTAACTCCGATGACCTGCGCGTACATGCCCGACATCAACGCCGCGCGAGATGGACCGCAGACGGGATACTGGGTGTAAGTGCGAGTAAATTGCACGCCGCGCCCCGCCAAGGCGTCGATATTCGGTGATCGGCACTGCGCGTTGCCGTAACATCCCAGCGACTGGCCGCCCAGGTCATCCGAGATGATGAACAAGACATTGGGTTGATTCTCGACGCCGTATAACGTCGTGCTGTACATGGCCAGCACAACAACGCACCCTAGCAATCTAAGAGCGTTCATTCCTTCTCCCGTCCTTCCTCAATCTGGGCATCAACTCTGCCCGCGCATAGTGATCATCTATCCAACGCCCCTTCAACCTACCACGGCGAACAGACTGTCTGTGCGGCGACTGCTAGAACAGACCAGGAATCGGCTGTTCGTCGGCGAGCCTGGAGATTTCAGGCGGCGCGCCGGCGGTGATTCGCAAGGGGCCGGCGTCGAAAAGCGTGCGGAGAATGGTGGCAATCAGGTGTTTGGGCGTGTAGTTCTCGTTAGCCGGCTCGCCCCCGTCCCGCGTCGATCTGCCGACCACCTGCCCGGCGTTAATGCCGCCCCCATGTAACAACAGCGGGGCCAACTTCGACCAGTGATCGCGACCGCCGTTCTTGTTGATGCGGGGCGTACGTCCCATTTCACCGGTGGCGACCAGCAGGATCTTGTCCGTGAGGCCTCGCTCTTCCAGGTCTTCGACAAACGCGGCGACTGCGTGATCAAACGATCGGCCCACGGCCTGCATCCCGTCGGTCATGTTCAAGTTGTTGCCGTCGGCGTGCATGTCCCAAACGCCTGCGTAGCCGGCGTGAATAGTGACAAACCCGCAACCAGCCTCGCACAACCGCCGAGCTAGGAGCAGCAACTTCCCGATCGTGCCGGCCTGGGCCGTGTAGTAGCCGCTACGTCCTCTGGCAACCTTGTTCCATCTTCCCGCGGGCGCGAAGCGACTGGTATCGAAACGCGCTTGAGTCTTGGGATCCTCCTGTGTGATGTCCAGCGCCTTGGCCACGCCGCCGCTCAAGAGAAGTTGATACGCTCGAGCGCGGATGTCGTCGGTTGCCTCGAGCAAGCCGCCAGAGTCGATCCGGCGGTTGAGCCGATCGAGTTGCGCCAACAGCGCCCGTCGATCGCCGAAGAATCGCTCATGCGGCAGATTGAGTTGCATGTCCTGTTGGAGCTGACCGCCGGCGCCAGGAATGAACGGCGCGTAAGCCGACCCGTAGTCGCCTGTCGCTGAGAGATTTCCTCGCGCCTGTGGCCGCGGAGCCTTTGGATCAACTGCTTGCGGGAACAAGACGACTCCGGTTGGCATGCCCGACGAAGGCCTCGCGGCGCCCGCAACTCGCGCGTAGTGCACGCCGATGTTCGTGTCCAGCGAATCGGGTCCCACGATCGGTTGGATATTGTGTCCCGCATTGTTCGTCTGAAACGACCTTACAATCGTCAGCTTGTCGGCCAATTGGGCAAGCCGGCCCATCGTATCGCCGAACGCGACGCCTGGAATTCGCGTTGAGGTCGTGTCGGTCACGGTGCGCACGCCAGAGGGCGCATCGACCTTGGGATCGAAGGTCTCGAACTGGCTGGGTCCGCCCTGTTGAAACAGAAAGATGACCGACTTGCCCGTCATCGGAGCGGGAATCTCCGCGCCAGTCGCTCGCATCGCCAACAGAGACGAGAGGGAGAGACCACCCAACCCAAGGCTTCCGATCGTCAGCATCTTGCGACGGCTCATCGCCCTTGCCGAGTCAAAGATGGAGAGCATGGGATCTCGTCTTTCGGCGGGTGTTCTAGTGGCAACAGAGTCGCGGAATCGTGCAACAACCGCCCTTAATCGTATCGTCAAGGGGCGGAACTGCAAACTCAAAAGGCAATTAACCAGATCGTGTTTAGTTACTTATGCTGGGCCCTTGGTTTCCACGGTTGAGCGTTGCAAAACAACCAACAACTCATCAGAATCGCCAGATCCGTTCAATAAATGGCGCCCCCAGCGCATCCTGCCACTAGGGCAAATTCCTTCCCACTCGCCGCTCCCCGCAACAGGAGGCGTTTCATGAAGCGTCGCAGTCTTCTCATCCTTGCTGCTTTGTCTTGCGTGACTGTTGTTGCACCTGTTCGGGCGGATGACAGTGTTCGGGCGGATGAGAAGGGGATCGAGTTTTTCGAGACGAAGATTCGGCCCGTGTTGGTGGAGCATTGCTACAGTTGCCATTCAGCCCAGGCGGCGGCCAAGAAGAAGCTCAAGGGCGAGTTGCTGTTGGACACGCGCGACGGTCTTCATCGAGGCGGCGAGAACGGACCGTCGGTGGTCCCGGGGAGCGTCAAAGAGAGCCTCATCATCAATGCGCTGAGGCATCAAGACTACGAGATGCCGCCATCGGGAGAACTGCCTTCCAACGTCGTCAAAGATTTTATCGCCTGGGTGCGAATGGGCGCGCCCGACCCGCGTGACGGTGAGGCTGCGCCGGTGAAACTGCAATCTCCCTCGGTCGAAGACGGGGGCGACTTCTGGGCCTTCCAAGCGGTCGTGGCCTCCAAACCGCCGAAGGTCAAGCTGAGTTCCTGGCCGCGAAGCGACATCGATCGATTCGTGCTGGCCAAGCTGGAAGAACACAAGCTCTCTCCCGTTGCGGACGCGAGCCGGTTGACACTTGTAAGGCGGATCTACTTTGACCTGACCGGACTGCCGCCGACGCGGGAAGAATTGGAGACGTTCCTAAACGACACGTCGAGCGCCGCCGTGGAGAGCCTGATCGACAAGCTGCTCGCCTCGTCGCATTTCGGCGAACGCTGGGCGCGGCACTGGTTGGACGTAGCTCGTTACGCCGAGTCGAATGGCAACGTCCGCAACCAGCTCTTCCCCAACGCCTGGCGATATCGGGACTACGTGATCGACGCGCTCAATCGCGGCACGCCATACGACCAGTTTATCACCGAGCAGCTTGCGGGAGATCTGATGGAGGCGGGAGACGTCGAACAGCGAAATCGGCAACTCACGGCAACTGGTTTTCTGGCCTTGGCGTCGAAGCCTCGCGCGAAGGATCTCGCGATGGAAGTGGTCTCTGATCAGATCAACGTCACGACCAAAGCTATGATGGGCCTGACCGTGGCGTGTGCCCGTTGCCATGATCACAAGTTCGACCCCGTGCCGACAGAAGACTACTACGCCTTGGCGGGCATCTTTGCCAGCAGCGAGACGCTTTACGGCGGCCAGAAGGGCAAATCGCTGATGGGCGGCGCCAAGGGCACGGACCTGCACCTGCTCCACACGGACGACGCCAACGCAATCAAGAACTACACCGACCACCTGGCTGAAGTGGCGAGTTTGACCAAGCAGCAGAAGACGCTCAACGGCCAAATCAGAAAGCTGACCAAGAACCTGCGAGCCAAACCAAACGCGAAGTCAAAAGCGAAGGCCAAGTCGAAGAAGAGATCCAAGTCGACGTCGACTGATGGCCAGCAGAGTGAGGAGGAGCGCCGCATCGCCGACATGCGCCGTGAGCTTGGCGACTTGGCCAAACAGATACGAAAGCTGGCGAACAATGCGCCTGCTCGGCCCGCAGCGGCGATGGGCGTTCGGGAGGGCGACTCAGTGAAAGAGACGCCTGTCTACGTCAACGGCGAGCGGCGCCAGGGTCCGGAAATCGCCCGCGGTTTCGTCCAAGTAGCCACCCTCAGCGAAGCGCCGGAAATTCCCGAAGACCAAAGCGGCCGGCTGCAATTGGCCCAGTGGCTCACTGGCGACGACCACCCGCTCACGTCGCGTGTGATGGTCAACCGCATCTGGCGCCATCTGTTTGGCCGCGGGCTAGTGCCGACGATGGACAATTTTGGCCTCAACGGCCGGCCACCGACCCACCCTGGTCTGCTGGACTACCTGGCGAAAGATTTCGTGGCCGAGGGTTGGTCGGTGAAGCGGACCATTAAGACCATCATGCTGTCGCGCACTTACCAATTGAGCAGCGACCACCACGAGGGGAACTATGGTGTTGACCCTGCGGGCCAGTTGTTGTGGCGGCACGATCGCCGCAGGTTGGACGCAGAGTCGATTCGCGACGCGATGCTGGTGGCCAGCGGTCAACTGGATCGAACGCCAGGCGTGGGCAGCGTAGTGACTCAATACGGCGATAAGTTGGTCCAGGACAAGCTGACCGTCGACACGTTTCAGGAGTCGAGCAATCGCCGCAGCATCTACCTGCCGATTCTCCGCAACGGCGTGCCCGAGTCGTTGAACGTGTTCGACTATCCCGACCCCAGCCTGATTGTGGGCGGTCGCTCGACGACGACCGTTCCGGCTCAAGAGTTGTACTTGATGAACAGTCCCTTCGTCATCGAGCAATCTAAGCATCTGGCCCGTTTGCTGCTGGACAAAGACGACCTGAGCGTCGGCGCCCGAGTGCGGCTGGCGTACAGTCGCGTGTTTTCCCGCCCCGCCAGCGAGAGTGAAGTCAACGCAGTATTGCACTACCTTGACGAGACCAAGAAAGAGTTTGAACAACTCAAAGACGAAGATACTGGACCTTTGCTCGCACAATGGGCCAGTGTCTGCCAAGCTTTGCTGGTCAGTGGCGAATTCCGCTTTGTGAATTGACCATCACTCCATTGCGTTTAGGAAGATCACTATGACGCTTTTGTCGCGCCGCAACATGCTGAAATCCATGTCGTCAGGCATCGGGGGCATGGCACTAGCTGGAATGTGTACGCCTCAGGCTCGCGCTGCGGCGACGAACCCGTTGTTGCCGAAGGAGCCCCATTTCGCTCCCAAGGCCAAACGCGTGATCTTTCTCTGCATGCGAGGCGGGCCGGGACAGACCGACACATTCGACTACAAACCGCGCGACCGCAAAATCGTCTCGACCAATGTCACGCCCAAAGGAAAAGGCAAGTACAAGAACAAAGGTCCCGCCGGTTCAGTGTTGCCATTCAGCCAGCATGGCCAGAGCGGTTTGCGGATCGCCGACAGCATGCCCGAGCTTGGCAAGCACGCCGACGACCTCTGCGTAATCAACAGCATGTGGACGGACCTGCCCAATCACCCGCAAGCGTTCTTGATGCTGCACACGGGTAATTTCATCTTGCCGCGGCCCAGCGTCGGATCGTGGGTGTTGTATGGGCTGGGGACGGAGAATCAGAACCTGCCTGGGTTCATTTCGATCAACCCGCCGACGCGGGTCGGCGGGTCGCAGAACTACGGCAATTCGTTTCTGCCGGCGTTCTACCAGGGGACTGCCATCGGGCATATCGGCGCGAGTGTGCCAGACGCAAAGATTAGCAACGTGACGAGCGAACACTTGCCGACGAGTTTGAAACGGAGACAGATCGATTTGGCCCAGCAGATGAATCAGCGTTTGCTGAGCGAAAACCAAGTCGATCCCAAGCTCGAGGGCGTCATCCAAGCCTTGGAACTCGGTTTTCGCATGCAGCATCATGTGCCTGAAGTGATGGACATCTCCGCTGAATCGGCCGCCACGATTGAACGATACAACGTGGGAAAGACGAAGGCCGTTGGCCGCTGCCTCAACGACGACTTCGGCCGCCAGTGTCTGGTCGCCCGTCGCCTGGCGGAAGCCGGCGTGAGGTTCATCGAGGTCTGTCATTCCAATTGGGACCAGCACGGAAACCACGCAAAGGACATTCGAGGCAACGGCCAAGCCATCGACAAGCCGATTGCCGCGCTGCTGACGGACCTCAAGGACCGCGACATGCTCAAGGACACGCTCATCATCTGGGGCGGCGAGTTCGGACGCACCCCGCTGTCGAACGAAACGGGCGGCAGCGGGCACAACGCCGCGGGCTTTAGCTTCTGGATGGCGGGCGGAGGCGTGAAGGGCGGTATGAACTACGGCATGACAGATGAGACGGGACGAACGGCTGTCGAGAACAAGGTGCACGTCCACGACTTGCACGCCACCATGCTTCACTTGTTGGGGCTGGACCACGAGCGGCTGACATACAGTTATGCAGGGCGTGATTTTCGCCTGACCAACGTCTTCGGCGAGGTAGTCAAAGGGATCATCGCGTAACGGGGCGCTTGACATCACGTCAATCGACTGTTCGTAGAGACGGGCTGAGGCGCAGCTCGGTTGTCCGCTATTTGCGCCTAACTATACCGCTCGCGGTCCCGTCCGCTTTGGCAGAGGCTTCTTCTCGGCCCAATCGTGGCTTGCTCGCTGCCTGGCGACATCAGACAGCTGTTCCGCGTCTTTGCCGCCCAAATTGCCAAAGGCCACGGCGTTTGCTACGGTGATTCCAGCAAGAAGTGGCGTCGTTGTTCACCGTTAAGGCGTCTGGGTCAATTCAGCCAGCCTGCTCATCAATGAGGATGAGGCTTATGGAATCGCAACGAATCTCCGAGTTAATCGAGATTACGTCTGCACGCTCGCCGAACCGGGTCGGCCTCGCGGCGGCCGCCGCCGAAGGTCGCTCCTACACCTATTCTCAAATCAACAAGATTGTTGACAACGCGGCCTCGCACTTAGTGAAAAGGGGATTCGCGAAGCAAGAATTCATACTTCTGATGATGGAATCGGGCCCAGAATGGTTGATCAGTTTCTTGGCCATTCAAAAAGCCGGCCTTGTGGCGATTCCTGTTCCCCCGGAAATCCCGCCGGCGTTCTGGGATCTGATCGTACAAAGAACGCGCGTTCGAGCCGTGATCGGTAGTCGACGAAGCTTGGAAAGCGTGACGTCGATCACACCAATTCGCTTTTGTGAATTGGAAGCAGAAACGGAGCGGGCGGACTTGTCTGATCGGCAAAGTCAGCCACACGATTTAGCGATGGTCGCGTTCACTTCCGGAAGCACTCAAAGCCCAAAAGCTGTTGCTCTCACACAGAAGAACATTCTGGCGGACATGGGCTCGATCATCGAAGCCTATCCGGCCACAGAGGAAGACTGTGTGTTATCCGTGCTCCCTCCGACCCATCTTTTTGAGCTCACGGTTGGGCAACTCGTTCCCATGAGTTTGGGAGTCAAGATTGTCTACTCCGATTCTCTTCTTCCCCACCGAATCCTCAAGAATCTCAAGGAGGAGGGAATCACCCACGCGTTGGCCGTACCGGCGCTTCTTCAGATGCTGTTTGACGAACACTTGGACGAGCTGATCGATGCTGAGATCGTCCAAGACGACAGAAGGCACTGGACGCTGGAAGATTTTGCGATTCACACTGACAACGTTTCCGATGAAGACCAGCGACACCCAGCCGCCAAGGAGTTGAGGGAGTTTATTGGCGAAAGTTTGAGGGCGATTATCATTGGAGGCGCGGCCGTGGATCCCATTTGGGTCGGTCTTTGCCATTCTGTGGGAATCGACCTAATCGCCGGTTATGGCCTCACCGAAGCAAGCCCGGTTGTGAGCCTGGGCAACGGGACGGAAATCCCTCGTGGCTCGGTCGGAAAGCCGCTCCCCGGAATCGATGTCAAGATCGCGGACAACGGAGAAATCTTGTTGCGCGGCGATAATGTCACGATTGGCTACTGGGGCGATGAAGAAGCGACCAGCGAACTCTTGAGAGATGGATGGCTTCACACGGGCGATCACGGGCACGTCGATGAGAGTGGTTACCTGTTCGTTGGCGGCCGTCTTAAAGACGCCATGGTCACGGCCAACGGAAAAACCGTCTATCCTGATGAAGTTGAACCCTATTTCACCGACGAGATGTTCGCTGAGGTGTCCGTGGTCCCGTTGAAGGGTGAGAACAACAATGACCGTCCTACGCTTGTCGTCAGGCCGGCCAATCCAGAATACGCAGAGGAAGACATTCAACGCATCTACAAAACTCTGCGGGCCAAAGCGCCGGCCCGATGCAAAGTGGATGGGCTCATTATCACCAACCAGCCCCTGCCGCGAACCGCGCTGGGGAAAGTCAAAAGGCGAATGCTTGCCGAACAGATTGATCAAGGAGCTTGGGTTCAATGACGACTGAAGAAGGGGTACGCAAGATCATCGAAGAAATGACGGGGCAGAGTCTCGGCGACATCTCTGCCGACGAAGACCTGTTGGAAGCTTGCGGCTTGGACAGCTTGGCTGGGCTAAGAATGCTCGCCACAATAGAAAGAAAATGCCAAGTCGTCTTTCCAAACGAAGAACTCGCCAACCTGCGAACGCTTAACTCACTCAAGAACCAAATCGAAAAAGGCAGTTAGCGCGCCTTTCCGAGTCTCTCACTCGCTTTTCTCGAGCTCAACGGGCCGGAATGAAAATGAAAGTCTGTCTTATCTCCATGTCGGGTGTTCGGTTGGCCACCAAGGAACTCAAGGAGCTGGGTCTGACCATGCCCCAGTTTTCTAATCGGGGAAATGTCGTCAAGTCGCTTCCCGGCTTAGGCCTCCTGACGGTCGCGGCATTGACGCCCGATGACGTCGAGGTCGTCTATAAGGAAATCGATGACATGCCATCGATCGATCAACCTCTTGAGGATTGTGACCTAGTGGGGTTCTCCTCGCTCACGGCTCGAATAAACGACACGTATGAATTAGCTGCAAGGTATCGAGCTGCTGGAATTCCCGTCGTATTGGGCGGACTTCACGTCACGATGAATCCCGAGGAAGCCACCCAGCACGCCGACTCGATTGTGATGTATGGAGCGGAAGGGGCCTGGCCCAAGCTGATTGAAGACTTTCGAGCTGGCCAGATGCAGCCCCGCTATGAGGGACTCCAAGCTGACGTGTTCGACGACGAAAACTATGTGATGCCGCGATTTGATTTACTGGAGGGGCGTCAATACAACCGACTCACCGTACAAACCTCCAGAGGCTGTCCCCTCAATTGCGAGTTCTGCTCGGCAAGCATTCGCCTCACTTCGAGTTTTCAACAGAAGCCCGTGGACAAGGTCATCGCCGAGATTGAGGAAGCTCTAAAATATTCCGACCACAGGTTTTTTGAGTTCTCCGATGACAACACGTTCACCAACAAACGATGGGGCAAGGAATTTCTCAGAGCGATTATTCCGCTCAACATCACTTGGTTTGGAATGACGGATGTTTCGGTGGCTGATGACGATGAACTGTTGGAACTTCTTTCTCGAAGCGGGTGCGTTCAGATTCTGATTGGATTCGAGAGTCCGGATGAAGAGAATATCGCAAGCATCAACAAGTCCGACTGGAAGAAGAAGAGAGTCCCCACCTACAAGGAAGCCATCAGGAAGATTCAATCTTATGGCGTGACGGTCAGTGGCTGTTTCGTGATGGGTCTTGACGGACAGAAACCAGACATCTTCGAGAAGGTTCGTGATTTCATTCGAGAATCACAACTTCTTGAAGCGCAACTGACGGTGATGACTCCCTTCCCGGGAACTCCACTTTACGATCGTCTCAAGGCCGAAGGTCGACTGCTTGAAGATGAGTTTTGGGACCGTTGCACATTATTCGACCTGAATTTCAAACCAACCGACATGACTGGAGAGCAACTAAAGGATGGAATGCTCTGGCTGTTCAAGGAAGTCTACAACAATGAACAGTTTCTCTTGAGAAAGCGGCATTACATGGACATCTTGAAAGCCTGGATGGATGAAGCCGAGCAGAACTGAGCAGCCGCTATCGGTCAAGATGCTTCCTCCACCTCGAATCCAGTCACATCAAAATACGCCATTTGCGAGCGCGTTCCTCGCCGTTGGGCACGCCTCCACCCAAGCGATGTCTAGCCATCAATGCGTGGCTTGAACCTCAATCGATCTCGGCGAGTCAGCCGAGCCGCCGATCGCAAATTGTGCTTGTGTGAGATCATTTTTCGTCAAGACGCACCAAGAGGATCACGCAACCAATGAATCGTCGCCTCACTGTGATTGCTCTCGTCAGTCTGGCTGTTTGCCGCGCCGCGATGTTCGCAACAACGCTCGTCGCTGCCGAGCGGCCAAACATCCTGTTCATCATGTCCGACGATCACTGCGCCCGTGCGGTAGGCGCCTACGGCAAACGCCTTGCAAAGCTCGATCCGACACCCAATCTGGATGCAATCGCCAGGGAAGGCATGTTATTCGACAACGTCTTCTGTGCGAATTCGATCTGCACACCCAGTCGAGCGACGATACTCACCGGCCAATACTCTCACCGAAACGGCGTGCGAGATCTCTATACAGGTTTGCCCGGCGAGCAACTCTACTTGCCCCGCGAAATGCGGAAAGCCGGATACACAACCGCCGTGATCGGCAAGTGGCACCTGAAGCACTCTCCCATGTACTTTGACCATTTTTCGGTTATCGCAGGCCAAGGAAGATACATCGATCCGACGCTTCACGTCAGCGAAGGCGGCGGGATGCGGAAGGTTCGCTATAGCAGCGTGCTTTCGCGCGAGATTCCGGTCCAGGATTTCAAAGGCCACTCCTCCGACGTCTTGACCGATCTCACTCTCAACTGGCTAGATAAGAAACGCGACAAGTCCAGACCATTCTTCTTGATGCACCATTTCAAAGCGCCCCACGACATGTTCACCTACGCCCCGCGCTACGAAAACTACATGGAAGACGCCGAGATTCCTGAACCGACCAACCTCTACGATCAACCGGGACCGAAGTTCGGGTCGATTGCTACACGCGGCAAAGACGACTCGCTGGTCGGCGTGATCGGTTCGACTATCTCACCTAAAAAGACCAAACGGAATCTCACAGCGTATTATCGTAAGAAGATCAAGAGAGCGACCGGGCGCGATGATCTGAGCGACCGGGAATTGACCCATCACGCCTACCAGATGTACGTCAAAGAATACCTGCGATGCGTCAAAGGGATCGACGACAACCTCAAGCGCATC
>CAZWOU010000185.1:9437-13446 GCA_964635375.1 uncultured Pirellulaceae bacterium | reverse complement strand
GGCGACATTGCCAACCGTGTCCAGAGGTTGCCACTGCGGCATTTGCCATTTGGCCAGATCGGGGTTGGTGCGCGAGGCGAGAATGCTACATGAGATGAACCCTCGTGCGGGCTTTCGCAACTCGGCCTCAACGATCTGTTTCCCGCCTTGTTCGATCACGATCCACTTGGCCAGCAGCTCCGAATTCACGGCGGAGATCTCCCAGCCGCTGGGCGCCTCAAAGCGAAGTTTTTCGACCGCGCCATGAAGCACTTCAAATGAGCTGGTAATGTGCAGTCGCTCGTACGCTTCGGTCAATTCATCGACGATCACGCTTCGGCAAACCATGGCTCGGTCGTCGCGAAAGCGTCGATTGTTCAGCGACATCGTGATGGCGCGCGATCCGCTCCAGGCGACGAGTTCGAAGTAGGTGATATTCGCGGCTTCATCGACGCGACGGGCGAGCACTTCAGCGCCGCTTTTTACTTCGACGTTCCCTGGCACTGACATGGCGATCTTGGAGGAAGCCGCGCGAGGCAGTTGAAGAGTGAGAGTCTGCTGGGCGGCTTCGGTTTCGACTGCCGTGTTCATGGCGAGTTGCAATTGGTGGATTCGCTTGCCCTCGACAAACAACGTGGCGCCTTTGGCTGTGCGCGCGAGCGCGGCTGCCTGGCCATCTAGGGTCGCCCGACGGATTCCAGCACCAGCGATCGGAAGCGAGACTGCGACTCGACCCGATTTCAAGACATCGATATCCAGCTTCGCGGTGATCGTTGCGCGTCCGTCGCCCAGTGAAATCTGGTAATCGGCGGAGACGATCGAGGCGGCGTGTGGAGGCTCGTTGGGTGCCTGCTTAACCGCCTCTTTCAACAACTCGGCGTACTCCTTGCGAGTCAAATAGACGCGACGCGCCTGCGACTCGAGAAGCGTTTCCAGCTCGGTGTAGGGGACGAAAATCTCTCGCACCATCGGCTTCTTGGTCGAGCGGTTTTGTTGGGCGGAAGCGATCTGGGGCAAGCCGATCGAGCCGATCAGCGCTACCCAAGCGAGAAGCATTCCGGTTCTATAGCATCGAGTCAGGTTACGCATTGTCGGCGTCCCCTTCCATCGAGTCAGTGTCGTCTTCCACATCGTCGCCATCGCCGCTTGATGTCTCGCCTTCAGGCGGACTCGACTCATCGGCTGAGCTTGACGCTGGGTCTGATTCGCTTTCGCCGACTTCGGCTGTAGAGCTCGGCTCCCGGTCGACAACCTCGCCATCAAAGATGACCTCGCTACCGTCTTCCGCCGCAACTTCGTTTCCATTTTCTCCTGCGTTGCTCGTCTCCGCTGGTTGATCCTCGTCTTGAGCGACCGATGCTCGGTTCGCTGCCAGCCTCCAGCGGGTGACGACCAACAAGCAGGAGATGGCGATCTGACCGCCCCAGATCATGACCATCAGGAAGAGGGCGCCGCCGAAGCGGTCATCGGCAAGCTGCCTGAACAGCGTCGGCAGAAATGCGCCAATCAGTACGAAAGCGGTCGCCATCGCGGCGAGTCCCGCAAGTTTCTGCCAGACAGGTCGGAACAGCAGGGCGATTCCCACACAAGCGATGATGATGAACATCAGAGCGAAGAACCAAGTGCCGCTGACGGCGGTGAGTCTCAGGTACCCGTCGGGCGCGGGGCGCAGAGCAGAAAAGATGTAGAGTGTTCCGTCGGTCGGGAAGCTGGACGACGAAGGAACGGAAATGCCGCTGATCAATTCGTTGATCAAAGGTTGATCATCCGCCGCGTTGTGACCTCGAGAATTGGCCATCGCTTGGGCCAGGCCGATCTCTTGGGTATCGGTCCACGGTCCGCTGGCGCCGATCAATATTCGTTCGCGAGGCAGGTAGACGCACAGGTTAACCTTTTGCACCGCTGGATCGTTGGGAAATGTTGGCAGAGCCAGACGACGTTGATCGCCAGGCGAGGAGTACTTCAGCTCCAGCAAGAACGGCTCATTCGTGTCGTGTCCGGCGAGTGGAACGAAGTACTCGCCCTTCTCACCTCGCTCGAGCGGCACGCTGGCCCCGTTGATTCGCAACGGTTGGGTGTCAAATGCGGTCTCCGGATCCACGTCGTCCGGCAACTTCAAAACCAGACGCTGCCGCGCGCTTCGCACTCGGTACAAGGCTTGCACCGACGTTTGATCGCTGCGTGTGACAACCATCCGCACAACCGCGCCTTCGATGCTGGTCCGTTTGACGTCCTCCAGCTCGTACCGCGTGACCTTGGTCAGCAGTTTCCAGTCTTCATGGAATTCAAACGCTCGGGCCGCTCGCTCTTTCACTTCGGCGGCGGCTTCCGGCATCAGATCGTGGCGAGGGTCGATCGGGCGGAGGCCGGCAGTTCCAGTGTCCGGGCGCACGTCAAGTGTCTCATCCTTGGAGATCGCAACTTGCCCCCAGGCTCGATCGGCGCCGTGAGGTTTGAGCACTGGCGATTCGATCGTGACGCTCTTGCCCACCTCCAGCTGATCGATCTTTCGATCCCACTTAAAGACGGCGGAGTGCTTTCCAGTGAACTCAGTCTCCGAGGTCAGCTCCCAAGCGATGTAGCCTTCCGGCACATCCGCAGGAACCGGTTCGAGCGGTCGCCCTTGGGCCTGATCGCCCAACTCGGCAACCACGTCGGCCGGCGCGTCAATGCGAAGCGTCTTCACTCCGCTGTATAGAATCGTATAGTCAAACCTGGCCGTGTAATGCACAACGCCGGAGTCGATGCGTACTTCCATCAACTGGGCCGCGGTGATGTGCGGGCGCCGCCTCCCGGCGTCGAGTTCGACATGCTTGAGCGCCTTGCCAAAGGCGTAGGCCTGAATTGGACGCAGCTCAGGCATACGGGCGGCTCGCATCGACGGGGCCAACTGAACCGCCGCCTCGACCGGAACCGCCTGCGCGCTGTCAACGCCCTTGGGAGTCACGCGAAGGCTCTCGGGCGAGTAAATGATTAGCCGCCGCGTCGAGTGTTCGAGCGCTTCATCGCTGGCTTGCGGCAAGGGAATGTCGAGTGTTGACGTTTCCCCAGTAGGCGTGAGCAGGTTGGGATCGTCGAGCGTCTTCTGCAGCTCGACGAACAAACCAACTCGGCCGAATGCGCGTTTGGAGAGGTTGACGACCAACTGTTTCGAGTCATCGCCCTGGACCTGCCAACCATCGACGGCCGCTGCTTTCGCTTTGGCTGCGGCCTGACCACGCACTGTGCGGAGGTCCCATCCATCGGGGATGTCGATGAGGAAACGAAATACGCCCACTCGCTCAACGTTGTAGATCGTCAGCAGGTCGACGGTCATGCGTTCCGGTTCGAGATAGGCTTCGACGAGCTCAATCGCCTCAATTCGCGGCTTGAGTTTCTCGACTCGCAAGGTCAAATCGAAGGGCAGTGCCGCGTAGCGATAGGCGAGCGCCCACTTGCGGTTCTTGAGGTTCGCCGGCAGCTCGGCAGTGTCCAACTGAAGCAAGCCTGATCGCGACTGCGGATCGGCCCGCAGCGCTCCGCTGACCGAGACCACGACGACGCCCTGCTGGCGCCCGACGTTTCTCGCCTTGACCACGGGCGCTTGGATCTCGCCTTGCATCGATTCATCGATGAACTTCTCAAGTTCGACAGACACAGATTGGGTCGAACGGGCCGGCTCAAAGAGTTGGACCTTGATGACCTGACGATTCTCTTCCTTTTCGACTTCCCAACCGCGGACGTTGGCGTCGAACACGCCAGCCACCTTGTGGTCGGCCGGCGCTTCGATTTCCAATTCGTTCAATTCGGCCCGGCTAATCGTGTAGGTCAACTGGGTCCGCGATCGCACGACGCCTTCTTGGACCGTCATCGTGTGTTCAGCTTGAACCGACGCGAGCGCAGCCAGTCCAGACGCGCCTTCCGCTTTGGGCGCCCAATCGATCGCCACGGTCGGAGCGACTCCCACGAAAGCCAGCAACACAGTCTCCTCCACAACAGGCGGTGCTGCGACTACGTCGTCTTTCTTCTCGTCGTCTTTCTTCTCGTCGTC
>CAZWOU010000185.1:0-9337 GCA_964635375.1 uncultured Pirellulaceae bacterium | reverse complement strand
CGTCGTCTTTCTTCTCGTCGTCTTTCTTCTCGTCGTCCGCTTTCTTCTCGTCGTCTTTCTTCGGCGTGGCGGCGGGAGCCTCACTAGCGGCGATCAAGGGTTGAACATTGATCTTCACACCTTGTTCTGGGATCCGGATGCGCCATCGATTGACCGGCGCTTGGGGCGCCTGAAAGGAGACTTGGTTGCGGCCGGGCGACTTGGAAATGGCTTTGGCGTAGGTCAGTGAGAGCTGAATGCGTTTCGCGTCCTTGCTATCGTTCTTGAGCAGCAGCGAGTAACCGCTGCGAGGGTCGAAGGCGAGTCTCGCCGGCTTGTCCTCGATACGAGCCGAGAGGATCGCCGCGTCTGCGAGTCGCAAGTGGACTTGCTGCCATCCCTCTCGCAACAGGTCGATCGACAGTTCGGCTTTGATGGTCGCCGCGACTGTGGACATTTCGGCGACGCTTTCGATCTCGGTGATCAGAGCGCCGGTCGGCGCTTGTGCCTGAGTGCTCGGCGTCTCGGCGGCGCGGGCCTTCTTCCACAGCTCTTGAAACTCCTCATAGGGAAGAAAGATGCCTCGCCCATCCTTCTCAAATGTCTCGCGTAGCTTTGTGAAGGGGACGTAAATCGTCTGCTCGCGAACGCTGTCGGTCTTCGCCTTCTCTTCTTCCTGCGCGGACGCGGAACCGAACTGCAGGCCGAATTGTAGAAACGCGGTTGTCGCCAATAGCGTTGCGATAAGCTTCTTCAACATCGGGTTGAAACCTCATTTGTTCGGTGTCGGCCAAGCGGTTGTCAGTCGATTCGTGTCTCGTTGTGCGTACGCGCCCAATAACTAGACGAAACAAATTGCCGTTTGTTCTCATCCGAATTGGTACAATGCAACAATTGATAAGAATACGTCGTGTGCAAGGCAGCGTCGCGATGGCTCGGTAGTTCTTGTTACGGAGCGGTTACACAAAATATCGTCCCAGCCCCGGCTAGGTGGCGTCGCAACCCCTTACACTGGAACAACTTACGGCCTAGAGCGATTCCTGCAGCAAGAGCCTTCCTGCGGGGACGAATAGCATGGTGCTGTGATTCCTGTCCGGATCGCGAGGAAAAATCCTCACGATCCCACTTCTCCGCGCCGTTCGGCGCCGGTATTTCCGGACTGGGCAACAGGTCAACAATAAGGAACAGCGTATGCAATCGATAATCATGACGACAGCAATTCTGCTGGGCGTTGGCGGTTCGACGGCGGTGGATGTTCCGAACGGCTCGATCCTCGTTATCCATAACAGCAAAAAATTGGTCCGTCTTTCAACGGCTTCGACGATCACGCATGTGGCGATGGTATTCAACGAAACCGGCAAGCCCTACGTGTACGAAGCGACGCCCGCCAAGGTTCGCCGACTTGAATTGAAGCAATACTACAAGGAGATCGGCGTACTGAATCGCGACAGGAAAGAGCAGATGCGGATCGAAATCTGCGGGCCGCGCCGGGCGTACACGGATCGCGAGCGTTCACAGATGCTCGCCTATCTGCAGTCTCAACTGGGCCGCCGCTATTCCATTCGCGGCTATGTGCGAGAGTCGCCCGGCGACGGGATTCACTGCGCCGCCCTGGTCGGAACGGCTGTCACTCGATCGGGCGCCTGCCGGGTCGTCAATCCCAATCGGCAGAGCCCGGCAGCGCTGATGATCGGCTTGCGGATGCTCTACAAGCCCGGTTCCAAGGTCTCCATTCCGGTCGCCGCGCACAAACCGACGATGGGCGAGCGTTGGAGCGGCATGTGGAGCGGCATCAAACTCTGGTGCAGTTGGTCCTTGGTGGAATCGTTTCGGTTCTGCTTCTAGAGATCTTCGGCAATTCAGACGGCTTTGGCGAATCGACGGTGCAACCGCGCGCAAACTTCGTCTAGGGTTTTCCGATGCAGTAAAGGTGGTTCTCGCCACGGATGAAGAGTTGGCCATCGGAGATTGCGGGAGAGGCGTAGGTGTATTCGCCAATTGGGTTTGTGGCGACGAGCTCGAACTTGGGGCCGGGTCGGATGATCTTGGTCTCTCCATCATCGGCCACCAAATAGACCAGGCCGTTGACCGAGAGCAATGACGAACTGAAGTGACCGCCAAGCCTGGCCTGCCAGTGGCGTTCGCCAGTCTTGGCGTCAAAACAATTTCCAACCCCGCGGTCGTTGGCGACGATCAGATGGCCATTGAGGACTACCGGCGACGGCACGTAGCACTGGGCGGTCTTTACATGCCAGCGGACATGGCTGTCCGTCACGTCTCCAGAGCCGCTAGGGTCGATCGCCATCACGTGGTATGTCGGGAAGCCGGCGGCCAGGAAGAACAGCTCGCCATCAAACACCATTGACGCGACAAATTGTTCGGTTGGGCCTTCGACTCTCCAGTGTTGTTTCCCGGTCCGCGGATCCATACTGATCACGCTCTTGCTTCCTGACATCACCATTTGGGTCCGCCCGCCCACACGGCGGATGATCGGAGTCACATAGCTTCGCGTCTTGTGTTTGCGGGACGTCTTCCAAACCAATTCACCTGTCGATTGCTTGAGGGCGGCGACGTAAGAATCGCCGTCATGATCGCCGTTGATAATCACCAAGTCCTCAAACAACACAGGGCTCGTACAAAACCCGTGGGCGCTAACGAAGGCGCCAACTTCGACTTTCCATATCTGCTTGCCGGAGAAGTCGTAGGCAGCGACGACGATTCGGCCAGGTGTAATCGGCCGTGTCCGACCAACGTTGGGCGCGGGGACGAGCGAGCCGTCGACTTGCAGGAATGTCACGACCACCATCTTGCCATCGGTCACGGGCGTCCCGGATGCTCGGCTGTTGAGCCGGTGAATGGTCTCCAGGGGGCTGCGAAACACGGTTTTCTTCCAGAGAACCTTACCGTTGCCGCGATCAAGGCAAACCAACTGTCGATCCCCGGTTTCTTTGATGCAGGTCGGCAAGAAGACACGATCGGCCCAGACGATGGGGGAGCCGTGGCCTCGACCGGGAATCGGCGTCTTCCAGGCAATTCCCTCGCCGCTTTCGCCGTTCCACTTCATGGGCGGGCTGAGTTCCGTGCTGCTGCCGTCTCCGCGCGGACCGCGCCAGCCAGGCCAATTCTCAGCAATAGCGGCCGAATTGAGGGCCGCGAGGCAGGCAAAGCAGGCCGTCAACAATCGCATCGAGGCAGGGCGGATGAGAATTCGCATCAGATTGTCCTTCGTGATAATTGCGGCCCAGAAACGACCATGATATCAGGTTCGCTGGAGAAACCCCACAATCGACCAAGGGGAAGATGGCGAGTGCCTTCGAGGAATGATAGGCTACTTGGTTCCGACGAGCTTGATTTGCAACTGGACAGGAGGATTGAGAATGCAGCGCCAATCATTGAGAAACAGCCGAGTTCGGAGTGTCATGTCGATCGCGCTCAGCGGACTGATCCTGTCCATCGCGATCTGCGGGCCTCAACTGCAGGCGGCTCACCCAACGCGGAAGAAGGTCTTTCGCAACATGGCGTTCGGCACCGACAACTACCTGCAGTATTTCTCTCACGATGCGGACTCTGGCAAGCTGCATCTCAATAAGAAGGCGAGCCAGAGCGAGAGCGGCACTTTTTGGGAAGTCGAACGAGCTTGGGACAACTACCGCGGACACACGACCCACTTCATCCGCAATCGAAGCAACTCGCCCTACAACGGCTACTACCTGGCGATCGACTCGGACACAGGCGAATTGATGCTCACCAAGACGCCGACCACGTTTGAGTACAATTCCTATTGGTTGATTCGATATGTCGGCCATGAACATGGGCGGGGCAAGCACTTCATTCAGAATCTCGGCGTCAGCCGAGGCCGGCACGACATGTCGTTTCTGACCGCCGACGAAAAGACGGGCGATGTCAAGTTAACTCGAAAACCCTCGGCCGGTTCAAACTGGACGATGAACCGTGTCTCCATCTTGCCCAGCGAGCGGATCCACTAGCCGACGCGCGGGCGTCTACTGCGGTTTTCGAACGTCGACGCAGATGATTTCCTTTTCGTCGCGAACAAACAGTCGGCCATCACTGAGCGTCGGGGCTTGGCGCGTCATGCCAAACAGCTTGGCGCGGCCGAGTTCTTCGTACTGTTGCGAGTTCATTTTGGCAATAATGAGTTCGCCTTTCATGGTGCTGATAAACAGCTTTCCTTCGGCTGCAATGAGATTGCCTTTGCCGAATCGAGTCTTTCTCCAGGCTCGTTGTCCGTTATCCAAGTCAATGCAGGTCAAGTGCATTATTGGCCCGGCGGCGCCGATGTTGTCGAACGAATAGAGATGTTTGCCATCGACGATTCCGGTTTGCCAGCCGGAACGCAGCACACTCGAAACGCCCAACGACGCCCACGTCTCCCGCACGGCGTAGTCGTCTCCCTGCCTGGTTGGTTTGACCATCACGCTGCCGTGATTCTCACCCGCGGAAATGAAGATCTGATCCTTGTAAACAATCGGCGTGGCGATATTGCAGTCAAAGTCGGTCGCAAATGCAAACCGCCAATACTGCTCGCCGTTCGCGGGATTTAGTCCGACCAGCCCCTTGCCATTAAAGACGGCAATGAGGGCGAGTCCGTCGACTTCGAGTAGAGCCGGCGAGGAGTAGCCGGCGGGATCGTTGCCGGAACTCCAGAGCTTCTCTCCCGATTCGGCGTGGAAGGCGACGGTCGATGCGCCTCGCGCCCCGAGCGTTACGATCACGCGTTCGCCGACAACGAGAGGCGAGCATGCCATGCCAAATTGGGCCACGCGGCCGCCCAGCTCTTTCAAAACCTCTTTCCGCCAGAGTATCTTGCCATCGGCAAGCGAAAGAGCCGCCAGGATTCCCTCGCCCGTGAGCACAAACACTCGACCTTTGTGAATTGCGGGCGTGGAACGGGAGCCGGCGCCTTGTGGGTTTCGGTAGGCGGGGGCGATGTCGGTGGTCCAATTCCGTTCGCCACTGCTCGCATCGAGCGAGACGACCGACTGCATTGCACTTTGCAGCATGGTGATCGCTTGGCCGTCCGCCACGACAACCGCCGACATGCCGATTCCCGCCGGCTTTCGCCAAACCACTTTTGGGCCGCCCTCGGGCCACGCGTCCAGCAGTCCGGTTTCCGCTGAAATCCCGTTTCGGTTCGGCCCTAGGAACTGAGCCCAATCGTCCGCGAAAACAACGCCGCTGGATGTGGCGGCGAACAGACAGAGCATGAGTCGCATGACCTGGGAACGCGGCGCGGCACTAATTGACATTCGCTTTATTCTCCGTTTTTCCGTTGATCCTAGTCTGTTGATCCTAGTTGCGGTCGAGCAAACTCGGGTCGTTTACGAATCGTTCCGCCGTGGGCCGAGTGATGCGGTCCGCTTGGAAGAGCCGCCTGACGTATTCCGAGAGCGTGATCATGCCATCGGCGCGACCGGTGAGGATATTGTTGTCGATCGAATCGACTCGACCCTGGCGAATGCCGGCAGCGACGGGGATCGTGTTGTAGAGAACCTCTAAGGCCAAAACGCGTTTCTCTGCGGACGGCGTTGGCAGAAGGTGTTGAGAGATCACGGCTCGCAGGCTCATCGCCATTTGTGAGAGAATCGCGCCCTGCACCTCCTGAGGAAACAGGTCGGCAAAACGAGAAATGGCGCCTTTGGCGTCGCGAGTATGAAGGGTTGAAAAGACCAAATGCCCCGTCTCGGCCGCGCTGAGCGCCATCTTGGCCGTTTCCTGATCTCGCACCTCGCCCACGAGAATCACGTCGGGATCTTGGCGTAGCCCGTACTTCAGTCCGTCGGAGAACGTGTCGACGTCCACGCCCACTTCGCGCTGGGAGACCACCGACCCCGGCGATTGCGGAAACAGATACTCAACCGGCTCTTCGACTGTGATGATGCGGCTGCCGCCTCGCTGATTGATGGTGTTGATGATCATCGCCAATGATGTGGACTTGCCCGACCCGGTCACGCCGGAAAACAGCACAAGTCCATTGCGATAATCGCATAACCGTTCGGCGACCTCGCTGGGAAACTCCGCCCACTCAAGGCTGGGAATCTCCCGCGGGATCACTCGAAAACACCCGCAAAGCGATCGGGCCGCGTAGAAATAATTCACCCGAAACCGCTGGGCGCCATCCTCCCCAGGCAGCGACATGGAAAAATCGAGATTCTTCCCCTTCTCGAGTTGATTGCGCATCGACTCGGTCAAGAAGGGCAGCAGGTTCGCCGCGAGCTTGCTGTGGTCGATGATGGGCGAGTCGAGTCGCCTCAATTCGCCGTGCCGCCGAACCATCGGCGGATAGCCGGAAACCACGTGCAGATCCGAGGCATCGTACTGAACGGCCTGAGTCAGCCACAATCGCAGTTCAGCCGGGCAATTCGATCCGATCTCTGTCATGACAGACTACGCCCATCGCGTTCTTTAGAACTGAAATTGTGAATCAGAGCATCGCCTAGTCGCTTGACTTGATGCGGATCTTTCGCCACGCGACCTCGTAAGGTCCCTGATCTTTGCGGATGCCGTGTACTTGCAGACCTATGAAACCCTTCGGATGGGTCTTGAGGATCGGTTCGTCGGTGAGATCTTCGATTTTCTTGCCGTTGATCCAGGTTTGGATGCGCGAACCCTTGGCGACGATGCGGTAGGTATTCCATTTTCCATCCTGGAAATGCTTGTGGGGCTTGAGCCGTTCTTTCGGCGTGAGCCAACCGCGACCAGTCGCTTCGCCGTAGACGTAGCCCGCCTCCGCACCCGCCGCACCACTCGATTCGATTTCCACTTGCGGACCGTAAACTCGCCCGTATTTGGCGTCGCCCTTAGGGTCTTTTGTCTTCGAGCGAATCTGCACGCCCGAGTTCAATCGGTTGTGGCACTTGACTTCGAACTCCAACTCGAAATCGGCATAGAGTTTTTCGGAGCAGAGGAACGAATTCGGGCTGCCCTTTTCGGTCGTCCCAATGATGGCGCCGTCCTCAACACGGTACTTGGCTGTGCCGTTCTTTTGGATCCAGCCGTCTAGCGTCTTTCCATCAAAGATGGAAACCCAGCCCTCGTCGCCGCGAGCATTCACCCCGCCAGCTAGTACAGCGCCAATCATCACAAGGGCCAAAACAGACGTGCTCTTTTTCATCGTTGTTCTCCTCTGCGGTGTTTTGTCAAAGTGGAACGAGGTTCCGGGAGGCCATCTTACCATGTATGCGAGGTTGCGCAGTCGTCTTGACCAAGCGATGTCCGAGTGAATGGGCGGTTGGCGACTCAAGATCGTCGAAAAGTTCAGACATCCTTTTCACCCTTCCGTCTTGCGGCCGAGTCGCCAAGGTTGTGTGTATCGCCGGCGTCCGCTTTCTGGCCAAACTCAATCATCCGGTCCGCCGAGTGTTTGCAGGAGTCGATCAATCTGCTCATCGGAATGGCCATAGCTCAGGCTGACGCGAACAAGGGCTTGACCTATGGGGACGGTGGGCGGACGGATGCCCGGAACAAAGACGCCGCCTTTGCTGAGCCGTTCACTCACTCGCATGGCCGCCTGATCGTCGCCGACGATGACGGGAATGATTTGGCTGGTTGAATTGCCGATGTTCCAACCTCGTTCTCGAAGCGACTCTCGCAACCGCTCAGCGTTCTCCAGGAGGGTTTGGCGGCGATGCGGTTGTCGATCGACCAGTTGCAAGGCAGCTCGCGATGCGGCGGCGACGGCGGATGGCGCGGCGGTGGAGAAGAAGTAGGGTCTCGCGCGGTTGACCAGCCATCGAATCAAGCGGGCTTGACCGGCGACAAATCCGCCGTGCGAACCCAACGCCTTGCTATACGTGCCGACGCGAATCAGCCCACCCTCGGCGACGCCAGCCCGTTCGCAAAGGCCGCGCCCCCTTTGGCCGAACACTCCAGTCGCGTGGGCTTCGTCGACCATCAGCATCGCCTGATATCGCGAGGCGATGTCGGCAAGGTCAGCGAGCGGGGCGACGTCGCCGTGCATGCTGAACAGCGAGTCGGTTACGATCAGTCGCCGAGTTCCGCTACCCGCCTCCCGCAAATGGCGTTTCAACTCAGACATGTCGTTGTGAGCGTAGACAACGACGCGGGCCCGTGAGAGGCGGCAACCGTCGATGATCGAAGCGTGATTGTGGGCGTCGCTGAAGACAACGTCGCCTTTGGAAACGAGTGATGCGATGCAGCCAACGTTGGCGGCGAATCCAGACGGGAACACCAACGCCGACTCGGTTCCCTCAAACCGCGCTGTCTCGCTCTCCAAAGCCGCGTGCTCTTCTGAGCGACCGCCCAGCAGCGGGCTGGCGCCGGAGCCCCAACCGTAGCGATCGATGGACGCCCGTACGGCCTCCAAGAGGTTCTCCGAGGCAAAGCCGAGATAATCGTTGGAACCGAAGTTCAGCAACGGCCGTTGGTTCAGTTCAAAGCGGCTTGGCGACTGCGGAGTGCTCCGTGTAGACAACGAGCGCATCAAGCCGGACTTCGACAACTGGTCGAGCGCTTGGTCGATCCAGTCAAGAGGATCCGCCATCGGCGTCTCCCCCCCTCACTCGCCATTCGCACTCTAGATTATGCACTTCCAAACTTTCCAAGAAGAATCAGGAAATCTCTGGCTCTCCCCGAGGCGCGTGAGGGAATCGGAGAAAGGCAAGGTAGCTCGTTCGCACTCTCAACTTCTGAAAAACTCTTGACTCACTGCTTATCTGCGATCTTGATGACCGCGTCGAACTCCTTTTTGCGGACGGGCTGTACGCTTAGACGCGATCCTCTACGCAGCAGCTCCATTTCTTCGAGCGCCCGAACGCCGGTTAGCGAGTCCCGAGCAATCGGTTCCGCGAACGTCCTCTGCAACTTAATATCGACCATGAACCAGCGGGGATTTTCGGGCGTCGACTTTGGGTCGTAATGTTTGTCGCCCTCGTCCCAGGAAGTGTGATCGGGGTAGGATTCCTTGGTGATTTTGGCAACGCCGACAATGGCGGGCGGTTTGGCGTTTGAATGGTAGAACAGCACGAGGTCGCCCAGTGTCATCTGATCTCGCATGAAGTTGCGGGCTTGGTAGTTGCGGACGCCGTCCCAACATGTGGTCTGCTTCTTCTCACCCGCCAGGTCCTCAATCGAATACGCACCGGGCTCAGTCTTCATTAGCCAATAGTTCTTGGCGGGCGGCATAGGGGTCGGGCCAATCTGTCTTCGTGAGTGGGGAAATGCCACAGCAACATTGGCATGGGACTGCTGAGTCTGCGCCAAGCGAGGGCGAATATCAACCGTTATCCGGCTTTTCGCTGTTCGTTGGTGACTTGTCGTCCGGCTCACGCGTGGGTGGGAGCGGGTTCTTGGCGGGTTCCCCGCGGCGACCGCCGGGACC
>CAZWOU010000184.1:0-13565 GCA_964635375.1 uncultured Pirellulaceae bacterium | reverse complement strand
AGGGCTCCCGAACACAGGGCTCCCGAACACAGGGCTCCCGAACACAGGGCTCCCGAACACAGGGCTCCCGGGCACAGGGCTCCCGCGCGGGAGGCTTGAACGGCAGTTTTGAGCAAAGCGCGCCGAAGGTTGGCGAGCTGCTTCCGGATGTCTCGGCGCTCGACGCGGATGGCAAGCCGCTGGAACTTCGCAGTTTGAAGGGTCACTACTCGGTGCTTGTCTTCGGCTGCTTGACGTGACCGCCTTTCCTGAGAAACGTCTCCAGTCTGGAGACGGTCGAGCGAGATTACTCTTCCAAGGGCGTCAAGTTTTTCTACATCTACAAAGCACTCGCCCATCCGGAAACGAACGGTTACGTGCAGCCGTTCACTCAGGAAGAGCGATTGATGCATGTGCGTGAAGCGGGTCGTACGTTGGGCTCGCGGATCCCCTGGATTTGCGACACGATGGACAACGTCGTCAAACACAACATGGGGAACGCTCCGAATTCCGAGTTCATCATCGGGCCAGATGGAAAAGTCGTCGTCCGGCGTTTGTGGTCGAATCCCAATTCGGTTCGAGCCGACCTGGCGAAGTTGGTTGGCAAAGTCGAAAACCCAACGCGAGTAGCTGACATAGAGACGAAATTCGTGGCGCCTAAACCGGGCGCCGCTCGCGGCGTCGTACCTCGCATCCAGGCGCCATCGGGTCTGATGCCGCTGCGAACGGTGCCAAAGGCTGGCGACGATGCCCAGCCGTTTTATGTGAAGCTCCGAGCAGAAGCGGACCGCAACGCGATGAGCCGAGGCCAAGGCAAGTTGTACTTAGGCTTCCACATTGACCCGCTCTATCACGTTCACTGGAATAACCTGGCGGCGCCGTTGACCTACGAGATCGTCTTACAAGATGGTGACCAAGTCACACCGGCCCGAGGTGAAGGACCCAAGGTCAAGGAAGCTGCGGACATGGACCCGCGCGAGTTCTTACTCGACATCAAGAGCCTGGAATCCGGCAAACCGATCCGAGTAAAAGTGAATTATTTTGCCTGTAGCGATGAAGAGGGTTGGTGCAAGCCGGTGAGTCAGGAGTACCTGATCCACTTGGAGCGAGATTCGGATGGCGGGTCGGCCAGACGAGGCGGTCGCGGGGCGGGTGGCTCCGGTCGTCGACCAGGCGGTTTTGGACCGGGTGGTTTTAGTGGTCGTCGACCGGGTGGTTTTGGACCTGGGGGTCCCGACGGGCAGGGCGATTCGCCGCAACGACCGAAGCGCGCCGGCGGCTTGGGCGGGGATCGCGTGATGGCTCGAGTGGTTTCCTACGAAGCGAAATCAAAGACGCTGACGGTCCGCGACCGCGCTGGTGAGCGGACGAGGTACCGCATCACCGAGAAGACGATGATACGCCGCGGACGTGAAGCAGCCGGTTCGGCCAAGGATCTGAAGCCGGGCGCCATCATCATGTTGATGCTCACGCCCAAGAAGGAAGGGGCGGACAAGGATCGCACCGTGGAGCGATTGATGGTGCGTTCGTAAATGGCGGCGCTGACGGTTGAGCGGGCGTGTACAATGGGCTTATGCGATTTGCCGTAGGTCGATTCCAGCATCGATTGCTCCAACCACCCTAGACGTGACTAACACGAAATCGCCATGAGCGAATCTTCTCGTCCCACGCGACATCGGAATGCGCCGCTGGAGCTGCAGATTCGCAATCGCGGATTGCGGGACTACGGTTTCAGCGGACTTTCCGTCATCGCCTTGATTGCTCTGGTTGGGACAGCGGTTGGGTTTTCCAGCAACTGGATGTACGGCCTGGCCGCCTCAGCCATTCTGACGGCGGTCAGTTGGCGTCTGTGGGCCCCCGTCCTGTTCGAATTCGGCCCGCTCGGCGTGGCTCAGAAGGCGCCTGGAAGACGGCCGCGACGAATCGCCTGGAATGAGATGGGTCGAGTGGAATTTCTGGAGCGTGGGCTGTTAATCACCGTCGATCCCAGTCGGCCACTGCCCTCGCTGCGCAGCGTCTACATTCGCTACTGCGGCAACCGTCAGCGACTTGAGCGGCTCGTCAGCACCTACGTTCGGCCCCGCCGACCTCACGTCGTCGAAACCAGAAGCGACGAGAGCACATCCGATTTCAGCGTGGACGATTGAACTGGCCTCGGGTCTTGTGCGCCCCGCATGCCAATGGTGCGCAAGCTTTCTAGCTAAAACGCTTCTATAGAAAGCCTCCGCCCTAGGCAGCTCGTCGCCGGGGCGGAATGAGCGAGTTGTTCGACGGTGATTCTTCGCGTTGAGGCGGCGGCGAAGGGGATCGCCTAAATAAGACCGCCGCGCCGATCGAGGCGCACAGCAGCGTGAGTCCAATCACGCCAAGCGCCCAAGGAACCACGCTACTGGCTGTCTCGCCTTTCAATTCGACGCTGCCCGCGGAGAACACTGGCGCTGAGCTGGCTGGCTGGACCGGGTGTTCATGCTCCGACGCAGGTCGAACGGCCGTGTAGGACTGAACGGCGACTCGCGGAAAGGGGTTCACTCCCGGGGCGACTAAAGGCAGGATGTTGTTCACAAGTGTTTCAATGGATGTCTTGACCTGACTCATGACCTGATTGAGACCCTCTACCGTGGGAGGCTTCTCGTCCATGCGTTGGGCATCCCAGACCTGCACGATATAGTCATCGGGAAACGCGATAGCGACGGACACGTGCTTCACGGTTAATGGACTGAGCTCGGCGCGGTTCTTGACGACTCCACGTTCCGTGGCGTTTTCGACTTGCTCCATCGATTGCTGGACGTGCGGGTCTAGTTCGACTTCAATGGCGACACTCAAATCCGGAATGTGCGAGAGCAGCGAGCGGATCTTCCTCTCGTAGAGTTCTTCGTACAGCGCTTTGCGGGTGAAGTATGGGTCGTCTTGAGCAGCGCTGATAACGCCGCTGCGCTCGCGCGTGAACTCATCTGCGCTGCGGCGATTAGCCGTTCTACCGGGAATCACTGCGGACCGCCAGGTCTTGGTCCCTGGCTGATGTCTTTGCGGCGACAGCGTCCAGTCGATGCCCAGTTCGGACGGAATCACGATTGGATTAGCATGTTCGAACTCAGCCCTCGCGGGTCCTGATGTGCGTGTAGGCGGCGACGCGAATTCACGGGGAGGAGAGATCTCGCCTTCGACGTGAGCAGGATCGGGCGCCTCGTCCGCCGCGGGGGGTCTCTCAGTCGTCGGGGACGCACTTGCTTCCTCGATACTGTGGATTCGCCTCATCTCGATGCGGACAGACATCGTCTCGCCATTTTGCGAGCCGAACTCGATTTTCGCTGGTCGACCTTCGACGGTCATGATCTGCGGCCTGCACACCACGGTCTTGTTGCCGTCGGCATCAATAGTCTCGATCAGCAATTGGGCGATCAGCAGGTGTTGGTCGGCTGGCGCGGGCTGTTCGGACGCCGGTGGGGGGGGGTCGACTGGTCGCTTGGCTGCGACCGCGACGAGTGCCTGGCCCATCTGAGCGCCGGTCAGTTCAGCTAGATCGGTTGGGGTCAGTGTGCAACAAGAACCTGTAGCCGCGAGTTGCTCAACAAACATGCAGAGCGACGAGAGCTCGCTCTGTCTGGACTGGGCGGAAACTGGCGCCGCGAGTGCAAACAGCAGAGAACCGCCAATCAACAACCGAGTCATCATCGCGTCTCTCCTTGCAGGGGGGGCGCCAGCATCAAAATGGCTGCGGATTAAACCAGAATCGGAAGATCGCCACAAGCCGAGCCTTATTGGGGAAATCAGCGTCCGCGCCAAGCTGTATAATGGCAGTCGACTCGAGGGGTCCGGAGATGAATTACGAAGGGAATAACCATGACTAGCCCCGTGTTGCCTCGCCGCGGTTTTCTTGCTGCTGGCGCCGCAGCGACATCTTTGTTCGCTGTCGAGTCCGCGCGCGGCTACGCGGCTAATGACACGCTAAACGTCGCCTGTCTCGGAACTGGCGGACGGTCGCGAGGCACGTTGATGCCTCGATTGGCGAGAATCCCGAACATCCGCCTGGCGGCGGTTTGCGATGTCTGGGACGGCCACTTGGCCAAAGCGGCCAAGCTGGCTGACCCCAAGGCGATCGTCGAAGGCACCGACTTTCGCCGATTGCTCGACCGATCCGACATCGACGCCGTGTTGATCGGCTCGCCCGACCATTGGCACGTCCCGATGACCATCGCGGCCTGCGAGGCTGGCAAGGACGTCTATGTCGAGAAACCGCTGACCCACAGTCTCAGCGAAGGGGCGGCAGTCATTGCCGCGCAGAACAAACACAATCGCATTGTTCAGGTCGGGACCCAGCAGCGTAATATGCCTCACCTGAAAGAGGCGCGGGAGATCATTCGCTCCGGCACGCTTGGAACGATTCACAGGATCCACATGTCCTGGAACCGCAACCAATCGCGCTGGCAACGCAGCAAGTACAACATCGATCCGAGCAGCGTGCGCTGGAAGCAGTTTCTCGGCAATGCGCCTTTGCAGCCCTTCGACGAATACCGGATGAGGAACTGGCGTTGGTTCTGGGATTTTGGCGGCGGTATCTTCACCGACCTGATGGTCCACTGGATCGACACAGCCTACTGGATGCTTGATATGGACAATCCCGCGACGGCTATGAGCATCGGTGACCACTTCGCGTCGAAAGACTTGTGGGAGACGCCTGACACCGTGCAGACTTTGCTGGCCTACCCCAACGACAAACTGCAAGCCCACTTTGAGGGCGGGTTTGTCAATCATCGCAACCGCGCTTCGCTCAGCTTCATGGGCACGGACGCCAACCTGTATTGCGATCGGGGCCGGTACGAACTGGTTCCCGAACGAGGCAAGAAGGTCGAACTGCGTCAGCGCGTCGATGGAACGCGAGACATCCGAGGCCTGGATTTCTACGACGAGGTGGACGGCGCGTTGCATCATCTTCAGGAATGGGCAGACTGTGTCCGATCGCGGAAGAGGTCATCTTGTCCGGCCGAAGAAGGCGTCCGCTCAGCCGCAGCAGCCCATCTCGCCAACATCTCCTACCGAAAGGGCGCCGCCGCCCACTGGAGGGATCTCCGATGACAGGCAACGTACCGCAGACCGCCTTCTTCCCGAGATACGAACAGTGAAGACGTCAACACCATGAACGCGAACTCCCGACAACGGCTTGGCTGGACTCTCTCAGCTCTGTTCATTTTGGCGGTGCTCATGGGCACTGGGCCCGGTGTTTGGTTGGTCAATCGGCCGACTCAAGTATTGGGGATTCCCTTGCTCTATGCCTGGGCGATCCTTTGGTACCTGGTCGAGGCGGGTGTTGTCATCGCGGCTTACTTTCTTGTCTGGCGCTCGCCGAAGGAATCAAGTGATCCCTCTCTGTGATCGGCGCGAGCGCGGCGGCAGGCATTGTCAAACGGCGCATTGTCAAACGGCGCATTGTCTGATCAGTCCTCTCGCACTGCTTCAAAACCGCAAAGAACCGGCGTTCCCCGCTTGGCCTGGAGCGCGATAACCAACACCCGTTCGATCTCAACACCCTTAAGTGTCTTAACGAGTGGTTTGTAGCGACCACCGGCGGCGGCAACGACGTCGAGGTTTTCAATCAACGGCTGATTCTGGACGAGCACATCAAAAACTCGCTCGCCCGGCTTCGTCTCCTCGGGTTCGACAAAGTAGAGCCGGATCGTGTACTTGTCTTTCCCCTCGTCCAACATCGGGAAGGCCAGTTCCTTGGCGCCATGGTAGAAAGAGTTGTAGACCCAAGCGAGAGATTCGTCGGCAATGTGATCGGCATCAGCCTGTCGGTAGGTGAATGATTGGGGCGAGTGCTTGTACTTGGGCAACCAGTTCGCAAATGCGCCGCCGACGTTGTTCTGACCTGCATACGGCAACCAGAGTCGGCCGGCATCATCCGTGCGGAATCCCGGCGCACCGAGGTTGACCGCAACGTGTTTGACGGGTGTGAGCTTCTCGAACGGGGCGCCCTTTGAGCTGAATCCCCAAGCTTGCGCACGCTCGCGGGGGTACAGGACCAGTGAGGTCTGAATCCCCATACTACAGACGCAACCCGACCTGCCCTCTGGCGCGATAAACAGACCATTGGCTGGCACGGCGCCGGTGTTACACGCCAGCTGCATGCCCCCGATAGGTGTGTAGCCCGCCTGTTCGTCAAGGTTGTAGTGGGCAAAGCCGCCCGATCCGGAATTGCCGAAAATGCAGTTGGCCGAGGCCAGCAAGTGATCGCAGCCAGAATAGCCGCGGAGAAAATTCATTGCGGTCTTTTCGCCCGTCAACGGGTTGGTTACCAAACGCGGCGCACCGGTCTTCAAGTGCCAGGCACCCGGTTCGGCATAGACATAGTCGCCTACAACGATCGGACGTTTGCGGTAGTTGCGTCGTCCGCCCCAAATCAGCTGGCCGCTTTCGGCTCCAAACGCGTACATCGATCGGCGAGCAAACTCGCCTTTCCTATACTCCTGATAGGGGTGGCCAATGCTGCCAATGCCGGCCACAACGACGATCTTGTTCTTGACCATGCAGATGAAGCCAGAAGGTCGACCGGTTATGCGATCGTCAACGGTAACGTCGGAGAAATCAAACGGCTTTTGCCAGGCGACGCTGCCGTCGCGAAGATTCAAAGCCACGAGCTTTCCGAGGTCCGGCTCGATCGGGTTGCCGCGGCGGTCGACGCCACGATCTTTTACTTCGCGATCTTCGGCGGTCGTCTTGAGCGCTGTCCGTTTCTCGGCGTCGGTCAGGTTACGATCGACGAAGAAGACCTTGCCGTCAGCGACAGCGATGCCATCGTGTTCGATGTCGCCATCACTGTAGGTCCAGGCAGTCGCCCCATCGTTGAGGCGAATCGCAAAGAGGCCGTCGGCCAGCCGGTTTGACGCGCGCCGGCGGCGCGCGTCGTGCCGCGAACGGCTCCCCAACAACAAATCGCCGTCCCGCGCGATCCAGCCCCAGTAGCTTGGCTCGGCATCGTTTCGGGGCCGAAAGGTATTCCGCGTTTCACCCGTCTCGCGGTCGAGTTGCAGACACTGTTCGTTATTCACGACGACATAAAAGAAATTCTCGTCGGCTGCGAGATTCGACGTGCCTGCCGGAAGCGCCTCGCGCGTCGCACCCGGCATCCATCGCTCCCAGAACTTCCGGCCATTGTAGATGTCGTACGCCATGACCAAGTCGTATCCCGTCAGCAGAGCAACGCCATCCACGACCAGCGGAACGGGACCGCGAGCGTGTCGGTCAATACGTTTTCGCGGTCCCGGATTGCCATACCACAAGACGCCGAAAGGACCTTTGGCGGCAGAGTCCTCGCTGCAGTACGTGTTGGCTGCGTTGGCGTAGTTGTGGGTCCAGTTCGCGGTTCCCGGCTCTTTGTTCCGTTGGATGTAGAGGATGTTCTCGGTGAGCTTGACTGAGATCTCCCCACTCGACTGGTGGCGTTGAGGAAGTGCGAGCCTGGGAATCTTTCCGGACGTCGCTCCCAGAATAAGGTGACCGCCCTGTGGCCGGGTCACTCGAACCATTTCTTCGATAGGTGTCGAAAGGGTGCTATCCACAAACGTCCGCTGGTCGATGACCAGGTTGAAATTGTACGGCGGATAAGGCAACCTGCGATGGGAATCCTCGTCAACCGCGATCAGGTTGATCCGGCCGCCATAGAGCTTCTGTTGAGCGAGCCACGACTGGGCGCCGGCAATCTCGTCAGGGTCGTCGTCGATCACCTCGATGGTGAGCCGCGTGTTTTTGGCCAGCGCCGCAGCAAGCTGTCCATCGCCGCCACCAATGATCAGGCAGTAGCCGTCGCGAACCGATGTATCTCGGATGATCTTGGCAGCGATTGATGTGTAACGTGGATCGGGATCGGGCGACGGGACCACGTCGCCTAACACCACTCGACTGTCGTCGCGGTTGCCTTGTTGGAAACATCGGACCTTGCCGTCGATCGTGCTCACGTACAAGCGTCCATTGGCCAATGCCAAGCCCCGCACGCGGGAGTCGCTCTTCCACTTCCAGAGGATCTTACCCGTGTCCGCGGCCAACGCCACAACCTTGTCTTCTCCTCCGGCATAGATGACATTCCGCGCCAAGACCATCACATCGTTGGCCTTGATCGGCGTCATCCACTTTGACTGCTTCGCGAACTTGGCGAACAAGGCCGTGGAGGCGGCTGGCCATTCTTCCTCAAATGCCTTCAGGCTCCAACGCAGGCTTCCATCGCGAATCGCCTTGCCGCGTTGAGTGTCCGCGCCATGCCGAGCGATCTCAGCCAACCCTGCCTCACACGTTGCCACTCGGTGCTTCTTATACGACTCCTCGAATTCCCGGCAAACTGTATTGGCCATTTGGGCCAGCCGATCCTGTTTGACCGCGAGGATATGGTAATCCGTGGCGATCATCGCCAGATCATCTTTGAATGCGACGCGCCTGGCGTTGAACCAGTTGAAGACCAGAGACCCTTTAAGCTGTCGGCCGTATTTGTCCTTCCACGGCGCATCGGGGTCGTAGGCCAATAGCGCCGCTTGGCCAAACACGATCCGGTCGTTCCAAAGTTGAGCGTAGCTTCCACCACGATAGAACCGGTACTCGTGTGATTTATTGACGATTGGATTGGGCGTCGCGAAGGCGATAGCTTCGCCGTTCTGTTTACTCCACCGAGTTGGATCAACACGCGACGTCAGGAAGATGCTGTCGTCGTCCGCCAACGGATAACCCTGCGGGCTCGGTCCGTTGTTGCCCGTGCCGTTCAAGGATCGCTGGTAGATGAGTTTGCCCGTTTCGGCATCCACGGCGTAGAGGTGGACCCCTTCGGATGGAAACAACCCGGCGGTGAAGTAGGCCACGCCGCCATCGATCATCACGCCAGCGCGCACCGGCCAGACCGACGCAAAGCGACCGTAACCTAGCAGCCGCTGAGCCGAGCGGGCGGCGTTGAGTTTCCAAATCGGTTTTCCAGTCCTGGCGTTCAAGCAATGGACCCAGCCATCATCCGATCCAAAGTAGGCGCGACGCTTCCAGATCGTAGGGGCCAAACGAGGCGCTGCGCCGGTGGTAAAGGTCCAAAGCACTTCACCCTTCGCGGCATCAATCGCGTAGACGCGGTTTTCACCAGAGGCGGCAAAGTAAGCCACCGAATCGACAACTGTCACTTGGTGGGCGTCGTCATAGTTGACGTTCGGCGCGTTCTTGTGGGCGCCGTACCCGTTGACGTTCAGCGGCCAGCCTTCCGCCGGCTCAAATGCGGGCTCGAAGACCCAAGCCAACCCTAGCGGCGGAACGACATCTTCATTCGTCACGCCCGTCCGCTGATTGTCATGTGCATAGGTCGGCCAGTCTTCGCCAACGGCATCCGCCGCTGATAGAACAGCTTGTGCGATGATGACAGCAGCAAAGAATGATGTCTTACAATCCATGGTCTCATTCTCGCTCAGGATGTCGCAATGGAGCACCAGATTATCATAGAATCTCCATTCAGTGGTAACATCGACGTCGGCCGCCGGTCCAACCCACTGAATGTTGTTTTGAGATGAGATGACATGCAAGACGCAACTCAGCCAGAGCTTCTCCCGGGCGGACAGGTGTTGATCGCCTGTATCGTGATTGGCTTCTACCTGCTGTTGTTGTTGGTGCTGGGTTTCGTCGGATATCTTAAGTCAAGAGGCGGCGAAGAGGACTACTACCTCGCTGGGCGCGATCAGGGATGGCTGATTTCCTCGCTGACCATCATGGCGACATTTTTTAGTTCCTTTGCGCTGCTTGGCGCGCCAGGCATGGTCTACCGCGAGGGCGTGGTCTTTGCGCTGGTGAGCCTGAACGTACCGGTTGCTGGCATAGCGATCTACCTGTTGGGCGGCCGCATCTGGCGCCTAGGTCGTGATCGGGGATACGTCACGCCAGCGGATCTTGTCTGCGATTACTACGGCAGCAAAGTGGTGATGCGACTGCTGGTCGCCTTGACGGGCTGCCTGTTCGCGGTCCCCTATGTGATGATGCAGATCAAAGCGGGCGGCGAACTCTCGGCCGTTTTGTTTCGCGACTACCAGTACGCGTTCGAGATCGGCTGCACCGGGTTGGCCGCAGTCATCGCCGTCTACATCATGATTGGCGGCATGCGGAGCGTCGCCTGGACCGACGCGATGCAGTGCCTGTTGCTCGGGTCGGGAATCGTCCTCGGCGGCGTCGCGATGGTCGTTTCCTTCGGCGGGCCGGGCGAATTCAGTCGTGCTGTCGGCAATCTCCCAGAGCGCTCGCTGACCGTGCCCGGGACCACGGGATTCTGGCAACTGCCGATGCTCTTTAGTGTATGTCTGCTGATGCCCCTTGGCGGAATTGTCCAGCCCGCCCAGTGGATTCGGTTTTACTCGGCGCGAAATCTGGAAGTGCTTCGCCGCGGATCGGTTCTCTTTACCGTCTTGCTGACAGCACTCTTCTTGTTCGGCATCACTTTTGTGGGTCTCGGAGGGCAGGTCCTTTACCCACTTGTCAGCGGTGCGGACGGCAGCGTATCGCCGGCAGCGGAAGTTGGCGGCTTCGACCAGATTCTTGTCGTCGTGATCAACGACAACCTGCCCCGCATCTTGGGAGAAACTGTCGGCTGGACCCTGGCGTCTGTGGTTGTTGTGGCGATCATGGCGGCGGCCATGAGCACTGCCGACAGCAACCTGCACGCGTTGGCCGCCGTCGCTACTCGCGACGTCTATGACCGCTTCATTCGCCCAAGCGCCGGTGAGGTCGAGCGAGTCTGGATCGGCCGCTTCGTTATCCTGGCGGCGACGGTGGTCTCTTTGTCGCTTGTTCTGGCCGGGCGCCAAGAAGGAAGCTCGCTCGCTTCGCTCATGCAGATGATCGTCGCCCTGGCGCTGTTCGCGTCGGCGTTCGCCGTTCAAGTCTTGCCAGTGGCGATTGACATCCTCTACGTCCGCAAGGGAACTCCCGCAGGCGCCGCTGCAGGCTTGTTGGCGGGATTGATCACGGCGTTCTGTTTTACGTCACTCTTCCCACCCTGTGTTGACGGGCTGGGATGGCCAATCTTGGGTCAAGTCCTGAGCGTGGTCGAAGCCTGCCGCCAAGTCATGCCAATGCATGCCATGGCCTGGGGGATTACCGCCAATCTTGTCGCGTTCGCCGCCATCAGCCTGGTGACCCCTGGCGTTCCCGCAGCGCGACGAGCTGAATTCGCCAAGCTTGTTGGCGACGACAGTTGATGTTGTCGTAACGCTCAGACTTTGCCCTCTCCCTCCGCCAGAAACTCAGCCCATCTTAACGCTCGGCTGTAAGGTGCTTGCGAGTAACGGGTTGCGATATGAGTTTCTTAAGTCGTGTTTCCAGTTGCAAACGGGTTCAGCAGCGTAGCGCTTGACGGCGCCAGCCAACCCAACACACAATAAATGGCGGTCCGATGGACGGGCGCCTCGGAAACGGCTCCCCAACCTCCGGCACCGCTGCCCACCGTGCTCCTACCTCCGCACTACCTACCTCCGCACTACCTACCTCCGCACTACCTACCACGCAGGCGCCAATCCTCTCGCGCGTTGACAACGATCGCGAAGATTGGTCCTCCCCGTTTGACTCGTTCAAGAAACGGAGTCTCCCATGCGCACACTTCTTGTTTCCCTGTTTGCCGTGATGGCGTTTGGCCTGCTGGGCCAACCGACCCTCGCCCAAAAAACTGTGTCCGTGACGGTTTCGACCGATAGCGAGGCCCCGGGCTACGAGGGCCACCTGGCCATGGATGGAAATCAGGCCACGATGTGGCACACCGTGTGGGGCGCATCCGAGCCGACTCACCCACACCAGATCATTGTCGATTTGGGAGCATCTTACGAAATCTCCGGGTTTGTCTATCGGGCCCGGCCTGGCGGCGGCAATGGGACAGTCAAAGATTACGAATGCTACATAAGTGACGACAGGAAGGCGCTTGGCCAACCGGTTGTGAAGGGCGCGTTGGAAGACCGCAGCGACGATCAGAAGATCGCATTCCCAAACAAGGTCAAGGGTCGCTACGTCTGCTTCCGAGCACTTTCGGAAGTGAACGGCAGACCGTGGACATCGATCGCCGAGCTGCAGCTCATCTCGGCAGGTGTTCGGTTCCGAGCGAAAGATTCGATCGGTTTGCCGCTGGCGCGAGAGGACGGCACGCCCATGACCGAGTTGGAGCTCCAGTACACCTCGCTCAGGCACGACCTTCGCAAGAAGGCAAACATGCAGAAGATCGCCGATGAAATCCACCGCCCCGAGGCCTCGATTTTGCCAACGGACCGCGACCCGCTCGATATCGTGTTGCGGCGCACTGAGGCTCTGCTCGCAGATATTCGCAAGCTGGCGGGTGCTCTCGACCTTTCGGCACAGCAAAAGGCGCTGGGCGAGTTACAGGCCGCCGCGGGGAAGACGAATGTCGAAGAGAGTGAAGCTCGGTACAAGATCTATGAACAGGTCTGTGGAGTTCGTCGGGAGATCGCATTGTCGAACCCGCTTCTCGATTTCGACAAGATCCTGTTCATTAAGCATCATCGTTCGATCTTCAACCACATGTGCGACCAGTACTACGGTATGGCGGCCGCGCCTGGAGGCGGGCTCTACGTGCTGCAAAACGCGTTCGGCGACCAACCGACAGTCCGAAACGTGCTGGCCGATTCGGTGGTCCAGAGCGGCCGGTTGGCCGGCACGAAGCTCTACGGCGGCCCAAGTCGTCCGCCTGCCATCTCGTTCGACGGCCAAGGGAACCTCAGGGGTGCGAAGGCGGAGGGTGGCTCGTTCCTTTCACCGGACTTATCGTTCGACGGGAAAGAGATCGTGTTCGCATACGTCGAGTGCACAGGCGACCCGAAACACCGGCATCACACAGACGCCAGCCGAGGGCACTGGGCCGAGGGCAGGTGTTACCATGTCTTCAAAGTCAACGTCGACGGAAGCGGCCTGAAGCAGTTGACCGACGGCACCTGGAACGACTTTGACCCATGCTTCTTGCCGAACGACCGAATCGCCTTCATCAGCGAACGACGTGGCGGGTACTTGCGTTGCGGCCGGGTCTGCCCGAACTATACGCTCTACGATATGGCAGCCAGCGGGTCCGACATCACTTGCCTGAGTTTCCATGAAACGAACGAATGGCATCCCAGCGTGACCAACGATGGGCGGCTACTCTGGACGCGCTGGGATTACGTTGACCGCTACGGCTGCATCGCCCACATGCCGTGGATCACGACGCTCGACGGCCGCGATCCGCGAGCCGTGCACGGCAACTTCGCGCCGCGCAACGCTCGGCCCGATATGGAACTAGACTGCCGGGCGATCCCCAACTCGGCCAAGTTCATTGCCACCGCCGCGCCGCATCACGGGCAGGCCTACGGCTCCTTGGTTTTGATCGATCCGAACACTCCGGACGACGACGCGATGGCCCCCGTCAAACGAATCACGCCAGAAATTCGTTTCCCCGAGAGCCAAGGCGGGGCTCAAGTCTACGGAACACCGTGGCCTTTGAGTGAAGACTATTACCTGTGCGTCTACGACCCCACCATGCAGCCCAAGGCCGGTATGCAGGGTGGAGGCTTTCGCGCGGGCAACTATGGAATCTACCTGGTCGACGCGTT
>CAZWOU010000183.1:0-13710 GCA_964635375.1 uncultured Pirellulaceae bacterium | reverse complement strand
ATGGCCTCGCGTAAGAGGATTGCGGCGATCGGTAGGGACTGAACGCGCTTGTGCCCCGACTTCCATCCTCTCAAAGAATACACGAAGAAGGCGGTCAACAATGCTCATTGGCTACGTTAGCAACGAACGTTTTGTCGCGATCGGTGATGTGCTGTTGGAGCTTCGCGGGGAAGCAGGCACGGTTGCCGCGAGGTCCAACATTTCGGGGGCCGTCTACGCAGATGTTCCCCCGGGCGAATACCAGGTCGCGCTGGGCCGCGACGGCTATGGATCAAAAATCGTCAGGATTGAAATTTGTGAAGGCAAACCACATCAGTTTCGGCTGTTGTCCGATTGCCTCGTGGGTTACGTCTGGCCCAAGTGCGTGGCTTCCGGCGAGCGGTCGGAGTTTCGCGTGCACGCGGTCGAGGAGTACGAACTCGAGCTGTGGCGGTACGGCGCCGAAAAAGAATTCATCCGACGGATCGGCACCTTCGACGAACACGGACCCCGAGCCACGATGCAAATAACGCCGGACGGCGATTACACACAGAGCGGCATCGAATGGAATAAGGACGGGTATCATAGCGAGACGCTGAACCAGTTCATTGAAGCTCCAGAGCGTTCGGGATTGTACTACTTTCACGTACGAAGCAAGTCTGGCGACTTCTTTTCATTTCCTTGGGTAGTCGCCCCCGACAAACCACGCTCCAAGGTTGCCATCCTCGCGTCGGATCTCACCTGGAACGCCTATAACAGCTTTGGGGGCCGCAGCAACTACATCAACGCGGCCCACCTACCGCCCACGCCCATCATCAACTCACGTCTGGAACTCAAGCGATACACCGAGTCGGAACATCGCACATATGACACCAACACCTACCAACCGCTGTCACTCGATCGCCCCGAACCCTACAACCACATTGAAGAGGGCGAGCAGCTCACGGATCCAATCGCCGGTCGTCAGGGTTGCCATTTGGCGGCGGCCGAATGGAGACTGTTGGGATGGATGGAACGCAAGGGTTTCGATTACGACTTCTACAGTGAGTCGCAATTCCATTTCAATCACGGCTTGCTCGACGAACATCAGGTGCTGATCATCAGCACCCACCCTGAATACTGGTCGGCGAACATGTACCATCAGCTGAAGAGCTGGGTCTTCGAACGTGGCGGACGGCTGATGTACCTTGGCGGCAACGGGCTGAACTGTGAAGTGGAATTTCTCGATGAGCATCGAATCGTGTACCAGAACACCGAGTGGAGTCATACGGAGCCGCAATTCGCCGAGGACGGCCGCGAGTACGAAAGTCGATTCGACAAGCGACAGGAATCAGAGGCCAACCTGTTGGGCGTTGTCTTTACCTATCCCGGCATCATGACGGGCGCGCCTTATCAGGTGAAGGACGCCGATCATTGGTGCTTTGCTGGAACCGGTCTGAAGAACGGCGACACCTTCGGTGAAAAGAGCCTGCATCAGCGAGTTCCCGGTGGAGCATCCGGTCACGAGACGGATCAGGTCTCGCCACATTCGCCGCCCGACGCGCGCGTACTAGCCAAGGGACTCAACCCCGACGACGGAGGAGGCGAAATCGTCGTTCACGAACCAGAAGGCGGCGGCGCCGTGTTCTCCGTGGGATCAATCTGCTGGCCCAGCTCCATACTTGTGGACGACGCCGTCTCGAAGATCACCGAAAATGTGCTAACGCGATTCCTGGAAGCAGAGTGAGACGTCGGCTAGGGCGCAGCTTGTTTCAGTAGAAAACGCTCAGTAACATAACACCAGACGGTCCGCGTTCACGTTCGGCATGTGTGAACGCAAACGCTGAAAGGCCGCTTGTGCTCGTCGGATACGTTAGTGACAAAGACTTCCTGTGAGGAGTCGCGTGGGTCCCGAACTTACGAAGAAACCGAATGGCTCGCCGACCGCGGTTCGCTGGATCGTGCTGGCCATCGTCGCATTCGCGTCGGCTAGCGCATATCTCACGAGGCACTGTATTTCGGCTGCCAACACAACCATTCAACAGGATCTCGGCTTCAATGACGCGCAGATGGGGCGACTCATGAGCGCCTTTGCGCTTGGCTATCTGCTGTGCCAGATTCCGGGCGGTTGGGTTGGAAACCGCTTTGGAACTCGCCTTGCGTTTGCCCTCTTGAGCATCTTCTGGTCGCTGTGCAATGTGTGGTCCGCCGTCGCCTCCGCCTTTCTGGCGCTATGGGCGTCACGGTTTTCTCTGGGGGTGTTTCAGGCCGGGCTGGTGCCAGTCTCCGCGAAGGTCGTGGGCGACTGGATCCCGGTTCGCGCGCGCGGCGTCAGTAGCGCATGGATCACCGCGTCGATGTCGATAGGCGGCGCCTTCGCCATGTGGCTGACCGGTCGACTGCTGAGCGAGGGTTATGGTTGGAGGATGGTCTTTGCGGGCTATGCGACCGTCGGCGTCGTCTGGTCGATCGGCTTCTATTGGTACTTCCGCACCTTGCCCAAGGACCATGGAGGGGTCAACGAAGGTGAACTGAAACTGATCGTCGACGCGGCCCAACCCAACGACGTGGCGCTCCAAAACCCCCGAGCTGACAAGATTCACGATCGAGACAGCGTCGCTGCTCCAAAGACCGTTGGCAAAGGACCCATGAAGTCCAATCAAACACTCCTCGTCGACATGTTGGCTAGTCCAGGAATGTGGGGCATCTGCGTCCAGTCGTTTTTTCGAGCGGCTGGGTACACCTTTTTCGTGACCTGGTTCTTTGCCTTCCTCGAATATGCGTATGACATCGACAAAGCCGAAGCCGGCATGTTGAACAGTCTGCCTTTGCTTGCCGTCGTTGTGGGAAGCCTCATGGGGGGAGTCATCGTGGACGGGCTCCTCAAAATCACGGGAAGCCGGTGGTGCAGCCGGACGGGGACCGCCATCGTGGCGCTGACGGTATGCGGGCTACTGACCATGGCTTCCGCCTGGACCTCGTCCGCCACTCAGTTATCTGTAGTGATTGCCGCCGGCGCCCTGTTTTCAGGAATCGGCGCACCAGCCGCGTGGGCGGCAACCATCGATATCGGAGGGAGGCGTACCGCTGTCGTCATGGGCGTTATGAATATGTCCGGCTGCGTTGCGGGAGTCATTCTGCCAACGCTGCTAGGCGGTTGGTTCGACACGATACGCGAGACGGGCGGGGACTGGAATCTAGTGATCTATCTGCACGCGGGATTCTATTTCGCCGGCGCAGTGGGCTGGCTTGCAGTGCACCCGGATCGTGAGGTCTGATGGAGTCTGACGTCTGGCCGGAAGACGCTTGCCAAAGGGCCACAGAGAGAACGAAACGAACAAATCAATGTTGTTTGACACACACACAAACTTGATGTGGTACCCGGAGCATCTTTCAGACGAATTTGTTACGTTCGCCTGGGAAGCAAAGCGGGCGAAGATGAAGCTCTCTGACGATGTCTATTTTGCCGGGAGCGAAAGCGACGAAGCGAACGCGTTCGACTCAAGACCCGAACAGCTGTTGGAAGCTACAGTCGGCGTCGATAAGGCGATCGTGTTCGGCATCAAGGCGCCGTTCACCGGAATCAACTGCGATCAAGAGTTGATTGCCCAGTTTGTTGCCGATCACTCCGGCACGTTCATCGGCTGGGGCTCTGTCGATCCCAACGACACGGATTGCGTTGATCAGCTCGAACATTATGTCAACAACCTCGGACTTCGAGGCCTCAAGTGCTCGCCTATTTATCAGAACTGGGATCCCCAGGATCCGGGGCATCTGGCGTTGTTTCGCAAGGCGGAGTCGCTTGGAATTCCCGTCAACATTCACCAGGGTACTTCGTTCGTGAGAACGGGTCCGCTGAAGTATGCGAATCCGATTCAGCTGGAGGATATTGCTGTCGCCTGCCCGGACCTGCGCATCGTGATCAGCCACATGGGCCATCCGTGGGAGGATGAATGCGTTGTGTTGATACGCAAGCATCCCAATCTGTACGCCAATATCTCCGCGCTGCACTACCGTCCGCTGCGACACTATCAAGCATTTATGTCTGCGGTCGAATATGGTGTGGAGCACAAACTGATTTTCGGTTCGGACTTCCCGTCCGCGACAGCGGCTCAGGTCATTGCCGGACAAGAGAAGATCAATGACGTTGTTGCCGGGACCAACTTCCCGAAAATCCCCGATGAGATGATTCACAACATCATCTATGAGAACTGGAAATCATTCTTGCCTGAGTACGCGTGAAAGTCGCCCGCCGTGATTCGCAGAACAATCGAGGAAGGAAACAGATGCAACACTACCTCACACCCCCACATCTTGCCACAGAGTCGGTCGGCCAATTTCTGCGCCGTCCTTTTGGGCCTGGGCGCCTGCTGGCCGCATTTCTTTTGTCGGCGACTCTCTCGATGGCGCCCGTGCAAGGCTCGTCGGCTGCCGAATACGAGTGGGTCCAAGTTACAATGACGGCCGAATTCGCGCCACGGGACGGCGCCGGCGCGCTCTCGTATCGGGGAGCGATGTGGCTGATTGGCGGTTGGAACCCGAGCTCGACTCACCGTGAGTTCTTTCCGAGAATCTGCAACAACGAAGTCTGGAAGTCGGCGGACGGCAAGCGATGGACGCTCATCAAGCCGAACTCTTTCAAGGACCAGTCTTTCCAGCCGACCGCCGATTGGGAGGGACGTCACACTGCCGGATATGCTGTGTTCCGCGATCAGATGTGGATCATTGGCGGCGACGTCAACCAAGGGCACTATCAAAACGATGTCTGGAATTCGGCGAACGGGCGAGACTGGAAGCTGGTCAATCGAGACCGGCCGCCTCAATGGGCGCCGCGAGCGCTTCACTACACAGTGGTTCATGACGACCGTATCTGGGTCATGGGCGGACAGACAATGCCTGCATTTGCTAAGAACACCACGGAGAAGGGCGCTGCCGAAACCTTCTACCGCGATGTTTGGACGACAACGGACGGCGTCAACTGGACGGAGGTCAAACCGCGAGAACCGTGCTGGTCGCCTCGAGGAATGATCGGAGCGAGCGCGGTATTGAACGGCCGAATCTGGATTCTGGGCGGCGGCACTTACGACACGCCTCAGACTCCTACGCGAAAGTTTCACAACGACGTTTGGAGCTCCGCCAATGGAGTGGATTGGAAGCTTCACACGAAAGCCGCTCCCTGGGCGCCTCGCCAATATCATGAGGTGGCCGCATGGGACGATCGGCTATGGGTCCTGGAAGGGTACAACAAGAAAGGCGGAAACCGAAAGGATGTGTGGTATTCATCAGACGGCGTCGCGTGGACAGAAGTCCCAAACACGCCGTGGAAAGCGCGTCACGCCGCGAGCGTGTTTGTTCACAATGACGCGCTCTGGATGGTCGCCGGGAATAACATGGAACCCGACGTCTGGAGGCTGAGTCGAGTTCGCAAATGATTGCCAAGAGAGAAATGATCCAAGCATGAAGATCACTGGAATTGAAGCCGTTCCAATCAATGTTCCGCTCAAGACGGGAATGACGACAAAGACGTCGCATGGCGAACATGCCACTTCCCCGTACGTCATCGTGCGAGTCCACACAGAGGAAGGACTCGTTGGGTTGGGCGAAGCCACCGTCGCGCCGCGCTGGAGTGGCGAAACGAGTCACGGCGCCGTGGCCATCATTCATGGCTTGATCGCGCCGGCGCTTCAAGGCGAGGACCCCAGGCGAGTGAACCACTTGCGGCGTCGGATCGACAGCGTGATCCGCCTCAACCCATTCACGAAAGCCGCTGTGGAGATGGCGCTCTGGGACATTACCGGCAAGGCGGCCGGCGTGCCGGTCTATCAGTTGCTCGGCGGAAAGTACCGCGACGAAATGCCAATTCGAATGGTGGTTGGTTCCATCGATATCCCACAAGCTGTCAGTTTGGCGGGGCAGTTTCTTGAGCAAGGCGTACGATGCCTGAAAGTCAAGGTCGGACTGAATCCAGAACAGGATATCGCCCGAGTTCGCGCGATCCGTGAACTCGCCGGGCCAGACATCCCGATTAGCATCGACGCGAACTGCGGCTGGTCGCCGCTCCAGGCCAAGCAAACACTAAGGCGTTTGAGCGAGTTCAACATTCTGTTTGCCGAACAGCCGATACCAACGGGAGACCCTTCCGAACTGGCTGAGCTACGGCGTCAGATCGACATTCCCATCATGGCCGACGAGAGCGCGTTTACCAGCGGCGACGCGTGGCGACTCACCTCCGAACGGGCTGTCGACATTGTCAGCGTCTATCCGGGCAAGAACGGAGGAATCCAAAACACGGTGGAGGTCGTCCACGCCGCCAAGGCGGCGGGAATTCCATGCGCTATGGGAAGCAATCTGGAGCTGGGTATCGGGACCGCCGCGATGCTTCATCTCGGCGCTGCCCTGCCGACGATTGCCAGCGAGCAATACCCCGGCGACTTCATCGGTCCGCTCTATCACCAAGCCGACATGCTGAAGACGCCGCTCACGCTAGGCCCCGCCGCCGCCCAAGTTCCGGACGGTCCTGGACTGGGCGTTGAGCTTGATGAGAACCAGCTCGAACAGTATCGCGATCACAGCACCGTCGCCCAGGCCACCGGAATCACCACCAGCCTCACCTTCGAGGGTTGAACGCCCAAGACCGGGTCGCCTCCAGAGCCCGCAAGATCGCACTGTGACGACTCGCAAGTAAGGGCGACTATGGTTGGATTGCTCGGTAGTAATCGCTCATCTTATCGACCTTCTTCATCTGCTTCTTGAGCGAGCCCCAGTTGAACACCATGACGCCAGTGGCCGGCCGACGCGTGCCGTGGTCCATGACCGACCGCACTTGATCGACGGATACGGTTTCACCCCAATCCGAGAGCTGGACGATCGGCCAGATCCGATGACGATCACCCGCCTCGCCCTTGATGTTGAGGTGCTTTCCCAACCAAGCCGTTTGCCGCGAGATCCAGGACGGGTCATCGGCGTGCCCGAAGCGAGCGTGGTAGGGCATGATACTGAATACATCGATGTACTTGGACTGAGCCTTCAAATCGATTGCCAGTTTGTTGCGCAAGGCGCCGTCGAGTTCTTGGTCGGTCCAGGGACAATGAAACGTGCCGAGAAGCGCGTTCGGGCGCGTGTCGTCGATGATCGAGCGAAACTCGCGGACCCAATCTGTGAAGACGTCGCAGCGCCATTGCACCCACGTGTCTCGGTGCTGGCCCAGCAACCTGCGGGACAGTTGTTTCGCGCTTTCGTCGGGAAGATCCGTCTTCGTTTGCTGTTTGAACTGTGCGATGCATCGCTGGCAGAAGCAGGTTTCGGGCATGTCGGGCGCCGCCCGCTCCCAACTGGCGTGGCTGTGATGGTAGTCGAGCCAGATTCCATCAATCTCGAACTCGCTCAGCACTTGGCGGAAAGCGCTCATGCGAAAACGCCGATAGCCCGCGTGCGTCGGACAGACCCCCTGCCAACCCTGAGGCGGAGGACTTCTCTCTCCGTCAACGCCGACGGGCGCCGCATCGGGATGTTCTTTTAAGTAGCTGGCGACATGCATTGTGTTGAATTCGGCAAATATTTTTGCACCCTGCTTTTTCAACAGCGCTACCCGTTCCGCGTTAATGCCGCTCGATCCCATGAAGATCGCGTTGACGCCGTGCTCGCGCAGGTTGCCGTGTTTCAGCATCTCGACGGGGACGCCGCCATAGATGCCTCGGATTGCGATGTGTGGCCGCTTGTCCTCTGCAGATGCCACGCCCATGAACAGGCAAAGGCACGCCAAGGCTAACGGCATGGATTCATGTCTTCTCATGGACGTGATCTCCTTTTGCGATAAAACAACTCACAAGCGGGAACGCCAAACGGCCCAGCAAACTCGGCGTCTTGGCCCGTCACTGCTCGGACTTTTGGTTGGGCGTGGCCGGCGTCTCGGCCATCTTCGGCCACTGAATGAACTCGAGCCAATTCAACTCTGGATCTTGAGCATAGACCACGCCGACTTCTCCGTTGGGGCTGGGCGAGAATTTCGGCTCGGTGACGAACTGAACGCCCTTGCGAATGAGCGAATCGTAGACGCAGCGGATATCGTTGACGTTGAAACAGACGTGGGTCGACCCGAGGCGGTGCTTGTCGACATGTCCATCCGTCGCCGGCGGATCGAGATAATGAACGAGTTCGATCTGGTGTTGTTCTTTGGACCATCCCAAGAATACCAGTTGTCGCCGAGCGCCTTGGATGCCCGTGTGGTTGCCCTCTGGCGGCGCGACCGAGTCCAGTTCCAAGAGCACCTGCAACCCTAAATCTTCGCTGTAGAAACGGACCATCGAGGGTAGGTCCGCCACGACAATGCCGGTGTGGTGCAAGCCCGTAATCATTGGGTTCCTCTCAGTTCGCGGCAGAGACACTCGGGCGCGTTCGCCGGGCAGACTATGCCTCAAGCGAACGTTGGACAATTTCAAAGACATCTTTGGCCAGATCATCCGTCTCGATAATGCGTTTCAACTCTGCCCGCATCAACTCCTGACGTTGCTCGTCGAAGCGATTCCATTGACCGAAAGCTCTGACCAGTCGCGCGGCGGCTTGAGGGTTATCACTTTGCACCAGCAGAACCATATCGCTTACGAATCGATAGCCCATCCCATTCTTGTTGTGAAAGTGGAATTGATTTCCCATGAACGCGCCGACCAGCGAGCGGAGACGATTTGGGTTCGTTGGATCAAATGCAGCGTGCCGCGAGAGTTCCAACACGCGCTCCAAAGTATCATCTGCTGGAGCCATGCCTTGGACTGAGAACCACTTGTCGATAACGAGCGCATCGTCCTGCCACTGGGCATAGAATTTCTCCAGTGCCCAGGCGCGCTCGGGGCGCACTCGCTGAGTCAGCATGGACAAAGCGGCCTGCTGATCGGTCATGTTGTCGGCCTGATCGAACTGGGCTCGCACCAAGTCTTGAATCGAGTTGTCATCCTCGAGCATCGAGAGGTATTGCAAACAGGCGTTCTTCAAGGCGCGGCGTTGAACATCCTGCTGCTCAAATCGATAGGGCGCCGCGACGTTCAGGCGATTGTAGATGTCGAGCAGAACATCCCGGTGCCTCGTGGCAAGCTGATGGGTAAACGCGCCTCGCACGTAGTGAATGGAATCGGGATCGATCGTTTCCATCGCCATCCCAAGCTCGCGTTCCGTCGGCAACTGCATCGCGAGGGCCTTGAACGACCCATCCAATGGATCGTCTGCGAGAAGTTTGCCAAACGCATCGGAGAAGAGGTCGTCACAGTTCGCAGCTTCTCCTTCTTGGATTGACGCAATCTGCTCGAGCATCAGCTCTTTGGCGAGCGTCTGGCCGGCGTCCCAGCGATTGAAGTCATCCTGGTCATGGGCCATCAAAAGAGCATAGTCGCTGCGCGGACGTTTGAACTTCATTTGCACCGGCGCCGAAAATCCCCGCAGGATGGAGAGTACAGGCGGCTCGTCCACGCCTGCAAAGGAAAATGACTCGCTCGACTGCTTCAACTCAAGCAGATGCTCTGTTCGCGAGCTGCCCTTTACCGTCGATTCAATCTGGCCGCCCTTTTGGTCCAACAACGCCACGCGAATCGGCATATGAAACGGCTGGTGCGATTCGCTTCCGGTGCTCTTCTGACCAAGCGAGATCGAATAGGTCCGAGTCGCCTGGTCATACGCTGCCTCGACCGAAACCTCGGGCGTACCGTTTTGGTCGTACCATCGCTCGAATTGATCCAGGTCGCGGTTATTCGCGTCCGCCATCGCAGCGCGGAAATCATCGCACGTTACCGCCTGACCGTCATGCCGCTGGAAATAGAGGTGCATGCCGTTTCGGAAACCGTCTTTCCCCAACAGCGTCTGGTACATGCCAATGACCTCGGCTCCTTTGTTGTAGACCGTCGCCGTGTAGAAATTGTCCATCACGATATACGATTCAGGACGAATTGGGTGCGACATCGGCCCTGCATCTTCCGGGTACTGAAACTGGCGCAGGAGTCGCACATCGTCAATGCGTTTCACACCTTCGGACGTTTGATCCATCGTGAACTGTTGGTCGCGAAAAACCGTCAGACCTTCCTTCAACGTCAGCTGAAACCAGTCGCGGCAGGTCACGCGGTTACCGGTCCAGTTGTGAAAATATTCATGCGCGATGACTGCCTCGACTCCGTTGAAGTCGGCATCGGTCGCCGTATCGGCCCTAGCCAAGACGTACTTCGTATTGAAGACATTGAGACCCTTATTCTCCATCGCACCCATATTGAAGTCGTTCACCGCGACGATCATGTAGATATCGAGGTCATACTCGAGGCCGTAGACATGTTCGTCCCAGGCCATTGATTTCTGCAGCGAAACGAGGGCATGGTCGGTCTTGTCGAGGTCCGCCGCGGCGACCCAGATTTCCAGCTTGACCTCTCGTCCTGATCGCGTCCTAAAGACGCCTTCCTTGCATTGCAGATCACCGACGACGAGTGCGAACAGGTAAGACGGTTTCGGAAACGGATCCTCCCAGACAACCTTGCGCCGTCCATCATTCAAGTCCGTCATTTCGATGCGATTCCCGTTGGAGAGCATCACGGGGTACTTCTCGGGATCGGCGATGATCGTGGTCTTGTAGCAGGTCATTACATCGGGGCGATCGAGAAAATATGTGATCCGCCGAAAGCCCTCCGCTTCGCATTGCGTGCAGAAATTGCCCGAGGACTTATAGAGCCCAGAGAGCGCCAGGTTCTCCTGCGGCTTGATCGCTACCGTACTGTTCAGCACAAAGCGTTGAGGCAAGTCCTCTATCGTCAACGTCTCCTTGGCAACAACATAGCGGTCTTCCGAAAGCTCCACATCGTCAACGGTCAAGGACCGCAATTCCATCTCCTCGCCAGACAGCACGAGCACAGCGCGATCGTTGGGGCCGGTCCGCTCGAAATCGATGTTGGCGTGGACGAGTGTTTCTTCCTCACCGAGCTCAAAGGCCAGGTCGATTCCGTTGACCTTGTAGTCTGCGGGAAGATAGTTTTTTCTAAACGTCTCTTTTGGTTTGGGCATCGCTGCCTCCTCGAGCCGGCGCTAACGGTCTGCAAACAGAGGCAGTATACAGCGCCATCCCGTTCTCAGTTGCTCCGGCGCCTCGCCAATCGCCCTTCCCTGCGGACATCGCGGAGTCCGCGCCATCTGCCCTTGTTGATCAATATGGGGTCGATCAGAATATGTAAGCTGATGGAGTGCGAGCATCGGCTCGCGTTCCCCCTTTCAGCGTTCCGGCGAACCATCGGAAACGGGCTTTCGAAAACGAACTATCGGAATTCAATATGGTCTTGAATCGGCGCGCACTGATCATCCTGCTTTGCTTGTTCCCCGCTTGCGTCGGATTCGGGGACGACTCCGGTTTTCGCACAATCGTCGGGCCGTTTTTCGAGACGCACTGTGTCGATTGCCACGGTGCGGAAGAGCCGGAAGGCGAGTTCGCGCTGCACGAGCTAACCGGCGGTTCCAAAGTGGTTAGCGACATCGAGCGTTGGGAGCAGATTCTCGAGAAGCTGGTACTGGGGGAAATGCCGCCTGACGAAGAGGAGCAACCGAAACAGATCGATCGGGCGCGCGCCATTGCTTGGATCAAGACGACGTTGCGAAATTCGGGCCACGCATCGGAATGGGACAGAAAACTGCTGTTCCCCGAGTATGGCAACTACATCGACCACGATCAGCTGTTCGATCCGACTGGTCACGTCGCCGCGTGGTCGCCCAGCCGCCTTTGGAAGAGAAGCCCCTACATTTTCGATTCGCTCATCGTCCGAGGAATCGGCCTCGGCAAGGGTCGGAGTGGTCGGCCCCCTGGCAGTCTCGCGAAGGTCAAGCAACCCTTCACGATTGAAGACAAGGCGGGCGACAAGGACTTCGCAGCGATCATGTACGCCGACTCCGCCACGCTCGCTACGATGTTGCGAAACGCCGAGGTCATTGTCGACAAGCACATTGAGGGAGCGCTGCATGAACTCGATGTGCAACGCAATGGTCCCACACCGGAAGATCAACTGCCCAAGGACAAGAGAGGCAAGCCGATTCGCCCGCGTTATGCAAAAACCGCCTCCGAATTCTCTGACGTTATTCTGAGTGAGAAGGCGCCCTCTGATGTTCAGGTCGATGATGCTGTCCGCAAGATGTTCGATCTGGTCGTCGAACAGGAGCCATCTGTCGAGGAGGTTGGCAAGTACCGTGGCTTGATCCGCGAGTGCATCGGCAAGGCGGGGAATGCCGAGGGGCTGCGAGTCGGGCTCGTGGCGATCGCCATCAGTCCGCCGGCGATTTATCGCGCTGAGCTCGGGCAAGGATCTGAAGATCAACATGGTCGCCGGATGCTCGGGCCGGTGGAGCTCGCTCACGCCATCGCCTATGGCCTGACCGACAGCAAGCCAGACGATGAACTGCTCAAGGCGGCGAAGACTGGCCGCTTATCGACTCGCGATGATGTGACTCGTGAAGTAGTGCGACTATGGGACGACGATTCGATCGACAAGCCGCGGATCATGCGGTTCTTTCACGAGTTCTTCGGCTACCACAAAGCGCCCAAGGTCTTTAAGGACTCGGCCCGCTTCGGTGGCGACTACCGCGGCGTCGCCGAATCGCTGGTGGCCGATGCGGATGTACTGGTGAAGCACATCGTGAAACTCGATCAAGACGTGCTCGTTGAGCTACTGACAACGGAAGAGTACTTTGTCGCCCACAGCGGCGATAACGATCATGAGCGCGACTTTGCCGAACAGCTCGAGAAATTCTACGCATATTTCAAGGACAAGCCTTGGCGGGATTTCCCCTACCAAACGCCGAAGGAACACGCCGAGTTCGCTCGCTCGCTGGGTCGCGCGTTTTCCCATCCGAACGGCAACGTTGTCAAAGGCTGGATGAGATACCTGACCAAGTGCCACGAGAACGGCGTCACGCCGATCAACCGACCGCGCGGCCGCCAATTCATCTCGCTGTACAACCTTGCCGAAGAGACGTTCGACTACCCAGTCAGTCAACCGTTTGTGCTGGCGAAAGGCAAACGGGCGGGCCTGCTGATGCACCCAGCTTGGCTGCTTGCCCATTCGGTAAATCTGGATAACGATCCAGTTCGCCGCGGCAAGTGGGTTCGCGAGCGGCTGCTGGCCGGAACCGTGCCCGAGGTGCCGATCACACTTGATGCCCGCGTACCTGACGCTCCCGATCAGTCACTCCGTGAACGATTTGTTGTGACGCACGAGCAGGAATGCTGGCGGTGCCACAGCCGAATGAACCCACTCGGCATGCCGTTCGAATTGTTTGACGACTTCGGACGTCATCGCGCGGTCGAAGTTCTGCACGTGAAGGGCAAGACTAAGCCGGTCGATTCCACAGGAATTCTGGACGGGACCGGCGACGTCTCTCTTGAGGGGGATGTGCACGACCCGATTGAGATGGTTCAGCGGCTCGCAAAATCGAAGCGTGTTCGCCAGTCGTTCGTCAGGCACGCTTTCCGCTACTGGTTAGGACGGAATGAGATGTTTAGCGATTCCGCGACCTTGGTTGCCGCTGACCAGGCCTACACGGAAAACGGCGGCAGTTTCCGCGCACTCGTCGTCTCCCTAATGACGTCTGACTCATTTCTCTATCGCAAACAGATTGGCGCCGAATGATGAAATATTCGACCAGACAAACTTCGACGTCGACAAGAAGACGGTTCTTGAAAGGCCTCTCGCTCGGATCCGGCGGCCTGCTATTGAGTCCCCTGCTCGAGCGAATGGCTGCCGAGGCGGC
>CAZWOU010000182.1:12372-13732 GCA_964635375.1 uncultured Pirellulaceae bacterium | reverse complement strand
TCAGTTGGTAGAGCAACGGACTTTTAATCCGTAGGTCCAGGGTTCGAGCCCCTGCGCCCTCATGTTTTCTAACTCGTGGTTGACACCGTTCTTGGTGGCCACACCTTTCACGTGCAACGGCGCAGAAAGACCTCCATACTTGCTGTCGTACGACAACAAATGGCCCTTGGCCTGCATTCTTTTCTCTTCAGCGGTCAGGGGTTAAGCGACTCATTCTTGCGTCCATAATGCGCCTACCGCGGATCCAATGGTGGTGCTGGTGCTGGTCTGGGAGGATCGAAGTCCAAAAGTGGCTCAGGCTGAAATACCGCAGGGGGGATTACGCTTAAGCTAGCTACGCCAACGTACCTGGATGCCCCAAACAAAATACCGGCGAAGCACGTGACAAGACACAGCGATCGCAATCTGAATTGCAACGAATCAAGTGAAGATCCCAAAGTGTAGGCGATGGCAGCGATCGAACATGCAATTGAAATATCAATCACGAGCGCTGAGACGCTTAGCCGACTCTCCTCTCGTCCGGCGTCAAACCACCTTGCTGCCGTGTCGTCGACGAAGAAAGTAACTGGCCAGCCAATATGAAGCCTAGTGAAATCAGTGTTTGAATTCGTCCTTGGGAAGAAAGCTGTGATGATGTACGTAATCATGGCCAACGCACAAACTACCCGCCAATTGATCCATGGTAGGCTGACAAATTCTCGCTCGCCAACAATCAAGTCGCGAATCTGGTCGACGAAACGATTGAATTGGGGATGAACCCAAAACTGAGCGGTCGGATTATCATCCAGCGCACGTGCAGAAGCCGTTATTTCGGGTTTGTTGCAGTAGAGAACGGATGCTTTTTCTATCCTCCAGTAAGGTCTTGCTCGTTTGTCGAGATCGTCCGCGAGTTGACCAATCGCCGCCGGCGAGCATTGGATCATTGCGACTGGAATCACTGCATAGATCCGACCTTTGCCACGCAGGTGCAATACGGCAAAACGATCGCACCCAAAATCGCTGGGCGAAATCGACGACTCCAAGACGTTGTCAAGAGGATTAGGCATGTTGCTAGTTGCGAGTGATTGTCAACCAGTTCAGGATGATCGACCTCCTTGAAAAACGTGAAAAAACGTCTCTCAAAGATGCCTCGTGATCTCAACGATTCGCTATGCTGGCCCCGCCTACGCCTCTTCCCGTCGCGGCTTCCTTGAACAATCCGTTGCACACGGAGCCGCGGGCCGCACGGGTCCCGAAATCATCGTCGTTCGCCGAGTCGCGGTGAACGACGACAGTTTTGCTGACTGGAGCGAAAACACATGCAATTCAAGGTCCCTCCTGGCCAGCTATCTTGGGTCTCTGCCATTTGGATCTTCCTCGG
>CAZWOU010000182.1:0-12362 GCA_964635375.1 uncultured Pirellulaceae bacterium | reverse complement strand
ATTTTTCTTACGATAAGTTCGCCGCAGGCGACTCTTACATGGGATATGGGGCGTTGTTTTTTGCGATCGCCGGGATCTTCGTCTGGCTCGACGTCCGCCTCGTCGCCTGGCCGCTCATTATCTCGTTCGGGATAGGCATCTTTTTCGCTTTCGTCATCCTTGTCTTCCGGGGCGTCGCGCTTAGACCGATCCTTGGCATTCTATTCAGCGCGAGCATTATTCATGAACTCAATAAATGGCAGCGCGACGAATTCGAATGAGGAAAGGGAATCTCGCTCAGACGTCGGTTGTCGAGAAAAGGGCAATCCAGGCAATTCTATTCCTGGGGCGTTGCCGGCGTTGCCCCAGGCTACGGTGGAAAAAAAGGCCTTCGGCCAAACGCGCGGTCGCGCCTCTTCGCGAAGGCTAAGATTAAAGGCCAACTTGGCAGCTCGCGTTTCCCCAGCTTAACGGATTCTCAACAAACGACGTCTGAGCGCGCCTTTTTTTCCGACGTCAGAGAGCGCCCCTTTTCTTTGACATGAGCGACTGCGAACCAGCAAGCCGGCGCATTCGGAATGCCCCTCCGACTTTGCCAAATCCGCCAAAAAAAAGGAATAACCGTCATATTCGCAGCAGATCGCCTGGCCGCGGCTCCGATATTGTTGGAAGTCTCCCTCGATTGAATCGCGAATCCCCTTGGTAGGAACCATGTCCATTCTGCGCCCGTCCTACATGGCCGCCGCCGTTGTTATGGCGTTTTCGTCGGTTGGTTATGCCCAGACCTACGATAAGCTCTTGAGCGAAAACGAGATGCTCCGCCACCGCATCGAATCGCCTCAAACACACTTCGAGCAACACGCCAAGAATTCGGACGATCGGTACGTCGCGTGGCAGGACGAAGGGCGTGACCATGACGACCACGGGCACGATCACTTCGATGATGGGCATGACCACGGACAACACGGGCAAGTCAGTTTCGACTATGTGTCCCCCTACGAAAGCCACAGTCGCGGCGATCACGATGCGCACGGCCATTCCGGACACACTTCGGTGGACGGCTACCCGTTCCTGCACGGCATCCGCACCGAAATCGACTTCATAGAGCGCGCCCTCGAATTCGAAATTGCCAGAGCGGAGGGAGCGGACGACGGAATGGTTGACGAAATGGAGTTTGAAGTCGAACTCATCTGGCCGATTAACAACCGCACGATCATCATACTCGGTGCTCCGATGGCCTACCTCGACCCCATCGCCGCTCCGAACGCGTCAGGCTTTGGTGACATGGAAATCGGCCTTCAGTTTCAAGCGTTCAACGGCGAACGCGATCTGATATTCTTCGCGTTGTTCGCAGGAATTCCCACAGGCAACGACGCCCGCGACTTAGGAAATGGACACACGGTTCTTGAGCCGGCTGCTATGTGGCTGCACGACTTTGGTAGTGGCACCTACTTCCAGAGTCGTTTTGGATGGGAGATCCCCGTCTCGACCGAAGACGTCGGCAGCGAATTCCGCTACGACATGGGCTTGTATCACACGCTTCTGTCGACCGAATGCAGCGACCATTTCCGCTGGCTCACTGCCGCGTTTGAAGTCAATGGCGTGTCCGCGATCAACGGTCCGGATTCGGGTGAAACCACCGTCGACCTCACCACCGGCGTACGGTGGGTCGTACGCGAGCTGGACGAAGTGGGCATCGGCTGGAGTTTCCCGGTGAGTGGGACGCAGGGGTTTGAAAACCAGTTGATCTTCAGCTACCGGCGGCATTTCTAAAAACGTTGCGGCAAGTGAAGCGTAATTGGGACTGTGATCCGACCAGTCGGGAGAGGAAGCGGGAAGGGAAGCGCGCTCAGACGTCGCTTGCCGAGAATAGGTCCATCTAGGCAGCTTGCGTTTCCCCAGCTTAACGAATTCTCAACAAACGCGTCTGAGCGTGCCTTTCTTGCGGCAAACGATGTCTGAGCGTGCCTTTCTTTCGCGACAACAGCGATTCGCCCGTTTGAGGGAAGAGGCGTCTAGGTTAAGCTTTGCGGTGCGTCTTGCATTCTTTTGATGATTTTCTTGCCCAGATCTTGCAAGATTGCCCCCACGTGTGAGCGCGACTCTTCTCCTCTTTCCTTAAGTTGCTTTGGAGACGAGTTTCGGTGAACCGACCTTGATATGCAAAGATTGCGCTGGATCGAGGGGATCGAGGACACACAGGATGAACGGAAGACGTGACCGGATAATTGAAGAGCGCATCAACGAAATCGGGCGTGAGTGCTTTCCCGAAGACGCCGACGTTCGGTGGACGGCCCTCAGAATCTCGCATGTCGGCTCTTACAGCTATGTCGAAGCCGAGGCAGATCCGCCCACGGTTGGTTATCCAAGATTCGTTTTCGTGCTGCTGTTTGGGGCCAGTGAACAGCCCTCAATTGCTGGCTGCTATGAGGGTGATGGAGTTCGTTGGGATCTGTTGTTTACCGCTCCAGACACACCTGCTGATTGGCAAGACGTGTTTCCCAAAGCGAAGTTCACAGAGGAGTTGGGCAAGTTCTCCAGCCATGAGCGAGAGCGGATCATCCGAGAAAGGATCAACGACATCTGCCAAGAGAGTTTCCCGGACGATACGGACGTGTCATGGACCGTTCTCAGGATCACGCATGAAAGCAAATACAGTTTCGTCGAGTGCGAGCCGGATTCTACTGAGGTCGGCTACCCGAAGTTTGTTCTCGTTCTGACGTTCACCGAGAGCGGCAAAGCCCGTGAGGAAGGATGTTACGCCTTTGAAAGAGGACGCTGGGACTTGCTTTCGTCTTCGTCGGACTCGTCTGAGTGGCAACACTTGTTTCTTGATTCTGAGTGGGGAAAACGGCGCCCCCCAAATGCGTCGTCGAACTGGGCTGTCTCCGCTTGCATGGCTCTCTTTGTCCTTGCACTTGGAGCGATTGGCATTTGGGTGTTTCTCTTCTACATCAACTCATGACGGGAAAGATGCCCATGGCCCGATACCACTTCATCAGCAAAGCAAAACGTATCCGCTCAGGCGTCGTTTGTTGAGAAGAGGTCAAACTAGGCGGTTTGCGTTTCCCCAGGTTAGAGAATTCGCAACAAACGCGTCAGAGCACGCCTTTCTTTGGGGCGATCCTACTTTCCCGAGTTAATCCATCAGGATAAGAGTGAATATGACCTTCGGCCAAACGGGGGCGGTTGGATTCTCTTCCTGGGGCGTTGCCAGCGTTGCCCCAGGCTACGGTGGAAAAAAGGCCTTCGGCCAAACGCGCGGTCGCGCTCTTTGCTAACGGGAGCCGCCGGACGCTTCCTATATCGAGTCGGGCACGACGCTCATCTTCTCAAAGGTCAATGCACATTGAAGGTTCGTATCACGGGCACGGCAGCGGCGCCAGTGATGTGGAGGCGAACTTGGTCTGTGGTGACGGGGTTGAACCTGTGAATGCGTTTGCGGCCGATGGAGAGGCCTTGGGGCAGAACGTCTCCGCTCAGACGTCGGTTGCCGAGAAAATCTCAAACTGGGCGGTTTGCGGTTCCCCAGGTTAAAGAACTAGCCTCGAGTACGCTCAAGCAAAGTCGCCATGATGATGGCCATCAGAGCGCGGAGTTCTTCCGTTTCATCGAGTTCGGTGAGCTTTTCCAGGATGAACTTGCCTTCCCAGAAAGACTTTTGCTTTTTGAGCCGCATGACCTCCGTGCCATCCGTCCGTTTGATTGTGTAGGAGGGGTTGAAGAAGTAGCCGGAGAACATGCCGATCACGGCGATATCGCCGAGCACGGCGTCGGCAACTTTGACCCATGCATTGTCTTCCGAAATCGTCATCACCGTTTCGTCGCCCTCGATGATGTCATAGTGGGCCTTCCAAATCGAACGCATGCCTTTGCGGCGAACGCCCCCAAATTCCTCTCCCGAAGCGTCGGTAAACCGGTAGCATGCGGAAAAATCGATGATCCGATCGGCGTTCATTTGACAGAGCTGAGTTTCTTGCTTCTCATCCGTAAAGACGTTGATCGCCTCTTTGAGCTTAAACATCTTTTGTTTGACATAACAGATCGAATTCTCGCTGGCGTCGCGAACGAAAATCTGTGGCGCAAGGGCCATAATCTTGAACGAGAGGGAAAGCGGATACTGCATGCGATGTCTCACTTTACGATGCGGCCGGCTGACAGGAGAACTGTGATGAGTGCTAACTTATCGTTCGCCGTGCGGTGATTCAAGCGGCGAGGCCCAAGGAAAGCGACCGATTCCCCATTTGGCCAGCCTGCGAGAGCGCCGGGAAAGGCAAAGTCCTACCTTCCGCAACTGACTTGCAATTGAGCAAATCGTGGTATTAACTGGACACGAATCCACCTCCGAAACAATGGAAACGACAATGATCAACATCAAGCGATTTAGCATTGTAACTTGTGTGGCGGCTGTCTTATCTGCATCGAACGCGACTTCGGCGGAGCTCCAAGTCGGGGCAGCTAACGTGAACGTCACGCCCGTCGACCTGCCCGTTCTCGTCAACGGCGGAATGCTTAGCCGCACCATCGACAGCGTGAACACTCAGCTGAGCGCCCGCGCGATTGTGGTTGATGATGGAGCCAACCGCATTGCCATCGTCGTTGTCGACAGCTGCATGATGCCTCGCCCTCTACTCGACGACGCTAAGCAGCTGGCTTCCCAACGAACGAAGATCAAGCCAGCCAACATGCTGATCAGCGCGACGCACACCCATAGCGCCCCGGCCTCGATGAGTTGCTTGGGGACGGACGCGGATCCGACCTACATGCCCTATCTCCGCGAGAAACTCGCAGAGGCGATTGCCACGGCGGAGAAGAATCTGCAACCGGCCGAGGTCGGATGGGGCTCTGTCGACGCACCTGAGCACACCGCCCTGCGACGATGGATCCGCCGGCCAGACCGGATCGCGACCGATCCTTTCGGCAACCCGACGATGCGAGCCAACATGCATTCGGGGCGCAACTGGGACGACGTGGTCGGAGAGTCCGGTCCGGAGGACCCGCAACTGTCGATGATCGCTTTTCGTTCAACGAAAGGTCAGCCCATCGCCCTGCTCTGTAATTTCTCCATGCATTATTTCGGCGACAAAGCCCTGAGCGCCGACTATTTCGGTCTGTTCTGCGGCCAACTGGAATCTGAAATCGACCCGACCGCCGAGGCAGACCAGAACGATGGAGCAAGCCGATTTCTCGCTGTACTTTCGCACGGCTGCAGCGGCGACATCTGGCGGCGGGACTATAAGGTGCCCGCCGAGAATCGAAACGACGCCATCAAGATTGACGAGTTCGCTGCCGAGTTGGCTGATATCGCCAAGCGCGCTTACGACGATATCGAGTATTCAACTGGCGACGTCGCGATGGCCGAAACGCGGCTTCACTTGAATTATCGCACACCCAACGCGCAGCGGCTGGAATGGGCTCAGCGAATCGTCGAAGCCATGGGCGATCGACTTCCAAAGACACAAACTGAGGTCTACGCAAAAGAGGCCTTGATCCTGCACGAGCGGCAATCGACCGATGTGGTCGTACAAGCCCTTCGCATCGGCAAGATCGCCATCGCAACGACGCCCAACGAAACCTATGCGATTTCCGGACTGAAGATCAAACTCCAGAGCCCACTCAAGCAGACGATGGTCATTGAACTGGCCAACGGCGGGGACGGCTACATCCCGCCGCCGGAGCAGCATCTCTTCGGAGGTTACAACACGTGGCCCGCTCGCTCGGCCGGATTGGAAGTCACCGCCGAGCCAAAGATCGTGGAGGCCGCTGTCTCGCTCTTGGAGCAAACCTCGAACGCGACCAGACGACGATTTCAACAGTCCCGAGGAGCGGCGAGCAAGGCCCTACTCGAAGCAAAGCCCACCGCTTACTGGCGACTTGACGAATGGGCTGGACCACGAGCCAAGGACTCGTCAGGCGGAGGTCGTGACGCGATCTTGGAAGACCACGTCGCCTATTTCTTGGACGGCCCTCGTTCGGATGCTTTTTGTCTCGATGGAGAAACCAACCGTTGCCTGCATTTCGTTGGCGGTCGACTCCGTTCTCGTTTTCAAGACTTGGGCGACCAGTACACTCTGTCACTTTGGTTTTGGAATGGCCTGCCCACGGATGCTCGCCCGATAACCGGTTGGCTCGCCTCGCGAGGAAACGAGTTTGGGCTGGGCAACGCGGGAGACCATTTGGGGATTTCCGGCGGCGAATCGGGCGGGCAACTGCTGCTCCGAGCAGGTAGCGACAAGACCTACACCGGCTCAAACACGATCGCTCGCTGGACTTGGAACCACGTCGCCCTCGTGCGATCCGGCCAGCGAGTTCGAGTTCACCTGAACGGCTCGAAGAAGCCTGAAATCGATGTCGACGCACCCAGCTCGCGCATTGCGAGCTTACCGCAAATGTTCTTTGGCGGTCGTTGCGACAACGATTCCAATTGGGAAGGACGCCTAGACGAAATCGCCGTTTTTGCGAGAGCTCTGACGCCAGATGAAATCGTCGCGATTGGGCGATAGCGTTGTCGGAGACTCGCCAATCTATGTTTCGCTGTTGCCAGTTGGCGGAGCAAGACGGAATAATGAAGGCATGGAAACCACAGTTGGTAACATTGACCCACTCTCCGCGTCGCCAGCGCGCTGGTTTGTTCGGGGGTTCACCGTGGGTGTGTTGATCTTTGGAGCGATCAACGCGATGTCCTATTTCGTTCGCTCCGATGGATTCGGAAATCTACTCGGCACTTATCCAGACAACGCCGAGGCGATTGGGTTTCCCGTGGAGATCTGGGAACGCGGCAATGCCTACAATGGATACTATGTCGATTATCTTGCCGTGTTCGGTAACATGCTGACGGGCGCCATTTTCGCTGCGTTACTTGGAGGGATTTCTGCGCGTTCGACGACCGCGATGAACCGAATGGCCCAACAGTTTGAAGACGAGTTGGACCCCGATAAGAGTGATCCATTTCAATTCTCGATCCGCGGCCTGCTCGGCGCCACTGCGTTGGCGGCAATTATCGCAGGCCTATGGCGGTCGTCGCTCACGGCCCGACCTGAGTTGCTCGGCGGTGTTTACTTTCTCGGGCCGCTCGTTCTGATCGCAGTTGCGATGTTGCCCCGCAATGTTCACTGGCAACAACGGATTGCCATTGTCATTCCGTCGACACTTGCCCTTATCGCCGCTGCGATCGCGATTGGCGGAACGCTGGAGAAGCGGCTGGAGTTTGATCAAGTCCTGCTGGGAATCTTCGTCTGCTGGACGCCGCAAAGCGTCGTCGCCGCAATCGCCTTGACACTGATCATTCTGTGGCAAGAGTCCAACCGCTTAGGGTGTTGCCCGCGGGGTGAGTAGCCGAGAGACGGTCAGCGGCAGCCAACCAGAGTCCCAATGATGCTTGCGCTGTACGCCCGCTTCAAACGTGTGCTGCAGTTGCCGCTCGTCCATCCACGCGTGAAGGCGATCGTGCTGCTCGGAAAAGATGCCCTTGCCGACGAGGATCAATCGTTCCTCGCCGAGCGAACGGCTCGTGGGGCTCTGAAGGAGCTCGGTGATCTGGTATTTGGCAAAGTTCTCTTTTGTTGCGAAGATCGGACCGGATCCGTACTTCCCCGGTGAGTCCATCATCATCGGCGCATCCCAGGCCGCAGCGCGTTCGAACGTTTGGGGATGCCGCAGCAATAGACTCCACGCGCCCCAACCCGATTTGCTAAAGCCAACTAGGTATCGGCCCTTTCGCCCGGGAACGGTTCGGTAGTTCGCTTCCACCGTCGCCACGACGTCCCGCAAGAAGTACGCCTCTTGGTGCTTGCCGCGGTCGGTCGGATGGTTGGCGTACCACGGTAGGTCGGCGAACGTGGGAAAGGCCCAAATGACGTCATGCCTGAGATCGAGCCCCCTACGTCGGACCTCGTCAAGTGGGTCGCCGAAACGTCTCCCTTTCCCAGCTTCAACGGGCAACACGTAGACGACCGGCCAGCCCTGCTTGTCAGGTTGCCTCGCCGGCTTGAGCACTCGGACGACGGTCGGAGCAGTCTGTCGATCGGAGTCGATGGAGTGGCTCTTCACACGGCTTTCGCAATACGCAGCCGACATGGGAATCGACGTCGCCAAGCCAACAACCACTACCAGGGCGTCAAAACGGAACGCCGATCGCGTCGCAGAGAAAACTGACGAACGGCTTGGCCTTCTTGAATGTTGCAATCGTATCCCTCACAAATTCAGGTCTCGAAATGGCAGCGGCGTCGATCTTCTTCGCGGCGATAAAATCCTTCCGCTTGAGGTCCTCAATCCAGGGATGCTCGGCATCGTACCCAGTCGGCGGACGCTTTAGCGAATCTCCCCCAAGCTCGAACTCACTGCGAAAGGCCTTGCCGTTCTTGGCCTTCCGCCAGGCATCCGGCTCTTCATCGATTCTCGCGCGAATTTGCCGCAAGGCCGTCGAGTCGGGACGCCAAATGCCTACGCCCCAAAACAGTTCCTTGGGCTCGAGGTGGACATACAAGCCGGGTGCGTGAACATCTCTTGCGAATTCGTGGCGGAAGTGGATGCCGATGTTTGCCTTGTAAGGCGTCTTGACCTTCGAAAACCGCGTGTCGCGATAGATCCGCATCAACGAGCCGCCAACGCGTTTGGGAACCGCAACAAAACAAGGCGAGAAACTCCGCTCGATCGGCTTCTTCATCGCCTCGATGAACGCCAGTGACGGCTCAAGCCAATCCGATTCGTAACTCGCCTTGTTATCTTGAAACCACTCCCGGTTGTTGTTCTTCGCAAGCTTGCGCAAGAACGTCATTGTCGCCTTGGGGAATCCGTCGAAATCCGTCATCGAAACATCGCTTTGGGGGCCAGCGTGCGGACCGCTTGGCCAGACAAGCTGATCGCGCGGTCCTCATGTTTGAGAGTCTCGTAGTAGCAGCATTGTTCCGCCAAGTGAGCCGGTCTGTCAAGATTCTACTCGCCCCTCGTCCGTGATCGCAGGTTGGTCGGCAATAAAAGCAACTTGCAGACGAACCGCTTGTGGATAGGGGCCGTGTCTGCCGATTTGCCTGCTCAAACCAATTCATCTGGGAGGCGAAATCGGCTACATTCAGTTGTTCAACAGTCCAGGTGTATTCCGACTCTCCAGGAAAGAGGCTCCGCGATGGGTTCAGGTAAAGGCTCAAACAAGTGGTTTTGGATGATTCCCCTGGGTTGTTTTGGCTTCGTTTTCTTGTCGTGTGGCGGCTGCATTCTTATCCCGGTAATTGCTGTATTCTCGGCAGTTTCCCAAAGTCAAGTGTTCAAGGACTCCATGGAAAAGGTGCAGAACGACCCTCGCGTAGTCGCGGAACTTGGCGAGCCAATCAAGATGGGATGGGCGTTTAGCGGACAATTCAACACGACGAATGGCGAGGGAAACGCCGATTTCTCCTACGGCGTCAAAGGGCCCAAGGGGAGCGGTACGGTCGAAGTTGAAGCTACATCGACCGATGGCGAGTGGACGTTCCACAAGTTAGTCGTGACCGCGAACGGGAAGAAGATCGACTTAGCTTCAGCCGAAGGTATCGTTGTCGAACCAGAGCGAGTCAATGCCACGGAGGAGGCTCACGACGACGGGTCGAGTGCCGTCGAATCGACCAGTTCAGACAAGCAAGACGCGGCCACCTCAGACCAGCCAGTCGACTCCGACCCAACGACGTCTGAGCCCGCTAGTGACACAGGCGAGTCGGCGAAGGCAGGCGAGTCGGCGCCTTCGAGGCCCGCTCCTTCCAGGTCGTCCAACCGGTAGCCCAGTCCAGGCAGAAGCCCGTCCTTTTGCTTCGTGAGAGTTGCCTTGCTAGGGTGAATCCGATGGCGGCTCAACCTTCGCTCGCAGCGAAACCAGATAGGCGAGCAGATCGCGAAGCTCGCTTGCCTTCAACTGTTCAGCGAAATTGCTGGGCATCAGTGAGTTGAGCGTGTGCTGTTGTTCGTCGATCTGACTGGCGTTCACCGTAAACTCCTTACCCTTTTCGTCCGCCAGGAACAGAATTTCACCCTCTTTGCGGCGGAGCAACCCGGAAACGACTCGGCCATCGTTGAGTGCGATACTGAGCACGCGAAACGCAGCGTCAACATTTCGGTCTGGGTCTAGTACATCTTCGGTAACTCGCGACAATCCCCGGTTGCCAATGCCATCGAGTTGAGGTCCAACTTCGTCGCCTTTTTCGCCAACTTTGTGACAGGCCTGACAGTGCTTCTCAAACAGCACTCGGCCAAGCCCGGCCGAGTGGGCTTGGTTTCGAACCGTCACCACGGCGGCTGTGATTCGCTTCTGCAGTTCGACGCCAGGCGGCGTTAGTCCCGCCGTCAAACTAACGACGCGCGCGTTGAGCTCGATGTTATTGCGAGCCGCCAGATTTCGGATCACGGCGCGATCTTGCAACAGGCGCCGCGAGGCGGCTCCCTTCTCGACCAAGTCCAAGAGCGCGTCGGCGCCCGCGGAACTGGCGCCGAGCGTAATGGCGGTCGTGCGCTGCAGCGGACTACTCGCACCTCGCATAAACTCGACCAACACAGGTTCTATTGGGTCGGAACTGATGGCCGCGAGAATCAAACGCTCGCGCCAGGCCATCGACACGCGCTTCTCCACCGCGATCCCAACCACGGCATTCCTGAGAGCATCCCCTTTGAGTTGGGCGTAAGCACGGGCTGCGGGAAGCCGCAATTGAGCGTCGTTATTGGTTTCCGCCGCGATCGCGTAGAGGTCATCGCTCAGACCAGTCAGCCGAAAGACTGCCGCCACGCGGGTCGCCGTGTCGATTCTCAACAAACTTTCGCGGCGCCCCAACGCCGGTATTTCAAGGGCGGGATGGTCGAAGCGGGAAACGGCTATCCAAGCGAACGCCGTGAGGTCATTTTGATCGACAATATCGACGTAGACCCGCTCCCCTACATGTTCGGGAAGCTCCCACTCAACACGTCGGGCCAGGTCGTTTCGCGGCGGCGCGGCGCGAGCGATCTCCCTGCCGTTGGCCAACCGCAAGACGACGTAGTTGCGATCATCACTCGGCTTGTCCGGAAAGCCGAGGTGCCCGCAGAGGTAGAAACTCAGCCGCTGGGGCAGCTTGAACGGCCGGGACCTCAGTACCGAGCGGGCCCGTTCCCCGCCGGGCAGGCTGCTCAGGAACGGAACACGTTTTCCGTCGTCGCAATTTCGAGGCTCAAGGTCCCAACAGTTCTCACCATTCACGACGCGCCAAACACTTCCCTTGGAGCGAGTTTTTGCCAGCCAATCCGTCGCAAGGTCGGTAGCCCAGGCCGTCACCGAAGGCATCGGCTCGACGCCGCGCACTGCCAGTTTCTCATGAAGCGAGAGCAGCAGGCGATGTTGAAGACCGACATCGTCGCGACTACTCGACCTGACCAAACGAACAAACTCGTCAAACCGGTCGAGGGGAAGATTCGCGGCGACATGCGTGAGATAGAGGGCGGCTTCAATGGGCGAGAGTTTGTTGCCGAGGGAATAGTCGAGCAAGAACTCTGCCGAGTCCGCTGTGTTGGCGGCGAGAGAAATCTTGGCGATGTTGGAGATCGCGTTTGGGGCCAGCGGCGGGCGTCTCAATTGCTCGTAGGCCGAGTCGTGCTGCAGCAGATTGCGTATGGCGATCTGGATAGACCGCGCCAGGTAGACATCGCTATCGTCGGTTGCTTCCAGGGCGTCGAGCAACGGCCGAATCGCCGCCAGATCGTTCTGCCTGCCGAGCGCGTCGGCCGCATTTCGCCGGACCAGGGCAATCGGATCTCGCAATGCTTTCAAAGATAAATCGAGAATCTCCTTTGATCTGGATTCCGATTCCGAGATCACTCGCATCGCATGAATGCGAACCAGTCGTCCGCCATGGTTCATCGCAAAAATCAACTCCGCATCGGTCAGTCGATTCATGCGGTGCAGCACCCATAGCAATGCCGCCCGCCGCGAGTCCGGCGCGTCATCTGCATAAAAGGCGGTTCGGACATCTGTGGCGGACGACGGTCCAATCCGGTCGACTAGCTGATCGATCGCCAACATGGAATTCCGCAGATGGTCGGCGCCAACCGCGTTAATCAATTGCCGCAAGTCGGCTTGGTCGAAGCGAGTCGGCGAGGCGGGGGCGTGCGACTGCCGGCTATGGAAGATGCGCCATATGCGGCCTCGCTTGCGATCTCGGCCCGGGTGGTCGAGCGGGACTTCATAGTGACCGATAATTCGGTTATAGAAGTCCGCGACATAGAGCGATCCATCTGGAGCAATCTGTAAGTCGACGGGACGAAACCACGGGTCGCCGCAGGAGAGAAAATCTTCCTGCTCTATAGCCTTGACGGTCGCGCCGTGAAACTCAAGCTGGTCGCAGTTAATTCGGCTCGTCACCACGTTTCCGACAAACAGCCTTCCCTTGTAC
>CAZWOU010000181.1:0-13861 GCA_964635375.1 uncultured Pirellulaceae bacterium | reverse complement strand
CAACGATCGAGAACCCGGCGGGCAAGATGATTGCTTGCAGGTTCAGCGACGCCGCGCCCGGGTTGGAGATCGTCAGAGGCAACGGCGCCGGGACGCCGAGCGGCGTCGACCCCAGGTCGATGGAGCCGGAAAGGTGCGGAATGGGCGTCAGTCCCGTGAACAGATCCATTTCGGGAAGAACCAATTGCTCGATCCGAATCGCATCGGCTACGACGGCGTAGGGAACGTTGTTTGATATCTCGACAACGAGGAAGTTGTTATCGATGTGAACGTTGCCCAGGTCTTCCCAGAACGTCCCGCCGTCGTCCGCAGTGAGCAGATCGTCGGGTGCGATCGTCTGATCGACGACCGTCGTCAGTTCTGGCGTGGCCAGATCGAGCACGCGGAAGGGAACGGCAGTGTCGCGATTGTTCTGAGCGCTCCAAGTCGCTGAGACGCGATAAGTCGAGTTGTTCGGCAGGCTAAGCGAAGCAAGATCGAAGGTCCACGTGGCGACATCGGCAGTCTGGCCGACGGCTGCGTGAACGTCCGCTTGGAATCCTTGGCCGCCGTATTGGGTGTAGGCTGCCGCAGCGGCGAATCCTGCGTCGCCGTTGTCAATGATTTCCGCCGCACTGCCGATGACTTGGCCCTGCAATTGCAGTTCGAGCGGCGGCAGAATCGGATCGCCGTGAAGCATCATTAACGGGCTGAGGAAGTTGCCCGCGTTGGTGGCGTCGAGGGTCAATGTCAGCCCTGCCGTACCAGGCCCGCCGGGACCCGCTGGAGGCAAGAGCTGAGGCGCTCCGCCGACAATCCAGCCCGGCCCCGCGTTGATCTGGCCGAGCGGCATCGGGACTTGGCCAAAGTTCTGCAACGTCAACATGCGAACGACGTCGGTGCTTTGCGGCGTCGTGCCAAAGTCCAATGTGTCGCCCGATTCGACTGACGCTCCGCCCTCGACCACGCGCAAGGTCGGCGCGGCCATCGGATCGATTCGAATCGCGTCCGCGATGATAGAGTTGGTGTCCGGCGCCCCCGGATTGGGGTCGGTCAAAGTGACCGTGAGCTGTCCGCCAGCCGTCGGCCGGAAGAAGCCAAACTCCTCCCAGGAAACGTTGCGATCGATGAAATCGTCGCCGGCGACCCGCTGATCCTTTTGCACCAGCGTGGCGCCGCCCACATGGCCGACGGTAAAGTCCGAAACCGGTTCCGTATGGTCTTGTTCCGCCCGCCATGTTCCGGCAACTCGGTAAAAGACGCTGGGGTCCAATCCCTCAAATGTCCAGACCGCCGTACCCGCGCTGTTCGTCCATCGATCCGTGCTGTTGAATCCCTCTCCATTGGGCCCAAGCCAAGTGCCTGTCAACACAAAGGCGGGAGCCGAATCGGTATCGTCAATGATCTGGGTGCCGGTCACGGTCCCCCGCAGCTGCACATCGTAAGGGTTGAACGCCAAGTCCGCAGGCGCACCCGGAGCGCCCGGTTCCATCACGGGAATCTGCATCCGCCCATCGACGAGTCCCGGCCAACCCGCGTCGAGCTGAACGACGAAGTTCACCGTGTCGCCCGGATTGAGCACTTGGCTTAGGGCCCCGGTAGGCGGGTTGCCGCCGAAGGAGGTGAGCGTGAAGCCGGCGGGAAGAGTCGGCTCGCTAACCGTGATCGGTCCGGAAGATCCCGCCGGGTTGCTGAGCGTAAAGGTTCGCAAAATCGGATCAAAGGGATCCGTGTCGCCGAAATCGATCGAGCCTGTGTCGTCAGGCACAAAGGCGTTGCCGTTGGCCACATCGAGCAACTGCAAGTCGGGATTGACAACGCGTTCGATACGAACGGCATCGGCAATGACGCTTTGCAAAGGACCGCCGGCCACCACGTCAGTGAGAACGACTCGAATTTCACCATTGGAGAAGTCGAACTGACCCAAGTTCTGCCAACTCACGCCAGCGTCCGAGAAATCGGCGGGCGCAACTTGTTGGTTGATGGGGAAGACGCCTACCGATGTCAGCCCGTTGAAGACCTCAAACTGGGCGCTAGGCGCACTGGCGGTCAATTCCGTTTGCCAAGTCACGGCGACGTCGTAGAAATCCGCTGGGAGTTGCGGGAAGACCCAGGTCGCGGTCGAACCGTCGCCATCTGCGACGTTCCAAGTGTCATCGCCCTGGAATCCATCGCTATCGGGTCCCAGCCAGCCCCCAGCGGTGGAGAAATTGACGTCGCCGTTGTCCAGGATGAAGACGTTGCTGACGTGGCCGAAGATATCGAACGTGAAAGGATCGACATCAAAATTGGGCGGAAGCAAACCTGCCCCTGGCTTGGTTTGGATGTTCTCGTCGAGGTCGTTGGAAACGAACTGAAGTTGAGCGAAGAAGTCGCCATGGTTTTGAGCTTGAAGCGTGACCGGGAAGTCAAACGACTCGCCCGGATCCAGCTGGATCGGCAAGGCCGGCGCCGGCGCGCCGAGCACGATCGGGTCGACCGAGACGAGATTCAGTTCGATGATCTCGAGCTGAATGTCGCCATCGTTGCGAAGGGTGACGAGCCGCGTTAGATCACGGTTGACAACGGTGTCGAAATTGACGCCGAGCCCCCCGTCGGTGACCAGCTCCATGCCGTCCATGAGGACCGTCAGTTCCGGGCCAGGGCTGACAGGCTCGAACATCACCGCGTCCGCAAAGACTCCGCCCGTCAAGCTATTGCCGAGAACCACTTCCACAACGCCATCGGTCGTGTCGAAGACTCCAAGAGTTTCCCAGTCAAAACCGACGTAGCGGAAATCATTTGGGACGCCCGTTTGATCGAGCGAGACTTGGGCTATTTGGTGAACGCCATCGCTGACGACATAAGTTGCATCTGTCGAGAGTGTGGGATCGGCGACCCAAGACGCCGACACCCGGTAGCTACCGGGCGCCAAGCTGGCTGTCCAACTGGCAAACTTGTCCGGATCGCCGTACGTCTGGCCACGAACCGCGTCACCGCCGTAGTTCGGCGCGGCGGGAACCCAGTTCGTGCCGGCAGACCCTGGGTCAGGTGCGAAGTCAAAGCCAAAGTCGCCGTTGTCGATGATCAGCGGGCGCTGGTTGTAGATCACCACGTTGCCGACGCTAATGTGGTTTACGGTGCCCACGCCGGGAATGCTAACCGAGAGGCTCGTCTGCTGAACGACTTGCCCGTGGCCATCGAAGAACAACGTGTCGTTGTCGCCGGCGCCGTGAGGCGTATTGCCGTTGACCGTTCGAGCGACAGGTGGACCAGCGGTGGGATCGTCGCCGTTGACCGAAAGAGCGTCGACCCAGAACATGTCCTCGTCATGTGGGCTGCCGATCACGTTCTCGAACGGACTCAGCGGCAGCACGCCAGGGTTCGTGTGCAGCGTGACAAACTGATCGCCGGCCGCCGCCATGACATCCATTTGGGTGTCCAGCAGGTCCATATCAATCATGATCGTCGAGTGGGCGCAACTAAAATCGACGGTGTCGCTGCCGTTGATGTCGAACAGGTTGTCGTCACTGTTCTGTCCTGTTGGGTTAGGTTCGAGCAAGAAGAAGTCATCGCCTGGCTCGCCAAACAAGTCATCATTGCCGAACCCGTCGCCGAGAATATTGTCGTCGACGTCGCCGCGAATCGTATCGTTGCCGTTGCCGCCAAAGACGTTTTCGATCGACGAGTTATTTACCGCCTCTGCGACAAGACCGCCGCCGATGTTGGTGGCGGAGCCGGTGTTGAGATTGACATTGATAGACGTCGAAAAATCACGGTAGTCAATCGAGTCGTTGCCGCCTCGACCGTCAATCATTCCCGAGAGGGTTGCGCCGTCGCGAAGATCGAAACGATCGTTGGCCGTCGGCGCGCCGACAAGGTTTTCGAAGGCCGACCATTGCAGGTCTTCTTGGCCGACGCCGGGTACGAGCGGAAGCATCGTCGGCTTGCCGCGTTGCGACGCGTCGGTGACGATCAGCTGACCTGCATTGGCCGTTTGCAGATCCCAATGCGTCGCCAAATCCGCGCCCATTTGCAGCGTATCGCCGCCCCCGGGCGTGCCAATGATGATATCGATATTCTCGAAGCAACCGTTGATGGCGCCGTTGACGCCGTCGTCTTCGATCCCATTGAATCCATCGATGGCGCCTAGCGACTGAAGCGTAATGTCGATCGGCCCAGCGTAGCCGGAGAAGTCGAGCGTGTCGTCATCGGCGCCGCCGTCGATAACTCCTGTCAACAGCGTGCCGGCGCCGGTCAGAATAAACGTCTCTTCGCCGGCGTCGCCAAACAGGCCGATCCGAGCATTCGCGCCTTGGCCCATCACGTCCATGGAATCGTCGCCCGCTCCACCGTTGACGACCAAGTGACTGTCGGCGCCCGTGGTCACGATATCGATGTCGTCGTTGCCGCCCGCTGCATTGATGACCGTATTGCTATTGTTGCCCGTGGTGGCCACATCAATGTCGTCAACCGCGTCCTGCGTGGTAATATTTGTGTTGACGTCCGCCGCCGTGCTTGTCACATCGACGTCCGCTGAACCGATCGATGTGTTGAGATTCAGCGTTTCAATCGTGCCGTAGTCGACTGTCCCAGTGCCCGTTCGTGCGAACGTGGTGGCGTCCAGAGCGTAGGTAAACGAACCCGCGTCGCCCTGGTCGTTCAAGTTGAGAATGTCGCCGCTGTCGAGCGTATTGGTGACGCCCTTGATCGTCAGATCGACCGTGCCAACGTCGTGGGCGTCGCCTTCAATGCAAATGCCGCCCAGGATGCCGGCCAGCGAGTTTGCGGGCGAACCGATGTTGATCGTATCCGCGTGGTTGCCGCCGTTGATGTTGGTGACGGACGTTGCTCCTGTCGCATAGACGTTGGCCGTGTCGGCGCCCGATTGCCCGTTCAGCTCGACTCGGCTGGCCACACCGCTGCTCTGAAGCGTCAAGACGTCGAGCCCGTTGGCCGCATTGACTTGCGTAAAGCTGCCAAGAGCGTTGAGGTCCGACCCGTCGCCGCCGGTCGTCGCAATGTTGACATCGTCCGAGGCAGCGCCACTGTTGATGATCACGTTGCCATCGGCGCCCGTTGTGGCGACGTCGATGTCATCCACCGCGTCCTGCGTGGTGATGTTCGTGTTCACGCCAGCCGCCGTGCTTGTCACATCGACGTCAGCCGAACCGATCGAGGTGTTCAAGTTGAGCGTCTCGATCGTGCCGTATTCGACGGTGCCTGTGCCCGTCCGCGCAAACGTGGTGGCGTCAAGGGCGTAAGTGAACGAGCCGGCGTCGCCTTGGTCGTTTAGATTGAGAACGTCGCCTGTGTCGAGCGTGTTGGTATCGCCCTTGATTGTCAGGTCTGTCGTGCCCGCGTCATGGGCGTTGCCTTCAACGCAGATGGCGCCAAGGAGGCCGCCGAGCGAGTTGGCCGGAGTGCCGAGATTGGTCGTGTCGCTGCCGTCGCCGCCGTTGATGTTTGTCGCGGAGGCTGCTGCGGTCGTCCAGACGCTGGCGTTATCGGATCCCGCTTGACCGTTCAATTCCACTCGGCTCGCCGCGCCGGTGCTTTGCAATGTCAACGTGTCGCCGTCGTCGCCCGCGTTGATTTGCGTAAAGCTGCCGAGAGCGTCAAGGTCAGGTCCATCGCCGCCGGTAGCCACAATGTTGACATCGTCCGCGCCCGCGGCGCTGTTGATGATCAGATTGCTATCGACGCCGGTTGTGGCGACATCAATGTCGTCGACCGCGTCCTGCGTGGTGACATTTGTGTTCACGCCAGCCGCCGTGGTTGTCACATCGACGTCCGCTGAACCGATCGATGTGTTCAAGTTAAGCGTCTCGATCGTACCGTAGGTGACGGTCCCGGCGCCCGTTCGCGCCAACGTGGCGGCGTCAAGGGTGTATGTGAACGAGCCAGCGTCGCCTTGGTCGTTTAGATTGAGAATGTCGCCGGTGTCGAGCGTGTTGGTATCGCCCTTGATCGTCAGGTCGATCGTGCCCGCGTCATGGGCGTCGCCGTTGACGTTGACGGTGGCGAGGATGCCAGCCAACGAGTTGCCCGCGTTCCCTATGTTGATGGTGTCGGTGTTTGCTCCGCCGGTAACGCCTTGCGGGACGGTTAACGAGCGAAGATTGATTTGGTCGCCGTCGGCGCCGCCGTTGACGTTCAGCGCGCTCAAACCGACGGCGGCTGTGGAGTAATCAACGTTGATCGTATCGCCACCGCCGAGCCCATTGATGTCGACGGTCGTCTTGTTGGCGAAGTTGATCAGTTCAAAAGCGCCGTTGAAGTTGATTTCGTTTGTTTGAGTGGCGAGAACGAGGGGACCATTGATCACGTTGACGATGTCGGCGGCTGCGGAAACGTTGACCGTAAGCGTACCCGCCGGAACCAAGTCGTTAATGGGCTCGAGTCCGGTAAAGCCAATTATTTGCGTGTCGCCGCCGTTGACTGCCGTCAACGTTCCTTCATCTGCCGCCGGCCCAACGTCATACATACTGCTGGTCGCAGAGCCGCCAAAGAGCTCGAGAAGATCGTTGTCGGCGCCGCCGGCAAAGGCGATCCCAAACATTGGGGCGAGGATGCCACCAGCCGGGTTGTTGATTTCCAACTGGTCGTCGCCAGCCAGCGCATCGAAGACAAATCCGGTAAGGCCAAGGAAAGTAATCACCGGCCCAACAAACGGTCCGCCAATCGACCCATCGACGTCAGTTGTTAACTGGAACGTCCCCGAATTGACGCCTGTCGCATTGATGACAAGCAAGTCGTCTTCGCCGGTCCCAGTGACATTGACGTTTCCACCAACCGATACGGCCTCAATCTCGTCGTAGTCGACATCGAGGAACCCGCCCGTGAACTCGACCGTCCCAGAATCGGGGGTTTGGTTGGTGAAGTTTGCCGACTCGCCTGGGGGAGTGATCACGATCAGCGTGTCGCCAACGGTATGGGTCCCGCCAAAAATGTCGATCTCGGCGTCTTTCGATGGCGTCACCGAAATCGCATCGTCACCGTCGAGCGAGTTTACCGTGATGTCTTCCAACTCGGCGGTGTAGGTCACCGTCTCGCCGCCGGTTGTTGTCGTCGTTTGTGTAGCGCCAACGGTGAACGTCTCCGCAACGCCACTGGCGTCGTCAATCGTCAAGTCGTCCGTTCCTTCGGCAGCATCGTCAATGACGGCGACGCTATTGAGTCCTAGCGAACCATTCAAGTTGCCGAGTTGCACCGTGTAGCTGTCATCGCCGCCTTCGCCACGCAACTCGATGTTGCCATCGTTATTCGCACTTGGATCAAGACTGATTGTGTCGTTGTCGGCTTCGCCGCTCACGACGATCAGATTACCCGTCGGCGCCTCGAGGCGGGCGAGGACGTCGATCGTCGAACCAACACCGCCATCGGCGTTGCCGAAGTCGCCGAAGATTTGAATCTGCAACTCAGCGACAATCGAAGCGTCTGTGTTCAGCAGGACGTTGTCACCACCCCGCAGCACGACATTGCCGGTCGTGCTGAGAATGTCTTGTGCCGCAACAGAATTGTTGACCGTCAGGTCATCGCCTGCGCCCGCAGAGTCTACTGCCGTCAACGTGATCGTGCCTCGAGCGCTCACTTCATTATCGACGGTCAGTGGACTGCTGTTGGAAACCGTCGTCGTGCCGCCGCCCGTCTTGTTGTTTAAGACTCCGGCGAGACCATCCACCGTGCCGATCGTAAGCAAGCCACCGACGCTGTTTTGGATGTTGATGTCATTGAATTGATCATTCGTTGCCGCCAGCACGCTTACTGCGGTGTCGATATCAGCAGCGCCAGGACCGCCGATGCCGTCCAGTGCTCTCAGCACCAACTGACCGCCAGTGAGATTGGCGGCTTCGCCAGCGGTACTATCGCTGATGATTCCATTGTCGGCTTCAATGTCAAGCGAAGGATTGGCGTTGCTGGTTGTCGTCACCGAACTAAGCAAAATGTTGCCATCGGTCAGGAGGGAGACAGGCGAGCTACCAGCGTTAACCGTCGATCCGTCGGCCATCGCGATCACGCTTGCGTTGTTTCCAGCAGCGTTGTCGCCGGTGATCGCTACTGTGCCGCTTGTGGACATGAGTGATCCGGTCGCATCGAAATTCACATCGTCTTCCGAGGTCAGTGTGACCGTGCCAGTGGCGCTGGTAATCGCGCCTACGATCCGCACTCCGGCTCCGGTCACAGCCGTGGCATCAGGACCGTCACCGAGGATCTCGATCGTGGCCCCAGCCGTTGCAGCCACCGTTCCAGTCGACGCCACTTCGACGCCATTGCCCGTCGCGCCACCGGTACCATCCAAGACGATCGCCCCGCCCGCACTGTTGACGGCTCCAGTGACGACAACACCATCGCTGTCACCTGAACCGCTGGCTGTACCATCTAACGTGATCGACGCGGCCCCAAACGACTCGACCGTACCGACGACATGAACGCCCCGATTGTCAATTCCAGTCCCAGATGCCGTGCCGGTAACCGTAATGTCGGCGCTCGTCGAACGAACGGTGCCTGGGGTCTGAACAGCCACTCCGTGATTACCGAGGCCTGTCCCGTTGCTCGTCCCGTCGATAGTCAACGTTCCGCCGCCGGTCGTTTCGACCCTGGCATCAGCGAGGACGTAGACGCCGAAGTTGAAGTCCGTCCCCGCGCCACCCGTGCCGTCGATATCAATCGCACCGCCCGACTGAACGATCGCAGTGGCGCTCGTCAGCAGGACACCCCAGTTGTTGAGACTCGCGACACTCCCGCTCGTTCCGTCAATCGTGATCGGACCAGATGTGGAGATGACAGAGCCCAAAATCTCGACGCCTGCCTGGCCAGCTCCGCCGTTTCCAGCTGGCCCCGCTTGGCCCGTCAACATGATCGCACCGGTGTCGGTGCCGAGGCTGCCAGCCGAATCGACGCGAACGTCCGTTGTTCCGTCCAACTCAATGCTTCCGACGCCGCTGCTCGAGACCGCCGAGCCAACATTGATCGAGTCGCCGGTGATCGAAATCGCCCCGTCCGCGCTCGTCACGTCCGTGCTCAAGCCAGTCAGATACACTCCGTAGGTGGTGGCCGTGCCGTCACCGCGGGTACCGTCAATAGTAATCGTCGCCGCTGGCGCGCCAGTTCCGGTCGACTCGACCGTCTCGATGCTGATGAACAACACGCCGTGGTTGCCGCTGCCGCTGCCGCTCCCGCCCTGGCCGGTGATCGAGATCGCCCCGTCCTGGCTCGTCACGTCCGTGCTCGAGCCAGACAGATACACGCCGTAGTTATTGGAAGTGCCGGCTCCGCCGGTACCGTCGATCGTGATTGTGCCAGCGCTGGCGCCGGTGACCGTCGAATTGACACTCGTCCCGTCGTGCAGGTGCACGCCGAACATGCCGCTCGTATTATTGCCGGTCTCCGCACCAAGTCCGAGCAGGGAGATGTTCCCCGTGCCGGTTGTCTGGATCATGCTGTTGTTGGCTTCTAGACCGATGAAGTCTCCGACCGTCGGCGTCACCTGCTGGTTGGCGCTCAGCGTGATCCCGCCGTTGACCGTCGTGATGCTCGACTCGGAGCCCAGCACGATGTTCCTAGTGGCGGTCAGCGAAACGCTGCCGGTGCCGCTGGTGACGATGTCGGAGGTCGTGTTCGGCGCGTTGATCGTCAGTGCATCGACAGTCAACGATCTATCGGCCGCAAATGTGATGGCGCCGTTCAGGTTGACGGTGTCGCCGCCGCTCCCGCCGTTGATATCGATGCTCGCCGGATAGTTGTTCGCCAAGCCACCTACGTCGATTGTGTTTACGCCGGTATCACCAGCGTTGATCGTCAGCGTGCCGCTGGGGTTGTTGAATGTAGTGACCTCGCCCACCGTCGAATTGACCGTCGTCTGACCGCTGCCTGCGTCGGTGACAGTAATCGTCTCGGCTGTCGTGCTGTAGTTCAGCGTGACGTTCGTGGCAGTGACGTTGGAGGTGATTGGTTCCAGGCCGGTGTAGGTGATCGTCGCGTTGCCCGTGATGTCGATCGAGCCGTCGTTCAGATTGTCGAACGTGAATTCAGCATCCGCAAACGTACCGCCTCCTGAGATTGTCAGCGAATCGCCGTTTGGAGAATTGTTCTGCACGCCACCGTCGTAGTTGATGGCTGTCAGTGGGGCAACAAAATTGCCGCCGTCGAAGTCGACGGTCAGCGAATCGTCGCCTCCGAGCGTGTCGAACGTGATCGTGGTGATTCCGCCGCCCGAGTCGACCGGCACGCGCACCGTGTTGGTGCCGTCGCCCGTGCCGACGCTGGTGGCAAGCTGGTTGGCCGGATCGTTGATCACATACTCGTCCGGATTCGGCGTGGTGTCGAGGCTGATCGTGAGCGTGTCGTCCGTGTCGGATCCGTCGGTGTCTGCAATCGTCAACACAGAGCCGGACAGGCTGATGGTGGTCGTCGCCAGCATCCGACGGTCTTCAAGCTGTTCCAGAAACAAGCGGCGGTTCTTATTGTGACGACGACTCTGAGCAGAACGGCGGCGTGACTTCTTCATATTGACTGGCTTTCTCGTAGGCAACATTTCATCAAAACGCCCCTCGATTGCTTTAGGGGGATAATGACGAATAAGAAGTTTGCGCTGGTTATGGCAAGGTTCAGATTATGGGTAGATTAGGCAGTCTCGTCAAACGCTACACGCAGAAATCGCATGTTTTTTGTGCAGTTTTCAGTCCACCCGTGAATGGGGGTTCCGCCAAAGCCTCTTCACCCCTCGCCAAATACCGATTGTTGAGGTCACACAGCGGAACTAAGATGTCATTGCTCTGGGGAGTGGGCAGAGCGGTTTGTCATCGATTCTCTCTGGGAATCAGGTGGTTTGGACAGCAAAACGCTGTGGCTGGCCACCGAAGTGCTGTGGAGGCCCGAAATCAGGACCCCAGGCCCTTGTTTCCCGCAACTCAGGGGAGAGCCAATTACGTTATGCTGCACTTGGTCTATGCCGCACCTAGTCAATGCACTGCGGTTAACGGCAACCTGAGGAGAGCTGAGTGGACGCGCTGCACCTATCGATTGCCCTGGGACCGCTGTCGGTCTATCTGATGCTGCTGGGGGCGATCAACCTGTCGAAACGGCCGTTTATGACGACGGGTGCTCGGGATGCGGCCGCGCTGGGGGTGGCGATTGCTGGTTTTGTCGCGGCGGGACCGATGGAGTTGTTTCTGCCTCAGCGGGCAGCCCTGCGATTCGGCAGCATGGTGTGGCTCCTTTTGCTGGCCTTTTATGTGCTCAGCCTGCTGCTCACCGTGCTACTGATGCGACCTCGCCTGGTGATTTACAACATCACCACCGAGCAACTGCGACCTTTATTGGCGGAGGTGGTCCAGCAATTGGATACGCAATCTCGCTGGGCCGGAGAGAGTCTGGTGCTGCCCCAGTTGGGGGTTCAGTTGCATCTGGAGTCGTTTGGGCCATTGAGAAGCGCCCAGCTTGTCTCGACAGGGCCTCAGCAGAGCCACAATGGCTGGCGAGCCCTGGAGATCGCGCTGTCGGAGAAGTTGCAGAGCGTGAACGGATCCCCCAACCCCTATGGCTTCAGCCTGCTCGGATTCGGAATTCTGATCATCTGTCTGGTGACTTATTGGACTGTCAGCGACCCCCAGAACGTCAACCAAGCCCTCAATGAGATGCTGAGGCGTTGAATTCACCCCTCAGCTCGGCATCCAAACACCGCAGCCGTCCGAACACCGCAGGGCAGAGAATGCCGAGAAACGATCCTCGCTCGACGTGACATTCTTCCGTCCCAGGTTTTTCGCTATATTCCGGGTGGGTGGCCCGAACACCACTAGTGGCCCGAACACCACTCCAGCGCGACGAACGCCCACCTTGTGAACACGCCATTTTGATCCCCTGAACGGACTTTGCTCGTGGCCAACCAATCCAACCGAGACGGCTCAACCCCCCAACGCAGAGATACAGGCAGGGGCGGAAGCGGTGCTGCAGTTACCGAGAAGAACCCTCAAGCAACTCGAGAAACGGTTGAATCGGTCGTGGTGGCGATCATCTTGGCGTTTCTGTTCCGGGCGTTTATCGCTGAGGCGTTTGTCATTCCAACTGGTTCGATGGCGCCGACTCTTTACGGCCGCAACAAGGATGTGACGTGTTTTGAGTGCGACTACGACTACGCGACGGGAGCGAGCAGCGAAGTCGACCGTGGACACCGATCTGGCGTGCCCATCGTGGCGACGCATTGTCCTATTTGCCGAACTCAAATGCCGCTCACGCCTGCGAAGACCGGCAACCATCGGTCTTTCAGCGGTGACCGAATCTTGGTCAGCAAGTTCGCCTATGCGTTCAAGCAACCGAAGCGTTGGGATGTGATTGTTTTCAAGTACCCTGGCAATGCAAAGCAAAACTACATTAAGCGGCTGATCGGGCTGCCCAATGAAGCAGTCATGATTTTCAACGGGAACATCCTGACAGCCAAGCGGATGTTCGCCGTGAACGGCATGCCGGAAGCGGGTCGGGAGGCGGTCCGCCAGTGGTTTGCCGAGAACGGAGTGAATCTATCAGAGGACTTTCAGATCGACGACGTCTCGCGATCGACTTCGAAGAGCAGTCTGATTGACGACGGCCAGCACAGGTACGCGATAATCCACAACCCCCTGACGAAACGCACGACGGTGTACGGCGATCGATTCGAAGTACAACGGAAGCCGCCGCACAAGCTGGTCTCGATGCTGCAGATCGTCGACGACAATCGCTATCTTAGCAGGACGTTGAAGGCGGCAAATTGGCCCTCGAGGTGGCAGGATTGGTCTGGCAAGACAGCTTGGCGGAAGAACAGCGACGGCGCCTTTGAGACTCAAGGGTCGACGGGCGAGGCCGTCTGGCTTCGCTATCGCCACTTACCACCGAGTCAGGACGACTGGAAGTTACTCAACCAGGGCGGCGCCCCCAGCAAAGTAGGGAATCGACTGGGAGGCTTGATCCTCGACTACTACGCGTACAACGAGGGGGTCTCGGAAGAAGCCGCTTACGCGCAAGGGGCGAGCCACTGGGTCGGCGATCTGGCAGTCGAATGTCATGTTGAGGTCAAAGGTAACTCGGGAGCTTTGGTGCTGGAATTGGTCGAAGGAGGCGGGCGCTACCAATGTCGAATCGACGTCTCCTCCGGCGACGCGACTCTCTCGATCAAGCAAGGGGAAGAGGGCTTTTCGGACCCTGGTGACGAAGCGGTCATTCCGACAATCGTGGGAGCAAGCGGAGTGACTGGTCCCGGTTCCTACGAACTCCGCTTTGCCAACGTCGACGATCAACTCACTCTTTGGGTCAACAACCAGGTAGTCCCGTTCAAAGGGCCGACAACCTATCAAACTCGTCCCTCCGTGTTGCCGAAATGGAGCAGCAGCGACGCGGGCGACGCCGAGCCGGTGGGGATTGGCAGCGAGGGCGGTCTGGTCGTTCAGGTCGACCGCCTCCGCGTTCTCCGCGACATCTACTACGTGGCCACGAACGCCGACAGACGAGACGAGTACGATTCTGCCGACCCCTATCCTGCGGTTGGGCCGAGCTCCGACCTGATGTCAGACCCAAAGAGTTGGTCCCAAACCAGACTATTCTCCCAGCGCATGCCCGCGCTATTCGGCTTGGAGGCGGATCACTTCTTCCCCCTCGGGGACAACAGCCCCGCCAGCAGCGACGCTCGGATGTGGGCTCGAGGCATCGATGAATGGTATGTCAATCGGCAATTGTTGATTGGCAAGGCCGTGTTGATCTACTGGCCCCACTACTGGAATTCCCCCATCCCGTTCTTTCCCAATTTTGGCCGGATGCGGCTAATTCGTTAGCGGGACGAAACCCGCCCAAAAACGCAGGCAATTCGGACGCAGGCAATTCGGACGCAGCAAGGAGGTGAGCATGCCGATTCTGGAAGTCAAAGGTTTGGTGA
>CAZWOU010000180.1:0-14052 GCA_964635375.1 uncultured Pirellulaceae bacterium | reverse complement strand
GCGTTGACTTACTTGATGCAGCTGTGGGAGCCGACGTTGCTTGAAGGCGAACCGTTTCAGATTGGCGGCAATTCGCTGGAAGTCCCCTCCGCCAACATCGAGCGACGACTTCCGTCCGAGGGAGGCGATCTGGCCAAGTACCTGCTGCCGCATGTGCGAGAACTTGAGGCACAGGCGAATCCCAATGCGAAAGGATCTGAGGCGTGGGCCTGGGTCCCCCCGCCGTTGATGGGCGAAGGCGCCAAAGTGCAAACCGATTGGCTGCACGAGTTCTTGCTCGATCCCTATCCCATTCGTCCTGCTGTTTTCATGCAGATGCCTAGATTCGCGATGTCTCCGCAAGAGGCCACCAAAATCGTCAACTATTTTGCGGCCAAGGATAACATCGACTACCCCTACGAATATGAGCAGCGGCAGCGAGACAACCACTTGGACGCGGCGAATGCCGCCTACCAGGCCAAGCTGAAGGCTGAAGGCGTCGAGGGAGATCGTCTCGGCGACGCGATGAAGATTATCACGGGCCAAGATTATTGCGTGAAGTGCCACATTGTCGGCGATTTCGACCCCACGAGTTCGGATCGAGCAAAAGCGCCGGACCTGGCAAAGGTCTATCGCCGTCTGAGAGTCGACTATACTCGCAAGTGGATCGCGATGCCGTCATCGGTTTTGCCCTACACGTCCATGCCCGTAAACGTGGAGTACGACCCCAGTTTGCCGAACTACGGCACCAAGATTCCGCAGGACCTATACCACGGAAACTCGATCGAACAGGTCGATGCCTTGGTCGATCTGCTGATGAATTACGACAAGTATGCGAGGAGCCGCAGCTTGGTCGCGCCTTTGGTCAAACCAGCCGACGCGGCTGAAACCCCAACGCAAGGGGAGGACTAGGCGTGATTGCGCAAACGGCAATGAGGCGTTTGACAAAGGTAGGAAACATGGTTGGGCATGGGCGACCTTTTTTCGTCCACACTCGCCAGAACGCTTATAATATGCGTACCCGCCTAGTGTCGCTAACGACGCCATCCCTTACCGGCTGTGCATTATGTCCGAGCCGGCTCACCTTTACCGCCCCCCGCCCCGCGGGGGAACACAATGTTTGGCCAGGCCCGCCTCAACGGTGGGCAGCCAAGGAGAACAACTAATGCGAAAATCAACACTGCTCGTACTGTTTGGATTGCTCGTCGCCTCGACGGCCGACGCCGCCGATTGGGGCGACCTGAAGGTCAAGTTTACATTTGACGGCGACGCCCAGAAGGCCGCCGCGATCACGGTCAACAAGGACCCTGAGTTTTGCGGCAAATTCAAATTGGTAGACGAAAGGCTAGTCGTGAACCCCAAGAATAAGGGGATCAAGAACATTGTTGTCTTCCTCTACACTCGGGGCTCAACCAAAGTTCCAGTTCACGCCGACTACGCCAAAGAGGCGGACGCCGAGATCGTCCTTAACAACGCCGATTGTCGCTATGAACCGCATGTTATCTGTGCCCGAATAGGCCAGAAGTTTAAGGTCGGCAACCCGGACTCTGTCGCCCACAACTCAAAGATCGACTTTTTCTCCAATACGCCAGCCAACCCCATTATCCCACCGATGAAGTCGGTGGACGTCAAGACAAAGGTTGAAGAGAGGTTGCCGGCTCGCGTCAGTTGCTCGATTCACCCCTGGATGGAAGCCTGGGTCGTGGTCAAGAAGCACCCCTACATGGGCGTCACGGACGAGAACGGCGAATTGACGATCAAGAATGTTCCCGCCGGCGACTGGGATTTCCAATTCTGGCAAGAGAAGGCTGGCTACCTGCAAGAAGTCGTCGTCAAGGGCAAGAAGACGACCTGGAAGCGCGGCCGCGCTAAATTGAAGATCACCAAGAGCGGAACCGACCTAGGCGAAGTGAAGGTGCCTGCTTCCGCGTTCAAGAAATAGCGGATTAGAGATGATTGCCATTTCGTTCCGCGAAAGTAGCGATACTCTCGCGGAACTCGTTTGACTAGGGACCGGGTTCAAAAGTAACGGAGGGCGGATTGTGGCGAGATGCTTGGTTTTCGTCGGAGCCATGATGCTCTTGGTGGCTGCTCTCGGATGCGAGCGCGGTCTCGAGCGGCGTGCCGAATTGCATACATCAGCCGATGTTGCCTCTCAGATACGCAAGGGGTTTTCGGGGCAGGGAACGACTGGAAAGGGCGAAGTTGCGGCGGCTGACCCGACAGGTTTTGCCACGCTTCGCGGTGTGTTCAAGGTCTCAGGCGCCGCGCCGCGAATGGCAAGATTAACCGCAACCGGTGACGATGCCAGTCTCTGCGCCCCCGGCGGGCAGGGGCCGCTGTCCGAAGAAGTTGTCGTCGGTCCCGGCGGCGAACTGGCGAACGTCGTGGTCTATCTCGACACGAAGATACCATCCGAATGGGAGCATGAAGGCTACGCCGAGACCAAGGACGCCCTGCTTTCTGGCGCGCAAGGCTTCGACCAGAAAGCGTGCGTGTTCACGTCCCACGTGTTTGCGATGCGTTCGAGCCAAACCGTTGAGATCATCAACAGCGACCCAGTGGGACACAACACGAATATTCAACCCGTTAACGGGGCTCAGCGGTCGAACAATTCGCTCCCAGCCAACAGCGTCTCGGTCTACGAGCCGGGCGGGCAGTCGGCGGCGCCGTTTCCGGTGACTTGCAGCATTCATCCCTGGATGAAGGCTCACATGATCACACGGGATAGTCCTTACTTCGCCGTCAGCCAAAAGGACGGCTCGTTTGAAATCAAGAACGCGCCGGCGGGAGTACCGTTGACGTTTCGAGTTTGGCAGGAGCGGGCCGGTTTCCTGCAAGAAGTGACCGTGAACGGCTCAGCTGAGAAATGGTCTAGAGGCCGCTATGAGATGACTTTGAACGCGGGCGAGGATGTCAATCTGGACGTCGTCATCAACGCTTCCGTGTTTGAATAAGAAGACTTCACATCAAGTTCGGCGTCCACGCCGACTCCGTATCGCCGTTGCAGTTCCTAGTCGCTCTGAAATCGATAAAGCCACCCATGAACGTTTTGCTGAACCAAGCCCAGCGATGCCTGGTTGCCACCTGCTTTCTCGCTGCTGCGGCCGCTGCGGGCTGTGGATCTCCGGTTGCGGAGTTTCGCGTAAACCACGTGTACGCCGCCGTCGAGGAGAATCAGAACAACATACTAATCCAAGAGCGGCAGTTACAGAATGTCAACGATGTGATGGTCGGCCTATTTGGCACGCCGGACGATCCGCAGGTCCCTTCGCTCGAGGACGTCGATACGGCGCAGCTGTTGGATCAGCGCAAGCTGGAATTGGCAGCCGGTCCGGTTCGCCGCGATAGCGTCGACGCTCCAACCGGCTTGTATCGCGAGCACTGCGTTCATTGCCACGGAATCAGCGGCGACGGCGCCGGTCCCACGGCAGCTTTCTTGAATCCCTATCCGCGGGACTACCGACGGGGTCTCTTCAAATTCAAATCGACTCCTCAGGCCGTGCCGCCCACGGATGACGATTTGCACCGCACGCTTTACAAAGGGATACCGGGCACATCGATGCCGACCTTCAAATTGTTGCCCCGAAACGAACTCGAGGCGTTAGTGCATTACGTCCGATATCTGGCCATTCGCGGCGAGGTGGAGCGGCAGTTGATCCGCGCCTTGGTCACCGACCTGGATGAAAATGAATTACTGATCGATTTGGCGGCGCCCAGCGAGGATCAGTACGACTTTGTGCGATCGTTTGCGACCGACGTGTTTCAAAAGTGGATCGATGCGGAGGAACTGGCGACTTCGGTTCCAGCGCGACCGGACATGCTTTTGGAGGAGTCGATTGAGAAAGGCCGAGAGATTTTCTTTGGCACAGTGGCCAACTGCGCCAAATGCCACGGTCCAACGGCGATTGGCGATGGAGTGACCAACGACTACGACGACTGGACGAAAGAGCTAAGCCCCCAGGAAACCGTGCCCCTCCGCCGATTTCTGGCGCTCGGCGCTTTGGAGCCCCGCACGGCTCGGCCGCGGAACTTGCGAATGGATGTTTATCGCGGCGGGAGGCGCCCGATCGACATCTATTGGCGAATTCACAACGGGATCGCCGGGACTCCTATGCCTGCCGCTTCCATGCGGCCGGACGGGGCGGATGACGCTGACACGCGACTAACGCCAAAGGACATTTGGCACTTGATCGATTATGTACAGAACCTGCCGTACGACCCGCTCAGCAAACCAGCCAATTTGCAGCAACCGGTCAACGGCCGGGAACGGCTCTGAGCCATACGACGACTTATAAGAATGGAGAACCGGCACGAAGGTATCGCCAGACGATCTTCAAACCGGATGTAAGCAATCAACTTGACCAATGGCGCTCGATCATGAGCGATCGCGACTAGGTTGGAGGATAACCGTGGGACGGTTTTGGAGCATTCTATTTTTGTTGGTGCCGATCCTTGGGGTCAGTTCGATCGCTTGGGCGATCCTCGGCTATTACCCGATGAAAGACCACTGGCTTCCGCTGAACATCAGCCGGGAAGGCCAGGCGATTGATGAACTATTCACGTTCATCCTCTACCTGACCGGCGCTGTTTTCGTGGGAACGAGCCTGACTCTGTTTTGGTTTATGTGGAAGTACGACGCCGAGCGAAACCAGGAGCCGGTCAAGTACATCCATGGTAGTCATACGCTGGAGATCGTGTGGTCGATTCTGCCAGCGGCAACGTTGTTGTTCATAGCCATCTACCAGATGAACGCTTGGGGCAACGCGAAGATGCGACGGCCCACTGACGCGTTCGGGCAGCCCAAAGCTCCCATTGCCGAAGTGACCGGCCGACAGTTTGAATGGCGGATCCGCTACGCGGGCGAGAATGGAACGCTCCACGACCGGGACGACATTCTCACAGTGAACGAACTGCACGTCCCCGTCGATGAAGATATCGTCTTGTCGATAAAGAGCGAGGACGTGCTTCATAGTTTCTTTTTGCCCAACCTGCGCGTCAAGCAGGACGTGGTCCCTGGATTGAAGCAGCACACTTGGTTTCGAGCCGATCGAGAGGGCGTCTACGACATCGTCTGCGCCGAGCTTTGCGGTTGGGGGCACTACAAGATGCGAGGTCGGCTGATTGTCGAGTCTCGCGATAAGTACGAAGAATGGCTGGCCGAACAGTACGAAGCTCAGCAGGCCACGGAATTCACGCCAGCCAGCGATGAGGATGAATAAGCAATGACGACCCGCGACGGCGACCATGGCGAAGGGAATTCGGGATCTATTGGCGAGTTTATCTCGACGTATGTCTTTTCCCTCGACCACAAAATCATTGGGCTGCAGTTCCTGTTCTCGACACTGCTGTGGTTCTTCGTTGGCGGCATGCTAGCCCTCGGCATCCGTTGGCAGCTAGCCTACCCGTGGGGCGACATGCCGCTGATTGGGAATCTGCTGTTCTCTGCTGAAGGCGGGCAGATTTCGCCCGAGTTCTATACGACTCTATTCACCATGCACGCCACCGTGATGATCTTCTTTGTGATCATCCCTGTTCTTGCCGGCGCCTTCGGGAATTTCTTGATCCCCTTGATGATTGGCGCGGAGGATATGGCGTTTCCGACGCTCAATATGCTCAGCTATTGGATGATGTGGCCTGCATTTGTGCTAATCGGCATGAGTTTTCTCTTCCCGCCCTACGGGGCTGGCGGGGGCTGGACCTCGTATCCGCCGCTCTCCACCGTGTGGGACGCGGCGCCGGCGAGTCGCTGGCCTCAGACGCTTTGGCTTTTAGGAGTCACGTGCGTCGGCGTCTCCTCGATGATGGGCTCGGTCAATTATATGACGACCATCATTCAGATGAGGGCGCCGGGGATGACGATGTTTCGCATGCCGCTCACGATTTGGGGCATGTTCATCACGGCCATTCTGCAAGCCTTCGCGCTTCCCGTCTTGACCGCGGCCGGTTTCATGCAGGTCACGGACCGTCTGTTTGGAACCGGCTTCTTCATCCCAGAAGCGCTGATAGTGAATAACTCCGCGCCCGCCAGCGGCGGCGGCCAACCCCTGTTGTGGCAGCACCTTTTCTGGTTCTATTCGCACCCCGCCGTTTACATCATGCTGCTGCCAGCGATGGGCATGGTGTCCGATATCATCAGTTGCTTTTCTCGCAAGCCAATCTTCGGTTACAAACCGATGGTGTATTCAATTTCCGGGATCGCTGGACTTGGGTTCATCGTCTGGGGGCACCATATGTTTGTCTCTGGCATGAACCCGATGCTGGGAATGACGTTCAGCGTTGCCACGATGTTGATCGCCCTGCCAAGCGCTGTGAAAGTGTTCAACTGGCTGGGGACGATTTGGGGCGGTCAAATTCAGTTCACAACGCCCATGTTGTTTGCGCTCTCATTTGTCTCCATGTTTATCATCGGCGGACTGTCCGGGATCTTCATGGCCTCGACGCCGACGGATATCTTCATTCACGACACTTACTTCATCGTCGCCCATTTCCATTACGTGCTGTTTGGCGGAACGGCGATGGCCGTGTTCGGCGCGATCTACTTCTGGTTCCCCAAGATGTTCGGCCGCATGATGAACGAGCCGCTGGGAAAACTGCATTTCGTTTTGACCTTCCTATTCCTCAATGGCACGTTCTATACGATGCATATGCTGGGCGCCGTGGGCTTTCCCCGCCGTTTGGCCGATCCTTATCCTTACTTGACGTTTGAACACTTGCGGCCGATGAACGAATTCATGACTTGGTGCGCTATCGGCATGGTGGCCACCCAAGTCATTTTTGCCGGCAACTTCATTTACAGCATCTTCTTCGGTCCGACCGTGGGGCGAAATCCATGGCGATCCAACTCGTTGGAGTGGGCGGCGCCGAGCCCGCCTGGCCACGGGAACTTTGACTTTCAACCGATCGTCTATCGCGGCCCGTACGAATACGGCTCGCCCGAAGTTGATATCGATTACTATCCGCAAACGATGCCCCCGCCCCGCGCCGGCGGCGAGAGCTGAACGAAGAACCTTCGCCGTATCGCTCAACACGACTCCCTTCGGCATTTGTCGCTGTGAATTCAGAAAACCGCCAACTTGAAAGCTCTTGGCCGAATCGCACTGCGATACTGCTAGCGGTGGTGACTTTCCCGTTGATTTGGGTCGGTGGGTTGGTGACTACCTACAAGGCTGGCATGTCGGTTCCCGATTGGCCCTCCACATACGGCTATAATCTGTTTCTCTATCCCCTTGCGACTTGGCTCGCCGGACCCTTTGATCTGTTCATCGAGCACGGACATCGTCTGCTCGGTTCGCTCGCGGGGTTCGTGGCGATTCTATTAGTTGTTGTCGTTTGGCGCCGTGATCAGCGAGTCTGGGTTCGCCGCCTCGCGCTGGCCGCCTTGGGGCTGGTCATCGCCCAAGGTCTGCTCGGCGGGTTGCGAGTGCTCTTGGACTCGCGAACGATCGCGATGATTCACGGCTGTGTCGGCCCGGCGTTCTTCTCCTTGACCGTGGCGATGATCGTCTTCACCTCAAGAAGTTGGCGACGAGCGGCGGCAGACAGCAATAAAGCGGAAAGCAATGAAGCAGACAGCGAGTTCAAGAACGCCGATTCGGCGCGATCGATGGTCGTGATGGTACTCGTTTTTGCATATGTTCAAGTGCTCTTGGGAGCTCAACTTCGGCATGTTGCGGCGACGACGTCGCCAACGACGTTTCAGCTCTTCGTCGTGTTTCATCTAGTCATGGCCATGGTGTTAACGTTGCACATTGGGCTGTTCAACTGGAAGACGTGGAAATGCCCGGTTGGCCAAGTCGCTTGGCCGGCTCGTGTCTTGGCGGTGTTGATCGTGCTCCAACTTTGCCTGGGCGGAATCACTTGGGTGGTGAAGTATGGTTGGCCTGGCGGGATCGGAGACCATTTTGCGTTCGCCGCGGGGCACCAAGTTGTCGCGGGCGGATTTTGGCCAGCCATGCTGACGACCGGACACGTCGCCGTGGGTTCGCTGATCTTGGCGGTCTCTGTGGCCGCGATGGCTCAGACGTATCGGCATCTTCGAGCCGGCGCGATTGCCGTAGGTTCCGCGCCTCTGCTATTGGAGTTGTCAGCGTGAGCATCACCGGCACCTCATTACCGATCGAACAACCGACGTCGTCCTTGCTTGCGCGCTTGGCCGACTACGTCGAACTCACCAAGCCGCGAATTGCTCTGTTGATTCTGGTGACCGTCGCTGCAGCAGGAACGATGGCCAGTTGGGGCCAGCCGGATCTGTGGCTTCTCTTGCATTCGATGGTTGGCATCGCCTTAGTGGCGGCCAGCGCCAGCGCACTTAATCATTGTCTTGAGAAGGACCTGGACGCGCGGATGAAGCGAACGGCTAGCCGGCCCTTGCCGTCAGGTCGAATCACGGTTCGGCAAGCCTGTATTTTCGCCGCGATGACGATTGTCGCGGGCTGCGCGTACCTGGCGATCACAACCAACTTGCTCACGTTGGCCTTTGCCCTGGCGACGTGGCTAGTCTACGCCTGGATTTACACACCGCTTAAGTCGCGGACAACAAGCAACACGGCGATCGGCGCGATCTCCGGCGCCATGCCGATCTGTATCGGGTGGGCAGCCCAGGGAGGCCAATGGGACGCCCGGGCTGGCGCGCTTTTCCTGGTCCTGTTCCTCTGGCAGTTCCCCCACTTCATGGCCATCGCGTGGTTGCATCGCCGTGAATACGAAGAGGCTGGCTTCAAGATGCTCACGGTTGCCGACCCAAGCGGGCGTCGAGCGGGCGTGCAAGCGGTGTTGTCCGCCCTTGTGCTGTTGCCAGTCAGTTTTGTGCCGGCCCTTGTTTCACCCACCGCGTACGGATCGATCTATGTCGCCTTCGCCTTCGTGATGGGCTCGGCTCAGCTGGGGTGTGCGATCCGGTTTCTGCTCAAGACTGATGACGCTTCAGCTCGCGTATTGCTGCGGGCCACGTTGATCTACTTGCCGTTGCTGATGGCCTTGCTAATTATTTTTCCCTTGCTGTAGTTTTTACTCTCCTATTGGCTCAGAAATACGAAAAGACCCATGGCGGAACACGGTCATAACGACGACGGACACGGTCATATCACGTTGGAGTATCAGCCCGCTTTGCCGCTCAATAACGGCAAGGTGTTCCTCTGGCTTTTCCTCTCCACGGAAATCATGTTCTTCGCAGCGCTAATTGGGGAGTTCATCGTGCTTCGCTTCGGCGCGCCCAATGGAATCTGGCCCACGCCGCACGACGTGCACGTTTCCGAGTTCGTTGGAACGGTCAACACGGCCCTCCTGTTGTTTTCCAGCCTGACGATTGTGTTGGCCTACGAGTATGCAAAGCGGGACAAGCCGTACTTTGCCAAAGTGGCCTTGTTCGCGACCTTCATCATGGGGTCCGCATTTCTCGGCGTTAAGGGCTTTGAGTACAAATCTAAGTTCGACCACGGGATTTACCCCGTGCACAAACGGAGTCTGATGCACGACAAGGCGGATGTTTATTACATGTCCGCAGTGCGCGAACGGCTTGGTTCGCTGCGAACGCAACTTGAAGCCCAAAAGGTCGAGCAGGAAGGCGAGTTGCCGCAAGCCGATGCGGATCGGCTTGCCTTGGTCACCGATCTGCAGGAGAACCTCGTGCGCTGGGCCGAGTCGCAAGCCATGCAGGAGGGCGATTCGGCTCTGCAACAAAAGGCTTTCGATTTTTCCGCCTACGCTATTTACCCGCTGCATGCCGACGAACATGCGATGAAACTTCACGCAGACGCGGAAGTCAAGGAAATCGATGCGGCATTCAAGCGATTTTCCGTGCAAACGGAATCGCTCCAAGTGGTTCAATCGACACTCAACAAGAGAAACGAATCGCTCGTCGCTCTCGCGACGCAATTGGGCGGTGAAAAGACGGCGGCTGAAGAGACCGTCGCCGCGCTCAAGGCGTCTCGCGCAAAGCTTGACGAAGCGGCAACGCAAGAGAATGAGACCGACGATGCCAAGAAGAAGTTGGACGACAGCATTGCGGCAGCGGAGTCAAAGCTGACGGCGTTGACTGAACGCCTTGACCAAGCGACTCAGGAAACGCAGGCCAATACGACGGAGTTGGCGAGGGCGGCGACCGCGTTGGCCGCCACAGAGGAAACCGTCCTGCGATATCAGAACCGCAGAATTCTGATCCCCAAACTGCTCGAGTCCGCCGCCCACAGCGGGCTCAACGAAGAACACTCTTGGCTGCGGTTGCCGATCAAGATTCCCAGCGGCAACATGTGGGCCAGCACCTACTTCTTGATGACCGGTTTTCACGCCGTCCACGTGCTGATTGGGCTGATTGTGTTTGCCACGGCGCTCCCCTACAAACTCGACTCAAGGAAGACCAACTTCCTCGAGAATACCGGGCTGTATTGGCACTTTGTTGACCTAGTTTGGATCTTCCTGTTCCCGCTGTTGTATTTGTTCTAGTAACTGATCTCCTTTCAGCCGGCAACGGCGACGATGCACACAGCCAGTCGATAGAGCAATGGAATCCCAATGACCGACCATCACGACGAACCCAGCCACGGCGACAATACCCATGCAGGCATGGGCATGTATGTTGTTGTTTTCCTAGCGCTTATCGCTCTTACCATCGCGTCCTACGTGTTGGGCGGGGCGTTTTCTAGTGCTGCGGTGACTAACCCCGCCGCGAAGTCCATCGGTTGGGCCATCATGATCGTGATCTCCTGCGTCAAAGCAGGCTTGGTGATGGCGATTTTTATGCACCTGTTTTGGGAGGCGAATTGGAAGTATGTGCTTACGGTTCCCTGCGTCATTATGAGCACGCTGCTTCTTCTCGCGCTTACGCCCGATATCGGCTGGCGCTCAGACAACTACTCGGAAGAACGAATTCGACACGCTCCTGAACTGACGAGCTCTGAGCATCCTGGGCATGCGGCGCACGGCGACGGCGACACGGAACAGGGCCAGCCGGAAGAGGGCCAGCCGGAAGAGGGCCAGCCGGAAGAGGGCCAGCCGGAAGAGACTGACGGTCACGGTTCATAGCGTGACGAGTCACTGCTTGGACGAGGTCAGAACCGCGCTGGTCAAGTGAGACGTATTCTTTTGCCGCTGTTTTCTGGCGCTATACCTTTTGCCGCTGATTTCCGGCGCGGGCAACGAGCATGAATGACGCCGACTCAACTCGCCCATGCCCTGCCGTCATCGTCCGAGGCGTGACGCATCGTTATGGCGATCGAGTTGCACTCGACGATTTTTCTCTCTCAATCGACGCTGGTGAGGTGTTTGCATTGCTGGGCCCAAATGGGAGCGGCAAGACGACTCTTTTTCGAATCCTCTCGACCTTGATTCCGCCGCAAACGGGCCAGCTCTCGTTGCTTGGCGCCGACATTCGAACTCAGACTGCATTGGTGCGGCATCAAATCGGCGTTGTTTTTCAGTCGCCGAGCGTGGACGGCAAACTGACCGTGAGGGAGAACCTCGTGCACCAAGCGGCCCTGTATGGGCTGTCGCCCAAATCCGCGAGCCTTCGAATCGACAGTTTGCTCGACGATTTCGGCTTGGCGGAACGAGCGGGGGACTTACTCGAGACGCTCTCGGGGGGCCTGCGGCGGCAGGTCGAATTGGCGAAGGCGTTGTTACACGAGCCGCGATTGCTGTTGCTTGATGAGCCGAGTACCGGGCTTGACCCCGGCGCGCGCATCGACCTTTGGCGACGACTCTTGCAGCTTCGAGATGCGATGGGGGTGACGATTGCCCTAACGACCCATTTGTTGGAGGAGGCCGAGAAGGCCGATCGTATCGCAATCCTCAACGAGGGACGACTGGTGGCGATGGGATCCCCTGACACGTTGCGGCGTGGTGTCGGAGGCGACTCGATCATGATCGAAACGCAGGACGCGGAAGAACTGTGCGGGCGGATTCAGGCGGAGTTGGACGTCTCCGCAAGCGTGATTGGAGATCGCGTGCGGCTTGAAACGCGCGATGGTCAGCGTTGGGTTTCTGATCTCCTGCGGGCGTTTCCCGATGAGATTACCGCGATCAAACTAGGGAAGCCAACGCTTGAGGATGTCTTCATTTCCAAGACGGGGCGAACGTTTTCCAGCGGGCCGAGTGATGGCGAATTGACATGAGTCTCGGCGAAGAACCGTGTTTCTCGCCGAGTGCACAGAGAGCAAATGAATGGTGATTCCTGGTGGGCAACCCGCAGCCGAGAATGTCAAGCGAGTCTAGATCTATGTCTGACGCGACACCTTCGATCGATCGCCAAGTCGCCGCATGGCGCGTCGTCCGAGTGTTGGCGTGGCGCGAGATCATTCGCTTTGTACGTCAACGCAATCGAGTCATTGGGGCGCTTGGTCAACCAATTCTGTTTTGGCTGTTATTCGGCGCTGGGCTGCATGGCGCATTTCAAATGGGAGGTAGCGACAGCCTCACGTTCAGCGAGTATTTCTTTCCAGGTACGATGATGTTGATCATCATGTTCACAGCGATTTTCGCCACGATCTCGATCATTGAAGATCGCAAGGAGGGTTTCTTGCAGGGGGTGCTCGTGGCCCCCATACCTCGCTGGTCGATGGTCATGGGTAAGGTCCTGGGCGGCTCGATATTGGCGATGGCGCAAGCTGTGATCTTTCTGTCGTTGTCCTTTACGATGGGAGTCAGCTTCGAGCCGTTGCGATGGCTTCAGCTTTTGTTGTTGATCTTTGCTTCCGCCTTAGCTTTGACTTCTTTGGGGTTCGTGCTGGCGTGGCGAATGGAGTCGACTCAGGGTTTTCACGCCATCATGAACCTGCTCTTGATGCCCATGTGGCTGCTCTCCGGCGCCTTTTTTCCAGCTCCGCCCGCCACGTCTGAAGCTTGGGGGCAATTGGCGATGCATTGGGCCATGCGGCTTAATCCGCTCAGCTACGCCGTGGCGGGAGTTCGCCGGCTGTTGTCGCCGAATCTAGACTATTCTGAGATCTGGGCGCCTTCTATGGCAGCCAGTTGGAGCGTAACATTGGGGTTTGCGTTGGTCTCTTTTGCGGTCGCCTGGAAGATCGCCGAACAACGCACTCGAGGAGACTTGTTATGAACAAAACGTTTCTGTTCTTTGCTGCCTTGCTGATGTTGTTTTGCGGAGCGGCGACGGTTGTCACTGCCTACCGACTGTCGCGTCCAACGCACGCCACCGACGCGGAGATTGCGGCCGAGGTGCCCGCCTGGCCTGGTGTTCCCGAAGATGAACTGCTGAAGGAATACTCCTTGACCGAACGCAGCGGCAAGAAATTCGATTCCCGCGAACTCGACGGCCATGTCCACGTCGCCAGTTTCTTCTTCGTTTCCTGCCCTAGCACCTGTCGCGCTCAAAACGAGATGATGCGAACGCTGCACCAGCAGTTCGGATCGCAAGGCGTTCGTCTTCTCAGCATTTCCGTTGACCCCAAGAATGACACGCCGGAACGCCTCGCCGAGTACGCTACCCTGTTCAACGCGCATCCGACGGATTGGTTGTTCCTCACAGGCGACCTGGCCTACACGCGCCGAATAGGCGCCGAGATGTACCAGATGTACGTCGATGAAAGCGTTCATATGAACCGCGTAGCGGTCGTCGACAAGTGGGGATCCGTGAGAGGCAAGTTCAGCTGGCAAGATGTGATCGAGGTGGGGAAGATGAACAAATTGATCGCTAGCCTGCTGAAGGAAACGAAGCCGCCGAAGTCAGAGGAGACGGCGACGCCACGAAATACCGAGGCGGAAGCGGATGACGAGACGGAAACGGATGACGAGACGGAAGACGGGCAGCCTGACGAAAAACCAGTCGATGGCAAAGCGGAGTCGCCCTCATAGCGCCTCTTGCGATTCGAGAAGCAATAGCCTGCATTGCCGCCTTGTCAAAGCAGCGCTCGATCTTGGCAAGTCAGTGATGCGGGGCCAGTCGCCCCCTCTAGCGATCCACAGTGGAGAATGCCGTTTGGACCTCGTCGACATACTGCCTCATCTCAACGCGGCGCTGAACAGCCTGTCCGGATTGATGTTGCTCGCTGGCTACTTTCTGATCAAGCGGGGCAGGGTCGCGGCGCACAAATGGACGATGTTGTCTGCCTTTGGCCT
>CAZWOU010000179.1:13336-14104 GCA_964635375.1 uncultured Pirellulaceae bacterium | reverse complement strand
GCGCCGTCGTGCTGTCGTAGAGCATTCGCATGTTGTTTGGATCAAACTCGGTCGTCGTGAACAATTGATGAGCCGTATCAAGGCGTTCCCATGGGGTCTCCGGTTCGCCCATGCCTGCATTTTCCGTTTTCCGAGCAATCACGACCTGCCAAACGGGGTGAGGTCGGTCCCGCAGTTGAGGCATCATGGCCGCTGGGTTCTGACCAGGGGCGAGACGATGAAGATCCAACTTGCCATCGAAGTCGTACAACTCAGCCGGCATCCTCGGGTCGTGGGCAAACCGGTTTTGAGGGCAATAGAGTTCGATAAACACAGAGCCCTGGGGAATTCGATACTGGTCCATCGTCGCATCGGGCATCGGGTCCGTCAGCGTTTTTTGCATGTCGTCGTCATGACTTGAGTCCTTAGTGCGGACGCTATGCGTCGATTTGACTTCGGTGAGCATCAGGTCGGGACGTTCAACGCCCCAAACGACGCGCCGTTGTCGAGCAATCACTTTTGAACGCGGCGGCGTGGAAGTGGGACTTAGCAAGCGATCGTCCACATCGTCGCCGGCGCCAGCTTCGGCGCGTTCGTCGACGACTGAATTCATGTTGTCATCGACTCCCCGAGCGCCCCATGCGCCGTCGGGGCCCGGTCCCATTGAGATCCAACCATCGACATCCCACCCGTCAAACGGGTTTATGTCGTACTCAAAAGGAGTCATGATCGCGTCGGAATCTCGGAAGTCGACCACGTTGACCGCCCACTGCGCGATACGTTGGGCCG
>CAZWOU010000179.1:0-13326 GCA_964635375.1 uncultured Pirellulaceae bacterium | reverse complement strand
CGTAATTTCTTTCAGGAGTCGATCGTCGCCGTAGGTCGACTGGGACTCAGTGCGAATAGCTGTCTCTTCCGATTGCTCGATAAAGGGTTGCCTGTAACCATCTTCGACAAGCAGCATCATCATGCAGTAGAGGTGTCGAGCGTAGACTGAGCGAGGATCCAGGTTGGACGGCCCGCCATTGCGATGATTGAAAGCGGGGCGACCGAAAAGCGGCGCGACGACAGGGCCAATTCGGCCAAACGTCGGCGGCGCGCGATACGAGGTAAAGGCGACCTCGCCTCGCAGCCACTCCTGCGGGTCGTCGACGACATCATTGTGGTTGTCGTCGAGACCGTTGCCGAAGGGGCGATTGATGTCAAACTTCAGTCCGTGACGGATCTCCCAAGGCACGATCTTGTTCAGTTGGCCTTGCAATTGAGACGAGGTCACGCCGTTGCGGAGCAGTTTCTCAACATACAGATCCAGCACGTGGGGCGAACGGACATTGCCATTGGCGCCATTCGGCATCGGCCATGCGGGCGGTCCAATTGCCATCGCTCGCCGGCTACTAGTAATCCCCGTGGACGGGGTTGGAATATGGCTGCTATGGGTGGTCAACAAATGGCGCCGGTATGCGGCTGCTTTTTCGCCGCCGCGGAGCGACGAGCTGGCGGCGTCCAACAAGCGGCTCTTCAGCAAACGGCCGTCCGCATCGTGGATTCGCTGCATGCCTTCCAGGTCGTGCACCGTGTAGCGAGGCGATCCGCGATCGCTGAGCGAATTGGCTTGCGGCGAGTGTTCGTAGGGGTTGTCAACGTACTCGTTGCGAAACCCTTGATTGAGGTGGTACGGGTTGCCGACCAAGTCCATGCCGACCGGTCCGAGTCCGCGAATGTTCGAGGGATCGCCGTAGGCCGTGTTGTAGTGAAAATCGTCGGTTCCGGGGAAACCGGATTCGTCGTATTCGTCCGTCGTCCCATCTTGGTCGTCATCGATTCCAGCGCGGCCCCAGTTGCCATCGGGACCGGGGAGCCAGAAGTCGCGTATTGGTCGATCGGGTCGCCGCGCGAGCATGGGCGGGAGTGTCACCCACGGTTGGAAGTGATGGATCGGCGCGCCTTGGTGATGCACCACGCTCCATTTGTCTTGAATGCCATTAGCCGTCCCCGGAATTCCACCGCCGTAGCGCGCGAGCATCACGTTCTGGGCCTGTCTGAATGCGCCCCAGAAACCCGGCAGCAAGCTGATTTCCGCTGGTCCTTCGCCCCGACCACGAGGCAGCGGGACCGAAGTGGAAACGCCAAACGGATTCCGGTTGTCGGGGAAGAGCAATTGGAGTAGAGGATTTGCCGCTGTTGGGAGCGTCGCCGCATTCACGACGTAAAGATCGTCCGACCCAGGCCAGCCAAACTCCCACGCGTCATCCGTGTTTCCGTTCCCGTCGTCGTCTCGCCCTTGTACGCCGGGAGCGCCATCCGCACCGGGGGCCCAACTTGCGTAAGGACTCGGGTTGGGCGTTACAACGGGTGGTGGCGGCATGTGGGCCAATTGACCGTGGGCGTTCACGTTGAGACGACCGTCCATATCGACACACAGCACAGCCACAAGCGGCTTGTAGGATCGCCCATCGGGACCCGTCTTGATCGGCAACCCAATGTCCATCCACATGCTGTCCTTGCGTCCGTCGCCATCGTTGTCGACGTCGTATCCGCCGCTAAGCACCATAGCGTTGAAAATCCGCACTTCAGCAGCGGGCGTCAGTCGATCGTCGGAGCCGGGCCAACCGATTTCGCTCCAATCATCTACGATTCCGTTGTTGTCATCGTCGCGGCCGGCGACGCCAGGTTGTCCGTCGGTGTTGGCCATGTCCCAGTCGACATCGCTTGGCGTAAGCGACAAATTTCGGTTGCCGCCTGTGAAGTTTGGATGATCCCAAGGCATGGGACGAAAAATGACGCGGCGCCGCATCTCTTTCCACCATCGCGGATTCGTCGCAGGGCTCCATTGGCCGCTGACTGTCGGATCTGGGTTGTTCGCCCAATAATTGATCAGCGAGGGCCGATGGAATGAGGGGATGATCGGCATGGTCGCGTCGGGCGAGATCATCGCCAGGTACATGTTCTGATAGTCAGCCGCGTCATAGGGCTCGTCCACTCCGCCGCGGTCCGGGCTGATGACCGAACTGGGGTAGGCGCCATAGTGGGGCGCGAGCGCTTGGTTGATCGGCACGTCGTCCGAACCTGCCCAACCCGCTTCCACCGCATCGTCGGTTATCGTGTTGCCATCATCGTCCGTTCCGGCGACCCCCCATTGCCCATCCGCGCCGCGATCATAGGCAAACGCATCCAGGTTATAGGTCGCCGTTCCCATTCCCTTGTAATTGGCGTTGCCGATATCGAGGTACCCGGCGCCCGTGCCGTTGAAGGGGCGTCCGTTGATAATGAACTCGTTGCCGATCGCCGGAAGACCGGTTGAGGCGCCATCGGAATTGAACGTCTGAATGACGACGAGGAATTGGTCTCCGCCAGCGGCCAGGGGATTGAATGGATATCCGCGTTCGGCGTAATCGTCATACGCGCCATTGCCATCGTCGTCAACGCCCGTCACGCCCCAGCGTCCGCCGCCGCCGGGCGTAACATAGTAATCGACGACCCGCGTGCTATGCCCCGCGAGCGGTCCCGAGAGCATCGTGAGCACTCGGCCATTGAAATAGTCGTCCAGCAGCATGTTGCGGTCTTGGGCCAATTGCGGATGCCGACTAAACGGCTGGCTGGCGAGCGCGCTGAAGTTGAATCTCAGTGTGGTGAAATCCCCGCCGGCGGCTGCCGCTGCGTGAGGAAGCGCGGCGTTTCCGACGACAACTCCCTTCACTCCGTCGTTGCCATACAAGTCGCCAAGCAGATCTTGGCCGTGGAAGGACGAAGGGACACGCGATCCTCTGGTTCCACGAATAAGTTGGTAGATCGCCAGATCGGTAAGCTTCTCAGGCTGTTCCGCCAGCTTTTGGCGCTTGGCGGAGGCAAAGGCCGCCTTGCGAAATTGGCCAGCCACGACGACATAGGTCAAGCCGACGACCACGAATAGGACTAGCAGGCTGAGCACGACCAACAGCACAACACCACGATTCGGTTTGTGACGCGTCATCTGTCTCTTCTCCATGAATCTATCCTGTCATTTGTTGACAGGCCTCTTGGTAGGGCCGTTCTAGGTCGCGAGGAGAACGGCCAAAACTGTATTGCGCCCGCTCGATGTTATTGGCTCCACAAGGATGACGATTCCAAGCGGATGGTTTTTTCGTAAACGGCGACGACTCCAGACATGAGTGTGGCCTGGGTTCGGAAGAGCGGTATGGCGCCTTGCCATTCGGGTCGAGTCCAGTCGGTGCCTTCAAGGGTCAGTTGGCGTCGCCACACAAGGCTGCCCCCGTTGTAGCCGATCGTTGACGGCTCTCTCGCTTGATCGGAATCGGCCGAAGATACTCGGTACCAACGAAAGATCGGTCCAGCGATCGAATCGGCCGCCAACATGATCCAAGTGTTTCGCCGCAACCCACCCAATATGTGCTCGTCTTCCGCCGAGTCAGTGGCTTCCAAGATCACCTCACCGCCCCCAAAACCTCCACTGACAAAGCTGGCCACATTGGCGACTGCCTCATTTTTGTCGTCGATGGTCATCGAGGCGTCGCGCTTGTGAAAGACAACCACGGACAGGGTGTATTCTTCTCTCGAGCGAGCGGCCTGCGTGAGATCCAACTTGGGAGCAAGCGTCGCGATCCAGGAGTATCTGCCCCAGGCGGTTCGATTCTCAATAACATCATCCGATCCAACCGCACCGGCTTCGCCGTAGTCGTCAATGCCGTTCTGGCCATCGTCGTCAACGTCGGCGACGCCCCAGCCACCGTCCTCGCCTTCGTTGAATCCGTGAATAAATGAGTTCACGTTTTCGTCCTTGGGGAACTCGACGGCCAAATCGTCGTCGGAGACAAAAATCCTGTTGGCCTGGGAAAACGAAAGCAAGTTGTTACTCGTGGGGCTTGCTTTTACTGTAATGCGCGTCATCCGCGGTATGGCCGCGCCCATTGCGGTCGGGTGGTTCGGCGGGTAGTAGGGAAAGAAGCTTGAACGCGGCGTCCCCAAGGTTGAGGGAAGCGCGATCAGAGGAGGCGATGCCCCAAGCAGATTCTGAATGTTGTCATTGAGAAATCGAGGATCGATGCAGAAGGCCTGCACCATGTTGCCTCGCAATGCGCCGGGATTGCCGGGGATGTTGCCACTCAGGCTGTTTGCGGAGACATAGCTACCGGTGGCAAAGTTCCAGACTTGCCAGTTGGCGAGGCCCGGTCCGGGGCGGAACGGAGTGAATCGGTTGGCGCCCGGAATGGGGCTCCAGACGAGCCACATGTCGGGCCGGCGATAGCCTCGCATGTCGATCTCTTCGACCATCGACTGCCCCAACACGGAGGCTCGATCCGTAATCTCGCCTTGCCGAGCGTGGTGTGCGGCCAGCGGCAGCAATGCGATCACGCCCAACAAGCCGACGGTCACTACGCCGATGGCAAAAGTGACTTCGATCAAACTAATGCCCCGTCGGCTGCGTCGCGTTGACGCTGAGATCAACGTTGACGCCGAGATCAAGTCGTTCTCCGAACTCGGGGCGACGCAGTCGGTTCGTGCTAAGCATGGCTTGATAAGTCGAAACACTTAGCGTCCTCCGTAGGATTGGGACTTTACGGCGCTGAGTCGCGATTGTGCGATGGCGTCGGCGATCTTCTGTGGATCGGCCAAGGCGTTGTTCAGCGTGATGGTTTCGTTATCGCTGACGGTAACCAGCCCGTTTCGATGTCCGATCGAAACCCAGCTTGTGTCGTCGCCCGCCATTAAGTTCGAAAACACCTCTTCCGCGCCTTCCCGCTGACCGTTGCCATTGAAGTCGTCGAAGTTGATCACGTTGGCCAGCGTCCCCAACAGGTTGCCCGGATTGGGCGGGCTGACCAATTCGGCTTTGCCAACGAGCAAGTGGATTGGCTGTTGCGCTCGCGAGCGGCGACCATTGAACCAGATGTAATCGACTTCGCCGGTGGGCGTGAACATGATAACGACGGGGTGATTGAACACGCCTGCCGGCATTGCCCCAAACTCGCCGCCACTTGGCCCAAGACCTGAAACGGACAGGTCGATGGTGATGCCAGTCGGAAGTGAATAAGGCGCCGAAAGGGTGCGGATGGGCGAACGGTAAATCTGAAAACGAGCTTCTTTAAACGCGGCCTGAGGAGCGGCGGGCGAAACCCAAATATCATCGCTTCCGTACACGCCGCCGTTAGGAACGCCATTCGCTCCGTTGCCCCAAATCGTTTCGGCGTGAACGAAGACGAGATCGGTTATCGTCGGCGTAATTCGGTTCTTGGCGATGATCTTGTAGAGCGGTCCGCGAAAATTGAAGCGAATCAAATCGCCCGGATCGGCTAGGACTCGAGCCCCTTCGCTGCCCAGGATGGGGGCAAACGTCGCCGTCTCCGGCATCCCGTCCCCATCGTCCGACCACGGCGCGCCGCGGTCGGTTATGTTGTCCACATTGCTGTCTCCGTCATCATCGACGTTGGCAACGCCCCACTCGCCATCGGCGCCAACTCCGTGGTTCATGTCGCGAAGAAAGCAAGTCGCATCATCCATATCTCCCGTGTACGGGATCGGGACTTCCACGACATAGACCTGCACGCTCTGCATCGCTCCGATTGGGTTGGCCAACGGGTCGGACGTATCGAGGCGTTCGATCGCGATCCCAATCGGTCGGCCATATTCGGCGGCCAACGCCTTGGCTTTGAGGATGACGCCACTGAGACCGCGTGTGCCTCCCACAAGTTTTCGCTCTTCGACGCCCTGTCGAAACATAGGCGCAGCCGCTGCCAACAGGACCACGGCAATCGTGATCACGACAAGCAGTTCTACGAGCGTTATTCCGCGCCGACTCATTAGTCGCCTCGCGTTTCCAGGTTGTGGTTATCGATATTGTCTCGAACGCCATACCCTGTTGGCGTCCCCAGAACGTTGTTCAAGTTCGGCGAGTTCGCCGGAGACGTGTAGGGGTCGTTGGGGAACGCTCCGCCGCCCAGTCGCGAAGCAATGGAGCGAAAAATTGCGGGCAATGGAGCGCCCATGTCGATCGCTGATCCATCCTCATCGGCTTGATAAATGTCGTATTCGCCGTCCTCGCCCGCCGAGTAGATCAGCGGGTAGAGCCCGAACGGGTTGAACTCGACATTGTTGTCAAGAAAACGCGGGTCGGATTGCAGGATGTCGAAGAAGTCGGGCGACTTCTTGGCGTTGCGAGTTTGGATTTCCGAGATGACCACGTCATCCGAGCCGTCCCAACCGGCTTCGGAATGATTGTCCATGACGGTGTCGCCGTCGTCGTCAACTCCGGCCACGCCCCATTCTCCGTCAGGACCTCGCGTTGTGCTAAAGCCGGGCGCCCAACGCAACCAGTACACGGGTTGGCCGAGTCCGTCGAGAATCTCGTTCATTCCATCGTTGTCGGTATCGCCGATCTCGTCGGTGCGGAAAAAGTCAAGCGCCGACGACTCGCCGTCTCGCATGGACGACAAAATCAAATAGAGACACTCAGAACTTTGATGGGTTGTCGTCCAAGTGGCGCCGCCCTTCACTGATTCTGCATTGGACCAAGCGAACAGGTAGGACGATCGAATCGAGGGCGTCGCGAGCCCTGGGACCGTGGGGCCGTCGCGAACGTCGCTGATTCTGTCCGGCAGTTCCATACGCATCAGGTCGCGAATCGCCAGCATGCGAAACTCGCGTCGCTCTCTTTGGATGCGGCGGTTGTAACGCAGCGTAGGTTCTGCCGCCCCTTGAGTCGAGCGCACATACCTGGCCGGCGCGGAACGCGACTTGTAAGTCTCCCACTTCGTCAGCATCAAGTCATTGACCTTGGCGATCAACACTCGCGTCCGAGCGAGCCGAGCTTGTTGCTGTGCGCGAAACATGGCGAACAGCGACATGCTGGAGAGAATCGAGATGATCGTGATCGTGACTAGCAGTTCCACCAATGTGAAGGCGGGTCGCGATTTTTCGCGAACGCGAACGCTCATGGGATAAGGTCCTCCAACGTGCGGCCTTCGCTGAAGTTGGTGATATTATCGAGCTCGCCGTTGCCATAGCCGATCGTCGGCGAGGCCACAGCTGGGTAGGTCCGAATGCCGGCCGCCGCTGTCAGAGGATCGCCCGAGGGGTAGAAGGAGAGCGAAAGACCGAACTTGCCGTCGAGGCTGCCGCTGATGATCTGAAAGGCATCGCGTTTTACGTAGTAGAAGGAAGCCGCTCGGTGGGTGTCTAGCGGGTTCTGATTCGAGTTCGGAATGACTTCTTGCGACTTCTGCGGACGGGCGATGCCCATCGGATCGTTCGGTTCGGGATCGGCGATCGGCACCGCCGTATAGCTTGCCGTCCCGCCCGAACTCAAATCGAGCGTGACTTTCCAAAGCGCCGTTGGCGAGTGCTCGGCATGAATGAACACTTTGCCCTGGTTGGCTGGCAATGACGGGTAGAGTGCAGCGGGCATTGAGGTGCTGTAGCTCTTCGCGTTGAAGTAGGCGTACGGTACGCCGCCCGCAGGCGCATAGGGCGGATAGTATTCCTGGAAACCGTCTCCATCACGATCTTGAAGACGAGTCGGAACAAAATCGAAATCAAAGCGAGTGTCGACCTGGCCGCCAGCGATCGCGTAGTTGCCTGGTCCATCGGGGCCGGTGAAAGGGGCTCGAGGATTTGTGCTGAGTCCCTTGAGCCAGAAGACCAGCGCCTCGCTGTTGTCCATGCCGGGGGAAGCTTGTAGTAGAAACTTGATATCGACAGCGCCAATCTTGGGGAAGTTCTTGCGCATGAACCGGCCCGAATGGGTCTGCTGGTACTCGCCCCAGGTCCAACCTTTGGTGGTTCGATTGCGGTCAAACTCTTCAAAGTCCGGCGGATAGCTGCCGTAGTTGGTCTTGAGCGATTCGATCAAGTTGTTGAGCGAGGCGACTTCAATGGCGATGGCGGCAAGTCTTGCACGGCGAATGGCGCCGCCGATGACGGGCAACAACAGAGCGGCCAGAATACCGATAATGATCACCACCACCAGCATCTCGACAAGCGTGAAGCCGGTTCGAGTTTTTCGGGTGCGGGTCATGGAAACCTCCCACAAAAAAATAACGCGAAATGATACGGGACCGCCGCCGAGCACCGTTGAGTGCTCGCGCGGCAAGTTATGGGTTCGTTAGGATAGACCTGAAATCAGGGCAACCAGCGGCATGAACAGGGCGATCACGATAAATCCGACGGCAAATCCGAGGAAGACGATCAACAGTGGCTCCATCAACGCCATCAAGCCATCGGTCAGTGTCTTGACTTCATCATCAAACGTGTCTGCGACTTTGTAGAGCATGGTGTCGAGTTCACCCGTCTCTTCACCGACATCCACCATGTTGACGACCAAATCATCAACGACGCGGGCATTCATCCGGGTAAGGTACCAGAGCACTCCCACCGTTCCGCCGCCCAACGTCATGTAGAGCCCCTCCATCAACAGGTCGGGCAGAAAGACGACGACGAGGAAGGGAAAGGCGCCGGCGCAAAACCAGAAGAACAACGCAACGGGATGGAATCCTGGCGTGGAGTTTTCTTTCATCGGCTTGGCGATCACTTCGCCTTCGCGGATCGCTTCGCCGACCTTACCGTACATCCGTTCGAACATCGCATTGCCGGAAGTCTCACGGGTAATATTCAGGCCTTCGAGGATGGGCACGCCGCTGGCCACGAGCGTTCCCAGCGTCCGCGTCGTTCTGGCCATAATGTTCTTTTCGATCAGATTGCCTGCAACGGGGATCTTGAGAATAAACTGGTCCCAGCCCATCCGGCCCGCTTTGAATTTGCGGAGCAGTTTGACGCACAGCCAGATGGCCAGCGGGGCCAGTAATCCCACGTACCAGTATTTCTTGATGTACTCGGACATGTTGACCAGCAGCACGGTAGCTTTGGGCAAGTCGAGCTCAAATTCGTCGAACATCTTGGCGAACACGGGAACGATCTTGAGCATGATAAAGGTCAAGATGCCCACGGCCACCGAAACGACAACGATTGGGTAGATCATCGCGCCCTTGATCTTGCGCTTGAGCATTTCCGATCGCTCGAGGAAGTCGGCCAAGCGTTGGAGAATAACTTCCAAGGCGCCGCCGGCCTCACCGGCTTTGATCATATTGACGTAGAGCCGATTGAAGACCTTGGGACACTTCGCCATCGATTCGGAGAGGGTCGAGCCGCCTTCGATTTCGTCGCAAACATCCATCAGGGCGTTCTTCAGCTTGCCGCCCTTGTTGTTGTTCTCCAAAATCCTCAAGCTGCGAAGGATCGGCAAACCGGCGTCCTGCAGGATGGAGAGCTGGCGAGTGAACGCACAGATCATCTTGGTGCTGGCGCCGCCGATGGCAAATGGACGCTTCTTCTTTGCCCCCGTCGAGGTTTCGACTGCAGCGGCCTTTTTGACGGAGATCTTCGTGACGAAGTAACCCATCTGCCGAATAGTTGTTTGGGCGTCTTCCTCCGTCGCCGCTTCAATCACGTCACGGATCTCTTGTCCCGTGGCGTCCATCGCTTCAAATTGATAGGTAGGCATCTCTTCTCGTCCCGCGTGGAATGGATGTCGTGGTCGCCGTTCGAGAAACGAGCGTCGCGTTTTCGCTCCGCGAAAATCGACTAGGTGGTGGTTTCTTCTCGAACGATCTTAAAGTGGTTGGTCCGTTTATTAAAACTGGCCGCTGCCCAATCGGCTTCATTCGTCGATGGTGGTTCCCTACGCGTCAGTTCCCTACGCGTCAGTTCCCTACGCGTCAATAATGGTCTCTCGAACAACTTCGTCCGGTGTCGTCACGCCTCGAGTCATCATGTCCAAGCCTGCGACGCGAAGCGTGACCATGTCAAATTCCTGAGCCGCATCGCGCAAATCGTCAATCGAGGCGTTTTGCATAATCAGTTCGCGAAGGCGGTCGTTCATGATCATCAGCTCAAACAAGCCGACTCGGCCTTTGTAGCCCGTGTTGTTGCAAATATCGCAGCCCTTACCGCGGAAGAATTGATAATTTCGCAACTCCGCCTCTCCAATCTGAAGCTCCGCCAACATGTCTGGAGGGCATTCGGTTTCTTCGCGGCATTGCGAACAGATACGACGTACAAGCCGTTGGGCGAGGATGGCCTCAACCGTCGCCGTAATCAAGAACGTCGGCACGCCCATGTCTTTCATTCGCGTGATCGTGCTGGGCGCGTCGTTTGTATGCAGCGTGCTGAAAACGGTATGGCCAGTCAGCGATGCCTGCACCGCGATCTCAGCGGTCTCCAGGTCGCGTATCTCTCCGACCAAAATCTTGTCCGGATCCTGTCGCAAAATGGCTCGCAAACACTTGGCGAACGTCACGTCAATGTCTGCGTCAATGGGAATCTGAACAATCCCGTCGATGTCGTACTCGACCGGGTCTTCCGTCGTGATCAATTTGTCCGCCACTGTATTAAGTTCGCTGAGAGCCGAATACAAAGTGGTTGTTTTGCCGGAGCCGGTGGGGCCGGTGACAAGCACGATTCCGTTGGGGACCGCGATCACCTGGCGAAACTTCTCCATCGTCGGCTCGTCCATCCCGACATTGTGCAGGTCGAGCGACACGACGGAACGATCGAGGACCCGCATCACCACGCTTTCGCCGAACATCGTGGGCAACACGCTGACCCTTAGATCAACCGGGTGGCCGCCAACCGTCAATTCGATACGACCATCCTGAGGCATCCGCCGCTCGGCGATGTCGAGGTTGGACATGACCTTGATCCGCGTGGTAATCGCAAATGCCAAGTGCCGCGGCGGAGGCACCATTTCGTAGAGCACGCCGTCCGACTTAATGCGAATGCGGAACTCATCCTCAAAGGGCTCGAAATGAATGTCACTCGCGTGGTCTTTGATCGCCAATAGCAAGACCATGTTGAGCAACTTGCGGACGGGAGCGCTGTCCGCCAATGCTTCCACACTGGTGATATCAATGGGACCGTCGGTGCCGATCGCAGCAGCTTGCTTTCGCAGTTCATCGTCGCCTTCGAGTTCGTCGATGATACTTCCGACCGAATCGCCGGCGGCGTTGTAAAACTTGTCGAGGGCTGTGTTGACGTCTCGCTCCGTGGCCACCACGATCTCGATGTCGTAACCGAGGAAGGTTCTCAATTCGTCTTGAATCGAGAGGTTTTGCGGGTTGGCGGTCGCAATCGTCAGCTTCGTTCCGTCAAATCGAACCGGTATGACGCGGTAGAGCGTCGCCATCGTCTCGGTGATTTTGTTGAGCGTCTCTGCGGGAACGTCGACATCAACCAGGCTGATAACGCGCATTCCCCCTTGCTCGGCAAGCGCCTGAGCCAGTTGGTCGTCGGTAACCAACCCCATCTCTTCAGCAATCTTGCCTAACAACTCACCCGGCTGCTGCTGCTGCTCCTCCAGCAGCATCTCCAGTTGCTCGTCGCTGATGTAACCCAGGTCGACGAGGATTTGGCCTATACGTCGGATCGCCATGCTGGCTCCCTTGTCTCTTTCCCGCGCCACTCAGGGGCGCGTCGTCATGTGTCCCGCAGTAACTCTTGCTGTAGCTCTTGTTGCTTCGCACCTCTGGCAACTAGTGTCGCCTCGCGTGGCGTTGGCGTCGCTCACCGGAAATTGAATACGTCCTAATCGTGTTTGAAATCCTCGGTTGGCGCCGTGTCGTCCTCCGCGCCCCGTTTGGCGTTGACGATGCGTTTTGCGAGATCGTCTGGCCGGTGGGCTTTCGCTAAAATGTCCTCCACGGTGACCTTCTCTTCTCGCCATAACGTGAACAGGTGGTCGTCGTTGAGTCGCATGCCAAACTTGGCCCCCGTTTGGATGGCCGAGTTGATTCGGAACGTCTTGTTTTCACGAATCAAGTTGGCGATACCGGGCGTGACCACCAGAATCTCGAAAGCGGCAATTCGACCGCCGCCGATTTTCGGTAGTAAAGTTTGAGCCACGATACCAATGATGGATGTTGAAAGTTGGGTTCGGATTTGGTCCTGAAGGTTGCCGGGGAAGGCGTCAATAATTCGGTTGACCGTGCCCTGCGCGCTGTTCGTGTGCAAGGTGCCGAAAACAACGTGCCCGGTTTCCGCAGCGGTAATCGCGGCTTCGATCGTTTCCAGGTCGCGAAGCTCGCCGACAAGAATCACGTCCGGATCCTGCCGCAACGCTCGCCGAATCGCCTCGGCGAAACTCGGCACGTCCACCCCTACCTCACGCTGATTGACCGTCGATTTCTTGTGGTAGTGGTAGAATTCGATTGGGTCTTCAATCGTGATGATGTGGTGATCGACGTTCTCATTGATGAAATTCACCAAGCTGGCCAACGTCGTACTCTTTCCCGAGCCTGTTGGTCCAGTGACCAGGAACAGTCCGCGGGGGCGGAGCACCAAGTTGGTCACCACCTCAGGCAATCCCAATTGCTCCGGCGACAACATGTCGTTGGGGATCTGCCGCAGCACCATTGAGATATTGCCGCGCTGTTTGAAAATCGAGACGCGAAATCGAGCCGCATCGCCAAAAGCGAAACCAAAGTCCGAGCTTCCGTCCTCTTGCAGTTCGCGCTGGCAACGCTCCGGAGCGATACTCTTCATCAACGCCATCGCATCGTCCGGGTCCAATTCCTTTGTCTCCAGCTTTCGCATCCGACCGTGCAGGCGGAATACCGGGGGCTGGCCGACCGAAATATGGATATCGCTAGCGCCCTGCTTGATCGCAGCGTGCAGCAATTTGTCAATCAGAATAGTGGCCATTTGCGTTTATTCTCCAACACTGCTCAGCCCGTAGGCACGGTGCTGTCCACAGCGGTTGCCGATGCCCATCACAAAACAGCCTTCCCGAGACCGCGGCTCGATAGGCAGTTGGGGCGTGGGCGGCGACTTGTTGCGTGATCCAGCTTTGAATTGCGAAGTGAGTTGATTGGGCCAGTTGGCGATTAATCGCCCTCTGGCAAGTCAGCGACTGACGAGCGAGATTCGTCCTTCGCATGGAGTAAAACCGGATATGTAATCGACACGCACAAGCGACTGGTGATTCTGTCAAATTGCGCCGCTGGTGATTCCGCTGACCGATTCGATTATTCCCATGTCCGTGGCCGAACTCAAACCAGACCTCGATTTTTCACCCTCCGCCACTCAGCATCTCCTCAGCCCAAGCCCGTCATGCCCCAGCCCGTTTCCGCGCGGCTGGGTCGTTCCCCCCCACGGGAGGTGTCTTGGAGGCCGGGTTGCCTGTTAGAGCTCG
>CAZWOU010000178.1:0-14130 GCA_964635375.1 uncultured Pirellulaceae bacterium | reverse complement strand
AGTCGGGGCGACTGGATTTGAACCAGCGACCTCTGCGTCCCGAACGCAGCGCTCTACCAGGCTGAGCCACGCCCCGATTTTGGGAGTAGGGATTATCTTAGCGGAGGGAGGGGAGGGGGTGAAGAGGTTCCGGCTTGCCAAAAGGACTTTGACGGCCCAAAGGTCTCTGGGGTCCGATCGGTTCAAGATCGCTCGCGGCGCGGCGTGCGGGTTAACGGTTTACAGCCGCCGGCGACTGGGTTGGACGCCAATCGACCAAGTGTAATTCGACTTTTCGAAAACCCCGGAATTCGTTGATCATGGGCTTGTATGCGATGTCTACAGAACCCTCGTTCTCGGCCAATGGGCCGACCCAATCGGCTTGACCAAACGCTAGGGCTCGAAGCGTCACGCCGTGCTGCTTGAGTTGGACGGTCATGTGCCGTTCGGTCTTGCCCATCGTTTTTGGCGGCGCCGCCAACTGAACTCCGGAGGCGCACAGCACGGGACGCGGATTGGCTTGCCCAAAGGGCGCCAACTGCTCGATCTGCATGACGGTCTGCAATGTCAGTTGATTCAGCGGAGCCTCTGCGTCAATGCGGACCTCGGCGATGCGGGCTTCGGTACTGATCTCGCTCGCCGCGTACTCGCAGAATCCGCCCCGAAACTGGTCCAGTTGTTTCTCGTCGATCGTCAGCCCCGCTGCGGCCGCGTGGCCTCCGTAACGTAACAGACTGTCCGCGTTCTCGGCCATCGCTTCATGAAGGTTGAAGCCCGATGCGCTGCGCGCCGATCCAACGCCTGGTTTCACTCCGGATTTGTCGAGCGAAATGACCACGACGGGAACATTGAACTTGTCAGCTAGTCGCCCCGCGACAATTCCGATCACACCCGCGTGCCAGCCATGTCCCGCCAACACCAGAGCCGCGTCGTTGAGCGGATCAAAATCCTCCTGGGCCTGTTTCAAGGCTGCTAAGTAGATGCTCCGCTCCAAACTGTCGCGACTCTTGTTCAACTCGTGTATGTACTCGGCTAAGGCTGAGGCCCGCTCAGCGTTCTCGGTCGTCAACAATTCGACGCCCAGCTGAGCCTGTCCTAAACGGCCGGATGCGTTGAGACGAGGGGCGAGCGTGAAGCCGATGTCCTCGGCGCTGAGCGATGGCTTCTCGTCGAGCTTCGTGATCCGCATCAATTCCTTGACGCCCAATACGGGGCACTTCCGCAGACTCGCCAAGCCATGTCGGACGATTAAGCGGTTCTCGTCGAGCAGGGGGACGACGTCGGCCACCGTGCCCATGGCCGCTAAGCCAATCGCTGAAAGCAGAAAACTCCGCATGCGGTCAGGCACTCGCTTCGACTCGCTCGCGTGCTGACACAAAGCCCAGGCCAATTTGAAAGCCACGCCGGCTCCGCAGAGACCGGCGAACGGGTAGTCGCCGCCGGGCAGTCGAGGATGAACAATCGCCGTCGCCTCGGGAAGCGAGTCGGCGAATTCATGATGATCGGTAATCACCAACTCCATCCCAAGCTCAGCTGCGAGCTTCGCTTGGGACACGCTGCCAATGCCGCAATCGACCGAGATGACCAGTGACGCGCCGTGCTCGGCCAGCTTGCGCAGGGCATCGTCGTTGAGTCCGTAACCTTCTTCGAGCCGGTTGGGGACGTGGTAGCCGACGTCGGCGCTGAGCAAACGCAAGCAGCGTATCAAGATCGCGGCGCCAGTCATTCCGTCCGCATCGTAATCGCCGTAGACAATGATGCGTTTCTTGTCGGCAATCGCCTTGCTGATGCACTCTACCGCCCCCGGTACGTCGGCAAGCACCTCGGGATCCCTCAGCCCGCTCATCTTGGCTTCCAAGAACGACTTCACCGATTCCGGCGACTCAACGCCTCGGCAAAGCAGCAATTGAGCGACCACGGGAGAGACAGAAGCTCGCTCTTCCAGTGCTGTGATTCGAGCCGGGTCGTGCGAATGAAATCGCCAGCGTTTACCCATGTCATCGATGACGGTTCGCGGCCAACTCAACTCTGTTGAAATGGTCGCTCAATCCGTTGCTAGAGAATCGAGATCGACGCGCTCAGGAAGGCGAACGCAACGTGCCCAGCCAGATTGCCGCGCGGCGTCATTGTATCGCAAAAGGAATTCGCCGTGAATGCAGGCCCCATGGTCTCCATGACCGCGACGATCACAGCAGTAGACAGATCACGGCAGTAGTCTGAAACGCCGCGTCTCTCCAAAGAGAGTGCGAGTTCGGTGATGGCGGCGTGAGAGATCGCGGCTGCGGAGCCATTGCACTCGGGCTGCCGCACCGGGGGTTGCTGCACTCGGACTGCTTGAAAACCGAGCCGCAAAGCGCGTCAGCGACGCTATTTCTTCTTTTCGACGTGAAGCGTATGCCGGCGAAGGCGGGGAGAATACTTCTTCAGCTTCAGCTTTTCACCGCCCGTTTTTCGCCGCAGTGAGTAGTTGTAGTCGCCGGTTTCTTCGCAGACGAGAAAAACCGTCTCGACCTTCTTCTTGCCCTTGGCCATCCGTTTGTCCTCGCCTTTGCACCTGTTTATGCAGGGCCATGTCTATGCAGCCATGTCCATGCAGGGCCACGTCTAGCCGGGCCCATTTCGTGTTAGTCAAACCACACAGTCTAACGAAGCATCGATTCCAGCGGAAGACGCGTCGAGCAGGTTGAGCGAGGAAGCTGGAATAGCTACCTTCCCCTTCAAAGAGGGGGGTGTTACTTGAATTGGCAAGAAACAGGGGAAGAGGTGAATAAACTCCGTTCTGGACTGCGAATAAGAGGCGTAGGAGTCGATCCAAACGGCGGTTATGCTTGCGTTTCAGGCCGATTTGGATAATGTTATGTCCAGAGCGTTCGCCCTTCCCATCCAAGGCCGATCCGGCCAGCCGGGCCCATTTGCGGCTCCTCGGAGAGCCTTAACGGAGCATTGTTTCGATGTCGAAAGAGCCAGAGATCACTAGGGATGACGCCCAGGAAGCGGGTGCTGCAGAATCGGCTGCCTCCGAGCACGCAAACTCGGCTGCGGAAGTGGCCGAACAATCCTCTCTCGAGGCCTCGGCTGAGCAGGCAGAAGCTGAAGCTGAAGCGGATGAGGACGAGTATGAGGAAGAAGGCGGCGGTGGGCGATTCTTGCTGACGAAGGCGATGCCGAGCTGGTTGGTGAGCGTGATTATGCATATGGTTGCGATCATTATTCTCACCTTGATCCCCATCATGGCGAAGGAACGTGACAAGAAGATCATCACGATCGCCAATGCGGACGAGGAAGTGCTCGACGAATTGGAGGAGCTTCCCGATGAGCCGCTTGAGCTGACTGATGCGACTGATTTTGAGGCGAATCCGGTCTCAGAACTTGTCGCGGCTGACATCCCCGATGAAGTCACTGAAGTCAATGTCGCGGAGGATGTGGACGCGGCGGCGGTCCACGTGGACTTGGTTGAGTTCAGTGAGAACACGGCGCCCAAGAATGACTTGATGCGCGAGATCGGCGCACTGACCGGCAACGGACTCGACGGCCGCGGGGCTGGCAACCGAGGCAAGATGGTCTCGCGATATGGCGGCTCGAAGGGTAGCGAAGAAGCCGTCGCCCTGGCGTTGAAGTGGCTTGCCGTCCACCAGATGCGAGATGGCGGTTGGGCATTCAACCACGCAGCCAACCCCCTCTGTGCCGGCAAATGCTCTCACCCAGGCAGCCTCAACGACACGGCTCGCAACGGCGCCACAGCGTTGGCGTTGCTTCCTTTCCTGGGGGCTGGTCAAACCCACAAGGAAGGCGACTACAAGCAAAATGTTCAAGCCGGCCTCTACTATTTGATGACCCATCAGAAGCCGAACGGGTCGTTTCATGAGGGCGGCGGCAGCATGTATTCCCACGGCCTGTGCGCGATTGTCTTGTGTGAGGCATACGCCATGACGCACGACAAAGCTCTGATGATGGCGGCCCAAAAGTCGATTAACTTCATTGTCGCGGCCCAGGACCCCGTCGGCGGCGGCTGGCGGTATCAGCCAAAACAACCAGGCGACACCTCGGTCGTCGGCTGGCAGTTGATGGCGCTCAAGAGCGCCCACATGGGTTACTTGCAGGTGCCCCCTCAAGTCGTCATGGGCGCGAGCAAGTTCCTCGACGCCGTTCAGGTCGATAGCGGCTCGAAATACGGCTATGCCGGCCCGGGTGCGGGAAGTTCGACCACCGCGGTCGGTTTGCTTTGCCGAATGTACCTCGGCTGGAAGAAAGATCATCCAGCGCTTGAGCGGGGCGTCCAGTTCCTTGGCGGAAAGGGACCGTCAAAGACCAACATGTATTACAACTACTACGCCACTCAAGTGATGAAGCAGACCGAAGGTAAGGAGTGGAAGGCGTGGAATGCGGTGATGCGCGACCAGCTCGTCAACTCGCAAGACAAAGATGGACACCAACGGGGTAGCTGGCATATCTCCGGCGACCATGGGTCCGAACGCGGCGGGCGACTCTACTCCACCGCCATGGCGACGATGATCCTCGAGGTCTACTACCGCCACATGCCGATTTATGGCAAAGCCGCCTCGGAAGAAGAGTTTCCACTCTAAGCGGCGTTCGCCTTTCGTGGCCCACCCGGCTGACTGCCACTTTCGTCCTCCCAGTTGTGCGGGGCGGAGTTGTCTAACGCTGCATCGTTTCACACAACGGCATCGTCTCAGGCAACGTCTCGCCCCGTTTTCTCTTCGTCTCAACTTGCGGAGAATCGCCTTCGCGAAAGAGCGAAAGATATGAGGCGATGTGGAGGAGATGTGCGTGAGTGGAGCTTCGACGATCTAGAAGTTGTCTTCCAGGGATCGCAGCCCGTAGAGAGGCATGTGGCGGTAATAGACCTCGAGGATCATTGCGGCCATGGCGGTGTTGTAGAGCCGGCCTCCGGCCTCTGATGAGTGCTTGTCGTTGAAATGCCAACTGCCCCGCTCATGTCCGCGCGAGGACTGGATCTTAACAAGCTGGTCGCGGAGGCGGTTGTTCCATCTCGGCCAAGCCGGTCCGTCGTGGTGGATCAACACTTGGGTCGCGTAGTAGTTGAAGTACATGTCGGTTCGCGAAGGGCCGAGCGCATCGAGGTAGATCACGCCTCGCTCAAGCCGCTCGTCGTTTTGGCTCCAGCCGGTGTACATCCGCGAGAGAAGCCCAACGGCGGTTGGCGTTGCCGATTTGACGGGCCCTTGGTATCCGTACAGAGCTCCGTCGTTGAGCTGCACGGAATCGAGGTAGGACTTGGCGAGTTCAATGACGGGGGAGGGGACATGCAGCTTGGCCATGTGTCCGCTTTTGAGCGCCATGATTTGCCAGCCGAACACCGTCGTGTCGCCAGGTTGCCCCGGAAAGTAGCGCCAGCCTCCGGCCGAGTGTTGGGCGTTGCAAATGAAGTCGATTGCCAGTTGGGATTCGGTCTTGTACTGCGGGTCCTGGGTCAATGCGTAGGCTTCGCACAGCGCCACCGTGGCGATGCCGTGGGCATACATCGTTCCCTCGCGCAGGTCGCCGCCCTTCTTGCTGCCGATCATGCGGCTGCTGAGATAGTACAAGCCGCGCTTGACAACATCCTTGTATTCGCCCTTCATGTGGGTGTGGCCGGCGCCAAGAAAGGGCAATAGCGCGAGCGCGGTGGCGCCGGTGGTCGAGGCGTTGTTGCCCGGGTTGCGGCAGAGCCCTGCGCATGGACTCTTGTTGTGGTCGAACCTCCATGAGCCGTCGTCCAACTGGTGCGCGGCGAGCCAGCCGAGGGCCATCGCAACGGCGTTCTCGCTTTCGGGCGTGCCGCCGCGGGCCGCCAGCAATTTGGCTCGCATATGTTGAGTGCGCCCTTCAAAGCCTCCTCCCGCCGGGGCCAGAGATCTGGTCATCAGCGTCTCCATGCTCGGTTGGTCCGGAGTCCGCTGGGGCGCCACTTGGTTCGCGGCCGTAGGACCGGCCACCGGCGAATCGATGTTCGGGGCATTGGGGGTCGTCACGCGGGTCAGGGAATCACTCGGCTCGCTGGGCATCGCGGCGTCCAGCGGTTGCGGCGAATAGAAGTTGGCGACAATCAGCTCTGGATCATCCTTTGACTCCAGCACAACCAGCAACGACGTCGGCCCGTTCTCTCTGTCCTGCGTTGACGCGATGAACAACAAGGCCATCAGCAACAGCAATCCCATGTGGACTACCGCACTCGTGAAGAATCCCGACAGGCGACGCATGATCCGTGGAATCAACAGCCACTCGCGCCAACCTCTCTTCTCACTCAAAACAAGCAACTCGACCGCAATCGACGGCTTCACTTTGGGCGGCGGAACGGAAGGCGGCTTGGGACGACCTGACGAAGGCGCCGGCGCGCTCTTCTTCGGCGACTTCTTGGGCGGCGGGCAGACCTCGCCCTCGGAAGGTTTGGGCGGCCCGACTGGCGGCCCGTCATCGAATTCGCCTTCGAATCCGTCTGCCGGAGGCAAGCTCATGTTGTCCGAGTCTTGCAGCATGCGCTGGATACACCGATTAGTGCGGGAGTTGAGCATCTTGGATAACGGGGGCTATTCATTATAGGTCGCCCGTGTCGTCGATGCTGGAACACTCGCCCCCGCGGCTGCACATCATTGGCAACTTGGCTCGATGGCGCCGTTGTGAAGCGCCGATGCAACGAGCACGTGGTCGCAACCAGCTCGGATGAGACATTGCACGTCATCCAGGTTTCGCACGCCGCCGCCCGAGATCAGCTCAATGTCCCCATGGTTTGCTCGAATGCGTTCGCACGGCTTGACCGTAAGGGGACCCGCGTCAACGCCGACCGCGGCCAGATCGAGGACAATCATTCGTTGCAGCCCGCAGTCGACGGCGCGGTCGGCAATCCAATCGGCGGTTCGTCCCTGCCAGGCGGCAATGGGCGTCATCAGCTGGCCGCCTTTGAGGTCAATGCTGAGAATGCAGCGCTCGCCTAACAGCGCGGCCAGGGCGGCGAGTTGCCCCGCCTCGCGAAGCGATTCGAGGCCGACAACCCAGTCGATGTTTGCTGACTCTGTTTCGCCGAGGAGTTGCCGAGCGAGGCGTTGTTGCCCACCCACATCGCCGATCCCGGCGTCGAGTGTGAGGTGGAAGCCCAAGTCGAGCAATTGGCCCACTTCGGTTGCGTTGACCGGCGCCCCGCCTATGGCGTCCAGGTCGGCAACATAGAGGCGGTCAAAGCCAAATGAGTCGCGGAGGGCCAACCCGATCGTTGCACAATCGCAATGGCCTGTCAGCCTCGACTGAATCGGCCGGTAACGCTCGCGATCTCCAGCGACCCCGCGGACGACGACACCGTGCTGAATGTCAATCACCGGCAGTATTCTTTCGGTGCGAGAATGTGGCGGCTTCATCAAGTGCTTGAGTCCCGGTCCGTTGCTGATTCTTGACAAAAAGTAAGAAAGATGTGGACAAAACGGGAGCCAACGACCGAAAAGACCGCATATCTTGCCTCGTTTACGACCAGCGCTCATCGAGTCCGAGAGGCCAACGCGCTGGCTCGGTTGAAAGCAGTGCCGTCATACCACTGCATGCAGTTGATAGAGTTCGTAAAGTTTGCAATTCGTTTGCAAGATTGGGAAATCCCAGACCGTCAAATCGCGGTTTGAACTTCCCGCGGAAAGTGCGGTTCGTTGGAAATGGGCAGGCTGAGCTGACTTCTCGTGAACGACGCCGTCTTAAACTCGCTTTTGGCACAAGACGTGCAATTATCACGACTCTTCAGCAAACACGCAAGAATGCCACGAAGGCAAAACTAGATTCCATGGAGGGGATGATGTTCAAGTCGCTACAGGTTGTTGCTCTCATGTTTGCAGTAGGCGCCATGTCCGTTTCGGCGGCTCATGCGCAGCAGTCGGGCGTAAACGTTGCGGTGATCGACATTAGTCACGTCTTCAAAAATCACCCCCGATTTACCTCAGAGGCGGACAAGATCAAGGCTGAAATCAAGGCCTTTGAAGAACGAATCAACAACGAGCGCAAAGTGCTTGTCGAGGAGGGCGAGAAGCTCAAACTCTATACGCCAGGCAGCCCCGACTACAAGCAAACGGAAGAGAATCTCGCCCGCAGGACGTCGAACCTCCAGGTCGAAGCCGGTCTGAAACGCAAGGACGTGCTCGAGAAGGAATCGCAACTGTACTTTCGAACGTACACTGAAATCCAGGGCGCGATCAAAGCGGTAGCGACCAAGTACAGCATCGGGTTGGTTCTTCGCTTCAACTCAAAGCCAATCGACGTGAACGACCGAAACGACGTCCTGGCCGGGATCAATCGCCCTGTCGTCTATCAAAGCGGCATCGACATTACGCAAGCCGTCATGGACTCGCTCGGCGCCCAGCAAGCGCGACAGCCTGGGACGAAGCCAAAATACTAGGCGGCCTGCGTCTAGAGAGGGCAGTTCCCTTCATTGCTCTCAGCTGAAAACTCCATCGTCAAGCAAACGAAGCGGGTTGAGTCATCTGGTACGACTCAGCCCGCTTTGTTCATGCGCAGTCAGCTCGGGTACGCGGCCAGCCGAGCTAGGGCCAAGTCGGCGGTCTTTTCTGGACGAATGCGGCGATACCCTCTTCGGCCGCCTCTGTCGTGCGCGCGGTCGCGCTTGCAGCGGCGCCAGAGGCCAGCTGAGTTCGAAGGTGCTCGCCGACGGTTTCGTTGAGCATCTTCTTTGTCAACTGAACTGCCTCCTGGGACGAGAGGGCCACTTGGTTGGCCAACTCATTGCCTCGAGCCCAAAGCAGCGTATCGTCCAGCAACTCATGGAACGCGCCCCACTGTAGCGCCCGTTCAGCCTCTATCGGTTCACATGTTGTTAGCAGATAGGAGGCCCGACTTCCGCCAAGTCGGAACTGCAGCAGCGGCGAAGCGAGGCCCGAGACGATGCCTCGCCGCGGTTCTGGGAAGCCGAGGGTCGCTTGCTTTGAGGCGAGCACGATGTCGCAAGCGAGCACCAAGACGGCGCCCGCGCCCAATGCGGGGCCATTTACGGCGGCGATGATCGGCTTGGGGCAATCGAGTATGGTGTTGAGAACGCTCCGATAGAGCTGGGCGTCCTCGCCCCACTGGCCGAACGGTTGTTCCTCCTTGCTCGTCTCGTGCATCTCGTGCAGATCAAGTCCCGCACAGAAGACGTCGCTGGAACTCATGAGAACAATGGCTCGGACACTCTTTTGCTGTTGGAAGTCCTGTACGCCCTGTCTCAGTTCCAGCAGCAATTCTCGGTTGAGCGCGTTCTTTTTTTCGGGCCGGTCGAGGATGATTGACCCGCAGGCGCCGTGCCGTTTCAGTGAGATAACGTGGGCCATAAGGGAGACCATTCTTGTTTTGGGGACGGGTTTCGCTCGCTTGTCGTGCTGATCTTGAACATGCGCCTCAGATCAGGGCGCATGATCGCGATTGTCAATCGCGTCCCGAAATGAGCGGAAGGTGTGTAAGTATCATGCTGCCAACAACTTGTCGAGTTGGGACGGTTAATGCGGAGGCTTTGGCCCGCAATGTGCTTTTAGGAAAGTCGTTCTTATGCAAGTGATCCCGCTGAGGGGCGTGGCTGACCGAGCGAGCGGTAAGCCACGCCCCTATTTTTTTGCGCCAATCTTGGTCCACCTGGACCGGTCGCTTGTGGATTCTCTGGAATCGCTGCTGCTCGTCGCGCGGAAATCTCTTTTTCGCCAAGTCCGCTCGCTGCCGGCGCTCAAATCAGCTCCGCCAGCGGCTTGCCGTTCTCTTCGATGACAACGGTTGGCCGACCGCGTCCGTCGAGGTAGTAGGTGTCTTGCGAAACGCCCATGTGATGGTAGATGGTCGCAGCAAGGTCGCCGGGCGTGACGGGGCGGGATCTGATATGCCCTCCATCTCGCTCGCTGGAACCGATCACCTGACCGTGGCGAAAACCGCCGCCCGCCAGGGACATCGACATCACGACTGGCCAGTGGTTTCGTCCGTCTTGGCTATTCTGCGTGCCCATGTTTGGAGTCCGCCCGAACTCGCCCATGGTGATGACCAGCGTATCGTCCAGCAAACCTCGTTGCTCGAGGTCTTCGACGAGCGTCGTGAGCAAGTGATCGAACAGATGCAGAAGAGGCTTGAGGCCTTTAGAGATTCCGCCGTAGACGCCGCCTGGGATGCCATGGTTGTCCCAAGTGCCTGACGCAGTGTGGTAGCTCAAGTCGAGCGTAACGAAACTCACACCGGCTTCCACAAGTCGCCGAGCGAGCAGTGTTTGTTGGCACCACAGATGGTCGCCGTAGCGATCTCTATTCTTCTGAGGCTCGTGAGTCAGATCGAAGGCCTTCTGCGCTTGACGGCCGAGAACCATGTCGACCGCCTGCTGCTGGTAGTGATCGAGCGCGTCCATCGAGCCATTGAGGTCGAGTCCTTTCTTGATTCGGTCGAGGTCTTCGCTCAGCTTGCGGCGATTGGACAGCCGGTCCATATCGAGTCCGCTGGGTAGTCGCAGTAGGTTGGCGCCGGTATTTCGGTTGAGCGGCTTGCCGACTAAATCGTAGGCGGGGAGCACTGTGGCTTGGTTCCCGATAAACGGGTCATACCGCTTGCCCAGGAATCCGCCCCAAGCGATATGCGATTGGTGCTTCATGAAAGCGACGTAGGGCGGCATAGAAGGGTCGTTTGCACCGCGGTGTTTCGCCACGACTGATGCGATCGCCGGGTACTTAGCTCCGTTGGCCGGGTTGGCTCGCGGACCCGCCTCTCGGGAGCCGGTTTGCATAACCTGGTTGGGTTGGTGATTGCTCTTCTTCGGGTCGACGGATCGGATGATGGTGAACCGGTCCATCATGGCCGCTTGTTTAGGAAGGTGCTCGCAGACAGACACGCCTGGCACAGCCGTGCCGATAGCCTCGAATGGCCCCCGGTTCATCGGCGGTCGATCCGGCTTTGGATCCCATGTGTCGATATGGCTTGGACCGCCCGTCATCCAGAGCAGGATGACGCTCTTCTTTCTCAGCGGCGTGCCGGCTTCAACCGCTCGAGCGCGTTCCTTAATCAACTGAGGGAGGCTTAAGCCCGCCAAACCGGCCACGCCCGCCTTCAACATGTTCCGCCGGCTCAAGACGGTGAGCCCTTCCCGCTCTCGCGGGTAGTAGTCCATAAACGCGTGGTTATTGTGTTGCACCGAATTGGCTCCCGGCAGGCTTAAACTTCTCCGATTATCGTCTGTTTCTCTGGTAAACTCAACGTGAGAAGGCGTCTGTCTATTGCTGGAGCAACCAGTCGACGGCGGCGTCTTCCACGCTCTGGACGGGCGAGGAGGTGATCTGCTTGGGTGCTCCGGAAGCTTGGTAGGCTTGCGAGACCAGGCTGGGAATCTTCCCATCTTCGCCGCCGATCCAAAGCGGCTGGGGCGCCGAAAGGGCCAGCAGCGCGGGGAGGTCGCCGTACTTCACCGCCCCGGGAAGGAAGTCGGGATGGCGATAGGACTTGAGCTGAGCGAATCGAAATCCGCTCGTATCGATGGCCGCTCGATCAATTGTGTCGCCTGCGACGGCCCTCGCTGCCGCGGCGATTGCACCCGTTTTGGCCGAACCGAACAGACTCACTCGCTTGGCCATGTGATCGTCGCCCCGAACCCAAGCGACGACGGTGAGTACATCGTGAACTCGGCGAGCGAATAGGGTGTCGTTATAAGTGAATGTGTAGCCGGCGAACTGCCTGGTCCCCTTGACGACGCGCTGTTCGCTCAGATTGACTTCGCCGCCAACGAATTCGCCTTGCTGAAACAGGTCCGGCGAGACGACTGCCGCGCCCCCGTCAACCAGCCTCCGCACGCTCGCGTTCAACTGGCTTTTGCCGTCGAACAGTCCGCGTTTGCCCTGGTCGTCGATCCAAACAACGACGTCGCCGTTCCACTTGGTCGACACGGGGAAGATGGAAATCAGAGGGAGTTCCTCGCCTTTGGGTTGATAGCGAAGCAGATCACGAAATAGTAGGTAGCCAGCCTGTTTGTCTTTATGCACCTTGGTGCGTTGAATGTCGTCGGACTTCGGCATGCCGCGTCCGATCATGGTCGCCACCGCGCCGCCGACAACGCGTTTGAATTCTCGCAGCGAGTCCTGGTTCTTGGGCGCGAGTTTTCTCATCTGCGAATCGCTAATATCGGCGAGCTGTCTCGTCAGCTTGCGTTCATAGGCGTCGCCCCCTTCTGGTTTGGGGTGCTTGTCATCCCAAACTCGGACTTCGGCCTTCGTCAGCGGCAAGTAGTCGGTCTCCTCGATCGGCTCTGTCAGCCCAAGCTTCATGTGCTTGTTGAACCAGGCGTACATGGTTTGCCGCGTGACGTAGTTATAGTTGTGCGGGAAATGGAGCATAGGACGGCAATAGACGTTGTCTTTGACGCCGAACATCTCGTAGACCTTTTGCAGTTCGGGATAGCCTTTGCTCATCATCTCCTTCGTCCAATCGTTGGCCGCGGTCATCGCCTGGGGTCGGGGGGCGAACAGCGCTGCGAGTTCCACATTGCCGTTGCCGATGCGAAGGAGTGAGCAATTCTCGCAAGTGCAGCCGCCCTGCATGGAGGTTGAAACCATTCCGTTGGGGAAGGCGGCAATCGGTCGCTTGTCGATCGCGCAGAGAAGGATCGTCTGCGTGCCTCCTCCGCTTCCCCCTGTGACGGCCAAGCGCTGAGGGTCGACATCGGGCAGCTGTTGAAGAAAGTCGAGGCAGCGAATCGAGTTCCAGGTCTGTATCCCCATGATGCTCTGCAGCCGCAGTTCGGCCTGCGCACTGTAGAGTCCCCAGCTGTCCGCGCCTTCGAAGTCGTCTCGCGTCTTCGCGTATCGGTGGGCCAGCTGATAGGAGATTTGAGTACTATCCTCGTAGCCCAACATGTCGAAAATGAAAACGACGCAACCCATCCGAGCCAGTTGTGCGCAGCGGGCGATCTTCGGGAACCGACCCGATTTCTCGAACCGCTCGGCGCCGCTCTTGATCAACTTCTCCATATTCTTCTCGCCGTAATCCTGCTGGCGTCCGCCATGACCGTGCGGGCACAGCACAGCGGGTCTCGTCTTGCCTTGGCTGGGCTTGTCGGGACGAAACAACAATCCAGTGACATAGTGCCCCGGGAAGCTCTCGAAATAGACCTTTTCGACCGTGAACCCAGGCCGCTGCACTTTGCCATGCAGCACGGGATTGAGCGGAGTTCGATCGGGTAGGGGCCAGAGGTTTGTGGAGACCAGGATTCGTCTGCGCAAGTCCTCTGCGCGCGCCATCCAGGCCGCTTTCCCCTCGGGCACTCGAAACGGAAAATAGCCTCTGAGATCTTTCAGATCCTGCAACCGCGAGTCGTTTGGCAGTTCGCCGTTCTTGTAGACCGCCGTGTCGGCCGCGCGAACTGCCGAGGCGGCCGACGAGGCGATGACGATCGTCGCCAGGAGTTGAATCGCCGGTAATCTCCATGACAGCCGATACCATTGTGTGCGGGGCATCCTCGGACTCCATCTTGTTTGCGTGTGTCGACTGTAGGATTCGGCAATGCGTCGGCCGTAGAAGGACTGAACCATGGCGTGCAACGAGACAACTTGTCTTCCCTGCGCGGCCTGACCGACATTGTGGCGATTTCCCGCGCGCCTCGTCTACGCACAGCTTAGCGAACTCGCGGCGCAGATGCGCCTGGCGCCCCACTGGTATTGCGTCCTTTTTGACGCCCAAGATGGCGCTTCCAACGGCTTGTCGAATCGGCAACCTGATTCGATGCGAGCAACAGGCACAGACTGAGACGGCAGTGGTTGCGCCGCTGAGACTGATCTTGGCGGTCCGTTGCTGCATCCCAACAGCCATTTTGACCGCGTCCAGGTCAGAAACGCGAAAACGCCAGCTCGGTTGGCTGACGCGTTCACGTGTCTGATCTAGCAAGCTTTGCGTTGGTTCAACGTCCTTATTCTTGCCAGTCGGCAAAGATCTCATCGATGTGATCGATGTACTCTTGTTCCGCTACGCGTTCCGCGATCACCGCACCAAACGCGTATGCGCTGTCGTAGTCTTCGGCAGTGATGATCATGCCGTCAACGACGACATCGTCGGCGGATGTCGTGGGGTCGCCGATAGACCGTGAAGCGACCACGGTCGCGCCGTTCGCTTCGATTTGGTCTCGCGTTGTGCCGCTGATTCCATCGGCTCGCGGCG
>CAZWOU010000177.1:0-14192 GCA_964635375.1 uncultured Pirellulaceae bacterium | reverse complement strand
CGATCAGCGAGGCGGCCATTGTCGGCTTCGCCAACGGCGTCGCGCTCGCGGGCGGCAAAGCGGTCGCGGAAATCATGTTCGGCGACTTCGCCACCTTGGCCGTCGATCAAATCGTCAACCAGGCCGCCAAGATGCATCACATGTATGCCGGCAAAGCGACCGTTCCGCTTGTCGTGCGTTTGCCATCGGGCGGCTACCGAGGCTATGGCCCAACCCATAGCCAAAGTTTGGAACGCATGTTCTGCGGAACTCCAGGCCTGAAAGTCGTCGCCATTTCGCGTCGCCACGATCCGGCGATCGTGCTGAAAGCCGCCACTATTGACGACCCGAATCCCGTCGTGTTCGTCGAGAACAAGCTGCTCTATTCATTGCCGCCGCATCTGCAACCACCGCGCGGCTTCCGCTTCATCCCGCAAATGCCGCAACGGCCCGGAGACTATCCGCCGCTCAACTATGCTTCGGCCGAACCCGAGGTCAAAGCCGATTGCACCGTCGTTGCTTACGGAGGGCTCACCGACAAGGTGGAGGCCGCGATGGAGCAGCTGATTTTGCAACATGAGTGGGAGTTCGACTATTTCGTGCTGACTCAACTACATCCGCTCGACCCAAAGACGATACAAGAATCTGTCGCCGTCAGCGGCCGACTGGTGACTGTTGAGGAAGCGCCTGAATCCTATGGCATCGGCGCCGAGGTTGCAGCCAGCGTCGTTGAGGCCGGAAGGCCGACTCGCGTCGCCCGTGTCGGCGCCCGGCCTATGCCGATCCCAAATTCCCGCGTCCAAGAGGACGAAGCGCTGCCCAGCGTCGAGCGTATCGTCGCGGCAATCAAGCGCGTGTTTGCGTGAAGGAGCACCCCGTGTCCAGCGTTGTCCAAGCCATCACCGTTCCGCGAGATTCCGCGAATGACGATCATGGCATCGTCGTACGTTGGCTGCAACACTCCGGTGACCGCGTCCAAGCTGGTGAAGTTGTATGCGAACTCGAATTCAGTAAAGCGGTTGTCGAAATCGAAACCGAAGTTTCCGGCTATATCTGTCATCGATTCGCCGAGGGTGACGAGGCCCCTGTTGGTGAAACCCTGGCCGTCATCTCGGACCAACAACCCGAATCGAAGCCAACTCGATCTGAACTACCCCAGTCTGACGCCGTCCAGCCATCCAACCCGACCGGGGACTCCGCGACCACGGAAGAGAAGATTGCCTACAACGACTTTAGGATTACGGCCAAAGCTCAGAGCATCATCGACCAACACGGCCTGAGCCCCGAACTCTTCGCCCAATACGCCATCGTCAAAGAACGCCATGTGCTGAGATATCTGGGGCAGCAGGGCCCCCCGAACCCAGTTTCGAAAAGCGTCTCCACTGAGGCGAGCCCACGCCCCGCCCCTCGCGAGATCTCCGTTTCGCCAATCCGCAGAAGAGCTGCAGTAGCGCTGTCCGCTTCCTGGAGGGAAATCCCGCATTCTCACATCAGCCGCTGGTTGGACGCCAGCAAAGTCGAGGGCAGGGCAGGGCGGATCAGCAAACAATTCGAGATGACGGTTTCGATATCGGACCTGCTCGTTCAAGCTGCCGCGATTGCCGCCGCAAAAGACGAACGCGTGCTCCGCCACTGGTCAGGCGGACGCGTCGTGCAAGCCGAACAAGTCAATATTGGGTTCGCCCTGAACCAGCGAAACGGCGACCTCATCGTGCCGGTCGTTCGGTGTGCGGACACGCTCGACATGGAATCGCTGGTCGGCCGAATTCGAGGCTTGCAAAAGGCAGCCATCAGGAAGTCCCTCGAGCCAGACGACCTGAGCGGCGGAACGCTCACGGTGACGAGCCTGGTCGGGAGCCATGTGCATAGCGTGTCACCCATCATCGCGCCGAAACAATCTGTCATCGTCGCCCTGGGCGACCGCGTCGCAGGGCCCGAGTCACCCACATATTCGCTGACCATGGCGTTCGACCACCGAGTGCTCAATGGTTCGGAAGCGGCCGAATTCCTGTTCGCTGTATCCCGTCAACTCGAGGAGTCGCCATGAGCGATATCAAAGAACGAATCATCAACATTGTCGCGGACGTGCTTGAGGTGAACGAACAGGGGCGAGAAATCCTTCGCGACGACGACGAGCAACACACGCTTGGCGAGTGGACTTCGGCCCGGCACGCCGAAATCATCGTCGCCCTTGAAGACGAATTCGATACAGAGGTCGAAGAGAGGATGATCGCCAAGCTCAACGATGTGCCCAAAATGATCGAGTATTTTCGCCGAGCTGCGTAGCCTTACTATCCAATGTGGCGCCGCCGCCCGCCTAACGCCGGGCGCAAATCGTTCACCCCGTTGCCGCGGGCGAGGTCGAATCTATGTGTGGAATTGCCGGCATTTTCGGACAAAACCGAGAGCGGCTTAGCGCCATGCTGCTGTCGATGCAAACGCGCGGACCCGACGCGATGCGGACAGAGCGGTTTGAGCACGGCAACTACCGCGCCGCGCTCGGCCACGTTCGGCTGAGCATCTTGGATCTCGACCCCCGCAGCCACCAGCCATTCTCTTCCACATGCGGTCGGTATCGGTTGACGTTCAACGGCGAGATCTACAACTACGTCGAACTAAGAGGACAGCTAGAGTCAACCGGCGTCGCCTTTCACACGTCAAGCGACACCGAAGTCTTGCTGCAGTGGCTCTTGCGGCACGGCGCTGATGGCATCCACGACCTAGAAGGAATGTTTGCTTTCGGCTTGCTGGACACCGCGGATGGCTCGCTGCTGTTGGCCCGGGACCATGTCGGTGAGAAACCGCTCTATTACGCCAGCAACAACGCAAACGGCTTGGACTCGTTCGCCTTCGCGTCTGAAACAACAGCGCTGCTCCAGCTACCTTGGGTCGATGCATCGGCGAATCCGACAGCGATGGCCGACTACCTGCGTTTCCTCTACACGCCCCACCCGAACACGCTGTACCGGGGCATACAGGAATTGCCGCCGGGCTGCCACCTGCTTTTCCGGCCCGGGCAAGAGATAGAGACTCCGAAAAAATTCTATCGGATGGAAGACGAAGTCGAGACGGCCCAGTCGCTGAGCTACGAGGAGGCGGTGGCGGGTTTTCGCGAGCAGTTCGTGGAGAGCGTGCGACTGCGACTGCAGAGCGACGTTCCTGTAGGACTGTTCCTTAGCGGCGGCCTCGATTCAAACGCAATCCTCTCGGCCGCAAAACAGCTGGGCGTGATTGATCAGCTCAAGGCCTACACAATTGGTTACGATCAGCAGGGCGCCGCTGACGGCGACGAGAGCCCGCTCGCGAGGGAAGCGGCAAACCACTTTGGAATTCAGCATCACGTTTCGAACTTTGCAGGCCACGCTTCGCTTGAGCAGACGGTGGACCGCGCCTTGTCGATGTTCGGCCAACCGTACGGCAACGCAACTGCCTTGGCCGCCGAGGCCATTTCGGGACAAGCGGCAAGACGCTCGCGGGTTTGTCTCGTGGGTGACGGCGGCGACGAATTGCTCAACGGCTACCCACGCCACCGCGCAATCGGCTGGGCTCAAACGCTCAACAAATGGGTCGGTCCTTTGGGAGGCCCTATTCATGCAGTCGCAAGTAGAATTCCCACTACTGGAAAATGGGAAATTCAAATCGATCGAATGAAACGGCTGACGGAGACGTTGCAGACAACGCCAGGCGAGAGTTTCCTGCGGTGGACGACCTTTCTCCGGCAAGAGGAAATCGAACGAGGCGCGGGGCTGAGATGCGACAGCGGATTCTACGAGTCGTTGCTCGAACTCTTCGCCAGACACGAAGACACGCCTCTTTTAGCAGCTAGCCTTGTCGACCTGCATTCGTTTGTGCCCTGCAAACTCATGCACTGCTCCGATCGAGCCGGCATGGCCCACTCGCTGGAACTCCGCTGCCCGTTTCTGGCGCCGCCATTGATCCGCTACGCGCTCACTCTGCCGGAGCGGCACAAGATGCGAGGCCGTCGGGTCAAGCCGTTGCTCGCCGACGCCTTTGAGCCGGAGCTTCCGCCTTTTGTGAAGAAACAACCCAAACGCCCCTTCAATCCTCCCATGCGGCGATACTTGCGAACGCATATCGCAACAATACACGACCTGCTGATTAACCAGGGCTCTCCGCTGGCTGAAATCCTGGGGCCGGAATTCGTGCAGGGCAAGCTGGATGAATTCAAGAGCCGACGACGAGACCACTCGACGCTTTTGTGGGGACTCCTTGTGTTGAATCGCTGGCTCTCAACCGATCGCAACTGGCTGCGTCAACCGGAAGCCGCATAGTTGGAGCAGGACCCATCATGAACCGGACGGACTACGCGCTCTACTTCAGAACGGCAAGATACCTCCGCTGGTCGCAGCTACTCTGGCGACTTTGGTACTCGGTCGAACGTCGAGCACCGGGCGTGTTTCGCGCAATGCGAGGCCAAAGCGACGTGCCCGAAATGGAGACCGCGAAGCGACGAGGGTTGCCGGCCGAACCGTTTGCCTCCGACGCGACCGGCGTCCGGTTGTTCAACGAAATCCGCCACGGTCAACTGACCTGCTCCAATCTTGCTCTGCCCTTCCACTCCGCCCATCCAGATTGGCGATTAGGACCTCAGAGCCAAGACCGCCTGCCCGCCGTGACTTTGCACTATCACCGCTGGCTGTTCGAGTTGCTTCGATTCGCCGAAAAGTCCCACGACCCGATGCGCCGCGAAGCTAACGAAACGGCGATGCACTTGCTGGACGACTGGATTGATCAATGCGGCGAGTACAACGAGACGACTCGACATTTGGCGTGGAACAGCTATGCCATCGCAACTCGCATTGGTTGGTGGGTTCGAATTCTGCACCTGGCGGAGACCGAGACTTCAGCTTGGAATTCGCTGCGGTCGCGCATGGAGCAATGCCTGTGGCGGCAATGTGAACACCTGCATCAGCACATTGAATGGGACCTCCGCGCAAACCATCTCTTTCGCGACGCCGTCGGACTGGCATGGGGGGCGAACTTCTTTAGCGGCGCTCAATCAGAACGCTGGCGCCGGACCGCGACGCGAATCGCCCTGTCCCAGATCGACGAACAAGTGTTGCCGGACGGTTGCCATTTCGAGCGCAGCCCAATGTACCACTTGGAATGGATGCATGACCTGGCCACCCTGGCCAACTTGCTGGGAGACGACAACCGACTGGTGGAAAAAGCCAGCTGGACGCTCGAAAAGATGAAGGACGCCGTGAACTGGATGATCCATCCCGATGGGACGACCATCCAATGGAACGATGGCCGACGGTGCAAACCGGCCGACGAATGTGGCGAGTGGAAAGAAAGCCTAGGCACGGATAGTTATGAATCTCGACGCGGCGGACGCTGGCTCGGCCACAGCGGATGGGCCGTATGGCGCGGCGATCCGTTTCACGTCTTCTTTGACGTCGGCTCGGTTGGCCCCAGCTGCCAACCAGGTCACGCCCATGCGGGCGCCCTGGCGGTCGAGTGCTCATTCCAAGGCCAACGCCTGTTCGTTGACCCAGGTAACTTGAACTATGACCAAACGCAGCATCGAAAACACGAACGGTCGACGGCAGCCCATAATACCGTCGCCTGCAACCGAGCCAACTCGAGCGAAGTCTGGCATGTCTTTCGCGTCGGCCGTCGAGCCCAAGTCGCCAATACCCGCGTCTTCACCGACAACGAGACCATGCGAGCCGTTGCGGAGCACGACGGGTTCAGCCACCAGGCCGATCAGCCCCTGCATCAGCGGCAAGTCGAAGTTGGCCACGGGACCAATCTCTCAATCCGCGACTTGGTCCGATGCCGCAACGAACGACCTTCAAGCGAAGTACACCATGTCGAGGGCGGCTGGCTCTTGGAGCCGGGTTGGAAAGCCGAAGCCACGCCCTGCGGTTGGCGACTGGAGCGTGCGAACGTCGAACCAATCGAGGTCGTCCTTGAGGGCCCCGACTCGATTAGCCTGAGCGTCGAGAACGCCGCTGTCTGTCCGAACTATCACGACGAGCAGCCGACGAGCCGATTGACATGGCGATGGAGCGGTCGCCTTCCATTCGAACTGAGAACCGTCGTGCGCCAAGCGTCCTCGGTCGACGTAACAACGGCCGCGCCAACCACGATCGCGAACGATCCGAACGCTGGAAACTCAAACGTTGGAAACTCAAACGCTGGAAACCTGAACGCTGGGGAAAGAAGGGCAGATCATGCATATCCTCGTCATTGCGGATAACTTTGTCCCGGAGATCGCCGCGACATCGTTCCGAACGATGGAACACGCCAAGCGCTGGATTGAGCGAGGCCACGAGGTGACGGTGGTGACGTGCGTCCCCAACTGGCCGCACGGTCGCCCGTTCGAGGGCTACCAGAACAAGATCTATCAGGAGGAGACGATCGAAGGCGTACGAGTAATCCGCCTGTGGTCGTACATGTCGTCGAACAGGGGCTTCTTCAGGCGGACGCTGGATTACGTCAGCTTCATGGTCTCTGCAGTGTTGCAATGCTGGCGGTTTCCCAGAGCGGACGTGATTCTGGCGACCTCGCCCCAGTTCTTCACAGCCGTTGCCGGCTTCGCCGTCTCCATGCTGCATTGGCGACCGTGGGTGTTCGAGCTGCGCGACCTTTGGCCCGATAGCATCAAGGCGGTGGGAGCGTCGGACGGCCTGTTGGTAACTCTGCTCGAGAAGCTCGAATTGTTCCTGTACCGACGATCGACGCGGGTCCTAGCGTTGACCAATGCGTTTCGCCAAAACCTCATCGGTCGCAAGATCGACCCTGCCAAGATCGACGTCGTCACGAACGGGGTCGACATGAACGCCATCCGAGCAGGCGTCGATGGAACGAACGCCCGACGAAAGCTGGGGGCGCGGGGCGATCAAGTGCTGGCGGCTTACATCGGAACCACCGGAATGGCCCACGGACTCGAAACGGTCTTGGAAGCCGCCCATGCCTGCCGCCACGAAGACACGTTACATTTCGCCATCATGGGAGAAGGGGCCCGTCGCGAGGCGCTCGAGCAGCGCGCGGCGGAGTTGGAACTGGATAACCTGACTTTCTTGGACCGAGTTAGCCATGACCAAGTGCCGCAATTTCTGGCGGCCATCGACATCCCCATTATTCACCTCAAACCAGACCCCGTGTTTCGGACTGTGATTCCTTCCAAGCTGTTTGAATTCATGGCGATGAGAAAGCCCGTCCTGATGGCCGTTGAAGGCGAAGGCGCCGAGATCGTCGAGAGAACCAAGTGCGGAGTTTGCACAGAGTCGGGCAACGTCGACCAAATGGCGAGCGAAATTCTTAAACTCGCTAGGAGTCCGCAGCGACGCGGCGAACTGGGCCAGAACGGCTACCGCGCCGCGCTCTGGCACTATCGACGCGAAATCAAAGCCGACGAGGCCTTGCAGTCGCTACAGCTGGCGTGCAGTGAACCGACCGAGTCGCAGAGCAAGGCGGCCGTGTCCCACCCCACCTCCAAAGCGGCCTAGGAATAGTTCATTCAAAAGCGAACAACAGGTTGGAAAAGAAACCAAAGGTTGGGAATTGAAACCAAAACCACTGCGGAGATGAACTGTGAAAGTCCAACACATCGATCACGTGAATCTCACGGTGCAGGATTTCGACACGAGTCTCGATTGGTATTCTCGCGTGCTGGGATTCGAACTCGTAGAAGAGTCGATCCAGGACGGTACACGATGGGGGACCTTGCGAAGCGGGGACGCAATGCTCTGCATCTATGAATTTCCAGAGTGCAACTTGGAAGATCGACACGCGATGCGAGCCAAAGGCTTCCACGGCATCAACCACTTTGGATTGAGAGTGAAAGATCGTAGCGAGTGGGAAGCGACAGTGGATAACGAGAAGCTAGACGTTCTCTATGGTGGGCCTATTCGGTGGACACACAGCACATCCTGGTACATCACGGATCCAACCGGTTACGAAATCGAAGTGGCCTGCTGGGACAACAACACGATCGAGTTCTAGCCTGGCTCTCTCCGTCCGCTCATTCACCCGCTGGCTTGAGTTGAAGCACCGAGCCAGTAGCTTGGCTATCTTGCCCAAGCTGCCGTGCGCGACAGATTCCCCCGCCTTGAACTGTGCTCCACCGTCTGGTGGAGCAAGAGGGGTCTCAGCGCCATCCGCCATTGTTTCGGGCTGACGCCACTGTTCTGGGCTGACGCAAACTCTGCCCTGTAACTGTCTTGAGCCCTGCGGCGGCAGCGAGTGCGACTTACGACGGAAGTTATGGTAGAATAACCACTTAAGATCAACACGACTTAGCGATGCTGATGTTAGTGACGGCCCAACCGTTGGATTCCGTTTCGAACTAGGCGAGATCGGGATGAGAATTCTAAGTGAATTATCGGGTTCCGGCAAAATAATGCCCGCTTCCTGTGCGTCCTGTCTATGAGAAAGTTCCCCCCGGCGACGTTCCTCGACCGAGACGTCGCGCACAACCTACCGTCATTGGGCACTGGGTGATCGGCATGTGGCGTGGTTTCCCTCGCCCGATACCTCAACGGCCTTTTGCACGACACGCCTTCATAATTTCTGGAGAGAAGCGATGCGATTCTGGGTAAAGCAGGTTCTGGCCATGATCGTAACGCTGGCCGTCGGCGCCGTGGCGACGGGAGATTCCTCAGGCGCCGAAAAGCTCGGCAGCGAAACGTTGGCTCCGGTCACGGAACGCTTCGCGTCCAAGAAGGTAAAGGAAACACCTAGTTTCCAAAAGCACGTGGTGCCGCTCATGAGCCGCCTGGGGTGCAACGGAAGAGCTTGCCACGGTTCGTTCCAAGGTCGCGGCGATTTTCGCCTTTCGCTCTTCGGTTATTACTTCAAGGCCGATCACGATGCGATCTTCGACAAAACCAGCCCGCGAGTCGATCTCAGTGTCGCGCCGGACGAGAGTCTCATCATCGCCAAACCGGTTGATGAAAACGAACATGAAGGAGGCGAGATTTACGCCCGAGGCAGTTGGGAGCACCAAGTCTTTCAGCGTTGGATCGCGGGTGGCGCGAAGCACGAGGCGGACCACATAGAGAAGCTCGACCGTCTGGAGATCACTCCCAGCGAAATCATATTTGGCGGCGCCGACGACAAAGTCCAACTTCAAGTGATCGCAGTCTGGGCCAACGGCGAGCGAGAAGATGTCACACCGTTGTGCCGATTCGTGACCAAGAGCGGCGACCTGGCGAAGGTCGACCAAGACGGTGTGATCTCTGCCGGCGAAAGAGGCGACACGCACGTCATCGTTTCGTACGACAAGGCGGTCATTCCCATTCCAGTGATGCGACCGCTGACCGAACTCGTCGGCCAGAAATATCCCAAGTTGAAGAACCGCACAAAAATCGACTCGTTGGTAGCGGTGAAACTCCGCAAGCTTGGCATCGTTCCGTCGGAAATTGCCGGCGACGCAGAGTTCCTTCGCCGCTTGCGACTCGACATGACCGGCACGCTGCCCAAGGCGGAAGAGGTAGAAGCCTTTCTGGCTGATGAGTCGCCGAACAAGCGGGCGCGGAAGATCGATGAACTGCTGGAGACACCCGCGTACGCCGCTTGGTGGACGACTGTCTTGTGCGACGCGACCGGCAACAATGACCAACAGTTGACCAACGCCAGCGTCATGCGAAACGGCGCCAGCAAAGAGTGGTACGACTGGATCTACCGCCGCGTGGCTGAGAATGCTCCCTACGACCAACTTGTCGCCGGTATGGTCACAGCCAAGAGTGGCGAGCCGGGGCAAAGCTACACAGAGTTTTGTGAAGAGATGAGCGATCTCTACCGTGACGGATCCGGCAAGTCGTTTGCTGATCTGGAGGACATGACCCACTATTGGGCGCGTCGGGAATTCCGCAATCCGGAAGACCGCGCCGTTGGATTCGCCTACGCCTTCATGGGCGTCCGCATTCAATGCGCCCAGTGCCACAAGCATCCGTTTGACGAGTGGTCCAAGAAGGACTTTGACGAGTTCAAGAAATTCTTCGGCGGAGTCACGGCCAGCACCCGTCCGAATCGCGCTAATCGAGCGGAATACGACAAGATCGCCAAGCCGCTGGACGAAGAGTATCGCAAGACGCTCAAGAAAGGTGAGACATTCAACGCCAACCGGGCGCGCAGGTTGTACCCCAAGTTCCTCAAAGCCGGCAAGACGGTTCCCTTCCCCGTGGTCTATCCGGTCAAGTCGCGAATTCGCATGGGCGACGACCCCAACGATCGTAAAGCGCCGATTAAGACGGTTACTTCAGCCAGACTGTTGGGAGGAAGCGAACTCGACTTGACCCAATACGACGATGTTCGTGTCCCGCTAATGGATTGGCTCCGCAGCGAAGACAATCCGTACTTTGCCAGAGCCTTCGTCAATCGACTTTGGGCTAAGTACTTTAATGTTGGTATCGTCAGCCCAGCGGATGACCTGGCCAAAGCGAATCCGCCGAGCAACGCCGCTCTGCTGGATTATCTGGCAAAGGGCTTCATCGACAGCGGGTTTGACATGAAATGGGTGCACCGTGAGATCGCTAACAGCGATGCCTATCAGCGAACTTGGAAGCCCAATGAGACCAACGCCCAAGATCAGCGACACTTCAGTCGTTGTGTTCCTCGTCGCCTGCCAGCCGAAGTTATCTACGACGCTCTGAAAGCTGCAACGGCTTCAGACACGGTCGTTTCAGCGATGCACGAAGGCAACGATGGCCGGACCATCGCCGTCCCTGGTACGGGCAACGGTCGTTCAGGGATGAGTTACGCCTTGAAACTCTTCGGCCGATCGACTCGGGAAAGCAACTGTGATTGCGACCGGTCCGGTGACGCCAGTTTGTTGCAAACGTTGTACATGCAGAACGATGCTGAGACGCTCGCCATGTTGGATGCGAGGAACCGAGGCTGGCTTGACCAAGTCGCCCGCGAAATGGGCCACAAGAACGGCATCAGCAGCGCTGGCTCTCGCCAGGTGAAGCGCCCCGTGAACTACGAGGAGCGGATGGCTAATCTCCAGAAACGGATCTCGCAAGTTCGCAAGAATGGTAACGCTAAGTCACTTCGACAACTGAAGGCTCAATACAAACAATACGTCCAACGTTTTGGCGATCCCAACGCGACCAAGACAGCCGCTACCGACGACGAGAAGTTCCAGCCCGAAAAGATCGTAGAACAGGTCTACCTGAGGACGCTAAGTCGTCCCCCAAGCGACAGCGAGAAGGAACGCAGCACGCGATACCTCATGGAGTCCGAAGACAAGATCAACGGCATTCGCGGCTTGCTGTGGGCACTGATCAATACAAAGGAATTCGTCGTCAATCACTAGACTAACTGACGAACAAATCAAACAAACGAATCAACTGAATACTGGTAAAGGACTGATATCATGACGGTTCCTAGAAGCTGTGACGGTGTTGGACGACGTAATTTTCTCAAGGCCGGCGTCTTGGGCGGACTTGGATTGAACCTGGCTGGGCGTTTGAACTCAGTTGAGGCAGGAGAAGTCAAAGAGAAATCGCCAGACAAGGCCGGTATCTTTATCATCCTTTCGGGCGGTCCGTCCCACATGGACACGTTCGATCTGAAGCCCGACGCCCCATCGGAATTCCGCGGCACGTTTAACCCGATCAAAACCAATGCTTCGGGCGTGCAAATTTGCGAACACCTGCCCAAACTTGCCAAGGTCGCTGATAAGTTTGCCATCCTCCGCGGCGTGTCGCACACTCTTGGCGCACACGCCCTCGCCCGAGAATACGTTAGTACTGGCACCAAGCCGTTGGCGTCGCTTCAATACCCCGGGTTCGGTTCCATTGTCAGCCGGGAATTCGAAGCCCCTCTGGACATCCCGTCCTACGTCGCCATTCCCGGCGGCGCTCAGGGGCCTGGTTATCTGGGTGTGAAGTACGCAGCGCTGAACACGGGCGGCACGCCTCGCGCAGGACAACCCTTCCAGGTTCGGGGAGTTTCGCTGCCCAACGGCCTGACGATCGACGAAGTCGAAAAACGCCATAACCTCCTTCGAGATTTAGACGGGGCGTTTGCGGGCTACGAGAAGAACAGCCAGTTGCTCACCGGACTGGACCGATTCGGCGAGCAATCTCGAGCGATTGTCACTTCCAAGCGAGCCAGGCAAGCCTTCGACATCAGTCAGGAATCTCCGACCTTCGCCAAGACGTTTGACGAGGAAGCGTTCAGTCAAAGCTGCCTGCTCGCAGCTCGATTGGTCGAGTCTGGCGTGAAGTTCGTCACGATCACGCTCGGCGGTTGGGACACACATCAAGATAACTTCACGAAATTGAAAGACACCAACCTTCCCAAACTCGACGCAGGCGTCGCCTCGTTGCTGTCTGGATTGGATGAGAAGGGCCTGCTCGATTCGACTGCCCTCTTGGTCGGCGGCGAATTCGGCCGGACTCCCAAAATCAACACGCGATCGGCCGAGGGAGGCCGCGACCACTATCCTCGCTGTATGTTCATGTTGATGGCCGGCGGTGGCGTGCGGGGAGGACAAGTCGTCGGCGAAAGCGATGACAATGCCACGCTTCCCAGGAACGAGGCCATCACCCCCGACGATGTCGCCGCAACCTATTTCCACACGCTCGGCATCGATCACACCAAAGAATACGACACCGACACGGGCCGGCCCATCACGATCGTTCGTAACGGAAATCTCATTAAGCAGGTCTATTCCTAGTCGCTGGGAAACTGCAAGCTGCCTAGCTTCACCTTTTCTTGACAAGCGACGCGTCGCTTTGGCCGAAGGCCTTTTTTCCACCGTAGCCTGGGGCAACGTCGGCGTAGCCGGCAACGCCCCAGGAATAGAATCCAAGGCCATATTCTCAACAAACGACGCCAGAGCGCGCCTTGGCTCGACATCCGGCAATGTGATCAGGCTGTAGTGGTCCACCGACTTCTGCGCACGACGATATGGGCCAGCCGGACCGCCGTGACCCTCCCCTAAAACTGTACCGTTGGAAGTGAGAATCCAGCCGGGGCGCAGCCTCGGAAAGGACTCTTTCAGATGATCTGGCGTGAAAAGCGTGCCAAATTCCTCCAGTAACTTGCGGCCCAGGACCTTGCCTTTCACGCCAACCCTCGCCGTTGATCGTCGTTGAGGAGTGCGTTTCTTGCCGAGTCTCTCCTTGAGTTGGTTCTCGGTTCGAAGATATTCGATCACCTCCAGTTGCTGCCGAGTTGCCCAGCCCACGAAGACAAGGAACATCAATTGCCAGGTTTCAGGATGAAGCTCATGGTTGGCCGAATTGCACGGAGTTTGATGGACTCCTCACGATGTTACTGGGGCCAGCACCGCGTCCCAAACTCTGTCCAGACGAGGTGCAGTCAGGACGGCCTGTGCGGGATGCACCGGATTTGAGCAGCCGAGTCGCCCGCCGACTTTGGGACCAGTTTGCGTTTGGAAATCCGCTTGGAGCCTGAATTTACGCGTCGGCTGACTTTGTTGACCACGCGGGCATTCGGTTCGAAAATAGGCTCTCAGAAAGTACTGACTCCCTTGATCTTCGTCGGGCCATATGCATAATACTCTGAAATCTGGATAAACTCGAGATTGCATGTAGAGGTTTATTCATGGCTGGGTCTTGGCCGTGGCGGCTTGATTGTTCCGAGAGTAAGAGTATTTGTAAGGATTCTCTGGGCAACGATCTGGGGTTGCTGCCGAGTAAGCGTGCGTGCGTGACGTAGATGTTCGGACGATGAATTGTTTGCTGTTTGTTGCGGAAAGCGCATGAACGCTAAACGTGAATTTCAACATCATCTCCTGCTTTCGCTGGCGAAAGTGATCGCCCTGCTGGGCATTTCCGCCGTGCTCTTGTATGCGGTGCTCCCCAAACTGCAGGGCGATTACGGGGCGGCTCCGATCCTGAGCTCACGCACGGTAGTGTGGCTGGTGATGCAACTGCACCTGATGTTCGCGGCGTTCGTTCTTGGGGTGCCGATCTTCGCCATGATCGTCGAGATCGTCGGCGCTGCGACTAAGGACGACAGATACGACCGGCTCGCTCGCGAATTCACTGGTCTGTTGGCGCTCGCCTTCACGGCGACGGCGATTCTGGGTGTGCTCGGCGTGGCCTCCCTGGTATTCCTCTATCCGCAGTTTATGAACTACCTCAGCCGGCTCTTTTCGCCGACGTACCTGCCCTACGCCGGATTGATCGTCACCGACGCAGTGCTGCTGGTGACTTACTACTACGCTTGGGACGCGATGCAGGGCCGCCTGAAGTGGCTGCACA
>CAZWOU010000176.1:0-14283 GCA_964635375.1 uncultured Pirellulaceae bacterium | reverse complement strand
GCAGGACGACTCTTTGCCCATCGCGGGCTGCGGCGACAGCCAACTGCAGCGCCACGGTCGTCGAACCCGCCCGCGTCTTGCCGGCGGCCACGAGCACTGCCCGAGCCGCCGCATGTCCTCCGCTCCAACCCCGGCGGAGAGATTGTCTCGCCAGCGTACGCAGGTCGGATGCTTGGTCTTCGGTTCGGATCATCGGGTCGGTCTGAATTGCTGTGAGTGGGCTTTAGAGGGAGTCAGGCAGCGGGTTTGAGGCCCACGATGGCATCGGCGACGCGGCGGGACGAGGCGACTCGGATGTCTTCCGGCACGTCCTGACCGTCGGTAACGTAACTGAGTGGCAGCTTCGACTCGCGGAGCATTGACAATACGCCTCCTAAACCATCGACCTCGTCAAGCTTGGTCAAGATCAAGGACGAAACACCGGCGGATTGGAAACAAGACGCGGCGTCCGTCAGGTGACGCTCGTCCGCCGTGCTGCTGAGCACCAAGTGGACTTCGTCTGCCTGAGCCTCCGCAAGCAAAGCGCCCAGTTCGCGGATCTTGACACTGTCCTTGGGGCTTCGGCCAGCCGTGTCGAGTAGGATCAGTTCCTTGTCGGACATCGCATCAATCGCCCCTTGCACTTCCCTCAACGAAGCCACTACGCGAAGTGGCACATCGATAATGTCGGCATAGGTCTGCAATTGATCGACCGCCGCGATTCGATAGGTGTCAACGGTAATGAGGCCGACAGAACGCTGCTCGCGCAACTGGAAGTTGGCGGCGAGTTTGGCGATCGTCGTCGTCTTACCAACACCCGTAGGCCCAACCAAAGCGACAACTCGAGGCCGTTCGCCCGACACGCCCAGCGCCCCCGACACCCGAAGGTCCCGCTCCACGAAGTCGCTCACGCGCTGCAAAGCACTTGCAATCGCGCCCTCCTCGCAGGTCCAGCCCGAATCCAAGCGGCTGACTAGCTCGCCTGCGACTTCGGCGCTGAGGTTTGCATGGACAAGAGAATTGCGAATCGCATCGCGGAATTTGGCGGACGCATCTTCTTCCAGGTCCGACGTGTTGTCTCCGCGCCCGCCAGTCACACCTGAGCGCTCACGCTCGGCCGCATGTTGACGAAGCCCTGTAGTCCTTGTCCCGAATGAGACTCTGCCCGAATGAGGCATGACAGCCGACGCGGGCGCCTCAACCGGTCCTTCGCCGCGGTCTATTACGCTTTCGTCGCCAAGCGGTGCTCGCTCAAGGCTTTCCGCGCCCTGGGGGTGATCGAGTGGGGCTTGCTGACAGAGGACGCTGGGGATCGCTAACTGTTCTCGGTCGCGTTCGCGATAGTACGCCGCACCAGCCTCGGGTTCGCTCCGCCAAGCGCCGGTCGAGTTCTGGCTGTCTGTGTTTGAGTCTGGGGAGTCGAACACTCCCTGGGACCAATCCGTCAACGCAGGATCTGTCAACGCAGGATCCGTCAAAGAAAGCTCGGTCGCTGAGCCGTCTGCGGCAGCGTGCTGCGGATCGCTTTGCGGTTCCGGTTCACCGCCACTTGTCAGTCCACTGGAGCTTCCATCGAGGGCGGCTCCGTTTGCGGGGGACGTCGAGGGCGAACGGTTTGTGAAGCGTCTCGGTGCGCTAATGGCTGCTGACGCGGTGACTTCGATCTGTCTCCCACGGCCAACCCAACTCATGACTCCCGACTTGATTTCACGAGCGTGGAGAACGGATGCGTCGGGGCCCAAGTCTTGACGCACGAGTTCGATGGCGTCTTGCATTGAGCGGGCGCGGTAAGTTCGGATTCTTTCCATCTTGAGCCTTTGTGCCTTAGACGTGTGCTGGGGCGGGCGTGGCTGCCGCCTCGTTGATAATCCCCACCGACTCGATCTTGGTATCTCGAGTCACCTCGTTGTAGCTAAGGACGATGAGTCTGGGCAGATTCGCGGCCGTGATCTGCCTTAAGGCAGGGCGGATCTGCGGACTGACAAGCAGGACTTGGTCTCGCTGATTGAGTTTCGACAATTCCGCGCCGATGACTTCGCAGGTTGCGTCGATGGCTTTTGGCGACATGCGAATGAACAGCCCTCGCTCATTGTGCTCCACGCCGGCGGAAATCCTATCTTCAATCGAGGGATCGAGGGTGAGCACAAACAGACGGCCCTCGTCATCTCGGTACTTGGTGCAAATCGTGCGGGCAAGTCTGTGGCGAGCGTACTCGGTCAACCAGATCGGATCCTTCGTCTTCGTGGCATAGTCGCCAAGCGTTTCTAGAATGAGGCCGAGTTGGCGGATGGGCACTTGTTCCCGCAAGAGAAGTTGCAAGACCTGCTGCACTTCGGGAAGCTTCAACACGCCCGGAATCAACTCGTCGACAACCGCTGGCGACGTCTCTCGAAGCTCGTCGAGAAGGTGCTTTGTCGCGTCTCGGGTCAGCAATTCGTCCGCGTGCTGTTTTACGACCTCCTGCAAATGGGTAGCCAGGACAGCCGCGGGTTCGACAGGTGTATAACCCATCATCTCGGCTCGGTCTTGCATCCCCTTTTCTATCCAGATCGCCTTTTGCCGGAACACCGGATCAGTGGTCTCTTCGCCCGGTACGGGCCCCGCTGCCATACCTGAGTCCATTGCCAACATGCGATCAGGGCGGACGAACCCTTGAGCGATGGGATTGTTGGCGATCTTGATTTGGTACCGATTCGCGCCGAGGCTAACCAAATCGCGAATACGCACTTTCGGCAACACAATGCCGATTTCGCTGGCGACGGCCTGGCGAACGCCGGTAATTCGCGGCAGTAGATCACCACCCCGACTGGGGTCGGCGAGCTTGATAAGATCGACGCTGATCTCCATCTCCATCGGGTCAATGACCAGATAATCCTCTATCCGCTCCTCGGGAACCTCCGCGGTTTCCTCCTCGGCGGTTTCAGCCTCGACCAATCGCTTCGCCTCTTCCTGCTTGCTTTTGTTTGCAACGACTGCGGCGATGCCAAAACAGCCGCCACCGATGATCAGCAGCGGCATCGTGGGCAAGTTAGTGAAGATCAACATAGCCAGGAACACACCCGCGACAACCAGCGCCTGTGGGCGAGAGAATAATTGCGAAATCAACTCCGACGGCAGGTTGGATTGCTTCGCGCTGCGAGTGACCAAGAGGCCGGCGGCTAACGAGATCAGCAGAGCCGGCACTTGACTTACCAGTCCGTCGCCGATCGTGAGTTTGGTGTAGACGGACACAGCTTCCAGCGGCTGCATATTGGCCTGAAAGATACCGATGATCAGCCCGCCGACAATGTTGACTAGAGTGATCACGATTCCCGCGATCGCATCACCTCGAACGAACTTGCTGGCGCCATCCATGGCGCCATAGAAATTAGCCTGTTGGGTGACATCCTCTCGGCGTTTTTGCGCTTCCTTTTCATCGATGGCGCCAGCATTCAGGTCAGCGTCGATCGCCATCTGTTGGCCTGGCATTCCGTCCAACGCGAATCGGGCGGCAACTTCACTGATCCGTGTTGAGCCCTTGGTGATCACAAGGAATTGAATGACAACAATGATGATGAAGATGATTATCCCAACCACTTCATTTCCGCCGGCGACAAAGTCGCCAAAGCCACGAATGACTCCGCCAGCGGCATTGAGTTTTTGCGAGTCGCCGTTGACGAGAATCAATCGAGTGGAGGCGATGTTCAGTACTAACCGGCCGAGGGTCGTGGCCAGCAGCAAGGAAGGAAAAACGTTGAATTCCAATGGCGTTTTGACGTAGACAGTCGTCAACAACACGACCACGGCCACCGCTATATTTACGGCGAGGAAAATGTCCATTACAGCAGTGGGCAAAGTCACTAGGATGACAAAGATACTAGTGATCATGCCTACCGGCAGGACAAGTTCAGTCCAACGCGAAGATCGTGTCATGGGGTCGACAGAACGCCGGGGAGTCGTGTTACCAAAAGAGCGGCGGAGGGTACTGAAACCCCCTCGAACTGTCTAGCCCGGATTCTTCATCATCCATCGCCAGTTGCATTCGTTTGATGCCGATCCCAGAGAGCCAATCACTGATGCGCCAGCTCCGATTTGCGCGGCGATTTGGGTAAGGTGGCGGAAGTCTCTCGCAGAAGTCACTTGCAGATCAGCGCTTGCACCAAGCGGAGTCCACTCGCCGTCACCGGCTATGCGGCGGCCAACTGAATTCGGCCAAGTACGCGGCGGTAGAGGCGGTCATAGGCAGCCGCCTGTGCAGCAGGGGCAAACAGATCCTCAGCCAAGCGACGTGCGCTAGCCTGCATGCATTCGCCGCTGGCTTGTCGCTCTAGCATTCGCTCAACTGCCTCCGCGAGCGCTTGCGAGTCGCCGACCGGCGCCAAAGCGCCCGAGCGTCCTGGCTGGACATACTCCGCGATCCCCCCCGTGTCGAACGCAACGACAGGCGTCCCGCAGGCGATCGACTCGATACCGGTCTGGGGTGAATTGTCCTCGAGCGAAGGGAGGACGAGCAAGTCCGCGGCTGAGTAGATGTCAGCTAAGCGGGCTTTGTCAGTTATGAATCCCATGGATTTTGAGGGGGGAGCCGAAATCGAATCGAGCGGCAATTCACCGCGGCCAAAATACAAACACAGCAGGTTGGGCGTATTGGCCAACCGTTGTAACGCTTGGCAAAGCGGCTCAAAACCTTTGCGCTTGTTACCGACGTCATCGGCTCCGAAGGCAATGATCCGCGACTTCTGAGGCAAGCCCAGACGCGAACGCGCTTCCCCAGTATCGCGAGGACGGAATACCTTGAGGTCGATCCCGTATGGAATCAACTCGAAGCTTGCCGCCTGGCCGAGAATTGGACTTGAGCGAGCAAGGTCGAGGAGCCATTGGCTCGGCGCGGCCAGATGCAACCGGTCGAATGGCAAGGATGCGAGTTTGGCCGAGAACGACTGGCGCGAAAAATCATGGCCCGAGGGGATGCCCAACTGAGGGCAGTTGCCGCAGGACTCTTGAAACCTCTCACAGCCAGCGCCGTAATGACAGCCGCCAGTGAGCGGATTCATGTCGTGCAGCGTCCACACGACCGGCTTGCCAACCTGTAGCTCGCGAAAAAACGAGTTGTAGTCAAAAGAGGCGCCCACCCAATGCAAATGCAGAATGTCGCCAGAGAACGACTTTGGCGAACGCCGGGTGCGATGTGGGAGCACTGCCGGACTGAATAGCTCCAATCCTTGCGGACGGCCCCGGATCGCTCGGCGAAACCGCGCGCGGTGGGCCAAATGGGCGATATGATCAGAGGCTCGTTCCACACCGCCGCGAACGCCGCGAGAATAATTTCGCTGCCAATCTCGATAGGACTCGTCCGGCGGTTTCGAGCCGTTTAGGTACCAAAACAGGCTCTCGTGCCCCGCGTTCCGCAAACCTTCATGGACGCGCCGAGCCGCAATGGCGGCGCCGCCGTCGAGGTAATAGTTCAAGTGATCAATTCGCGCGCGTTCCATGGGCCGGCTTGTAGCAAATTGAATCGAATGGGGCAAGAAGAAAGACAACCAGCTTCCTTTCTGTTGAGGCCAGGTCCTTTGCGGAGACCGATGAGGCTCCGGATTCGGGGCTGCCGTTGACCGTGCGGGCCATTTCCTCTATCGTCCCCACCCCATATCCCGGCTTCCTTGCGGACCCACGGCAAATCGTCCCAATCAACCAGCCAACCTCAGTTCGGCGCGGCTCGATCGCATGTCTAAGTTTGTACTTATCGACCATTCCCTCAGCTCGATCGGCGGGCATCACTACGAGTACGCTTGGCAGATGCTCCGTGCCGCTGCAGACAGCGGCTACGAAACCCACTTGGCGTGCGGCGCCGAGTTTGCCGATCCGACACTGAGCCAAGATTGCCTCGTCCACCCAACCTTTCCATATCCTTCCTATGGCAAGTGGAGCCGGCTATACGACGGACGGCAGCAATTGCGAGAGCTCGAACGGTGGAAGCAAGCCTCGGGGCCGCTGTCCCGGTTGGCGCACATTGGAATGCATCCGAGAGCCGCGTTGCGATCGGCCAAGTTGCATTGGCGCCGCCAAACAAGAAAGCGACAGTTTGTCGATGCCTGCCGCCGGCTTTTTGAAGTGGTCGAACTGCATCAGGGCGACCAAGTCTATTTGCCGACGGTCTCCGAGTTCGATCTGAGCTGCTTGGCCGCGTACTTGGACACATGTTCCGAGTCGGCGAAGTTGGCGACTTGGCACGCGCAGATGCACCTCAGCTTCTGGGACGGTCGGACGTGCGAGAGGACAGCTGGGCGCCGTGCGCGGATCGATTATATGGTCAACTGTGTCCGCCAATTGCGACAGGCTTCGCGAGACCTGGACCTTCACCTGTACACGACAACAATTGGGTTGGCCGACCAATACAACGAGTTGCAAGCCGGAGAGTTCACTCCCCTGCCCTACCCCGCCATCCAACACGCGCCGAGCCACGCGGCAACAGTTGAATCGACCGCCGAGACTCGACCGCTGCGCATCGTGGTGGCGGGAAAGCCCCGCGAGGAGAAGGGCACACAACACCTGCACCGGCTGGTCGACGCGCTTTGGGACGACTATTTCGCCAGAGGCCGTCTCCAACTCCTTGTGCAAACCGACTCGCCCTTGAGCTTGACGCCTCGCGGCCGACGACTATGCCGGTTTGAGAAGCCGCCAGTTGTCGCAGTCGACTATCCGCTCACCACGTCCCGCTACGCCGACCTGATTCGCAACGCCGACATCGGCTTGTTTATGTATGACGCTGAGGAGTATTACGTTCGGGCCAGCGGCGTCCTGGTCGAGATGTTGGCAATGGGCAAACCAGTGATCACGCCCGCCGGGTGTTGGCTATCGCAACAGACCGAGCGGCAGGAGGAGTCGCGATTGCGGCAGCTTCAACACGATTTGAAATCTAGCCACGCTCAGGTTTCCTGGCAATTTCCGATAGCCGATGGCAAAGCCGTCGTCCGCGAGCAGGCCTTGCCGGATTGCGATGGCGTCTTGTGGCGCCTGGAAGCCTCTTCGGACACGCCAGCGCATGTTCGGATTGAAGTGCAAACAAGTGACGCAATCGGCCATTGGGGAAACGCGGTTGCTTTTGTGTGCGAGACGAAAGAAGTCCAGAGGGGGAGCGAATCGAGTCGTTCTTCCCTAACCACAGGTCTTTCCGGCGCCACGCGAATCCGCGTGCGGGCGTTTAATGCCTACGACGCGCGGCCTATCTCGCTTCAAATAAGCGGCGTCCCATTTGACAATCCAGACGATGGGCGATTGAGACTGGGGGACTTGAGTCTCACGGCGGCCGATTGGGCCTCGGTTCCTCGCTTGCTCGCCGACATGGTCGAGCACTACTACGGCTACCGTCGATCGGCTCTTGTGTTTTCGCGTCAATGGGCGGCGCAGCATTCGCCCGCCCGGACCATCGAGATCCTCCAGCGAAAGTCCGCTGGATTGCAGACGCCGTTAGCGCGAGCGGCCTGAATGATTCAGCCAAACGTCTGGCGACTGCATCACGCAGCGAGCTTGAATATGCAACCTGAAATTTCCATTCTCGTTTCGAGCTACGAGAGACCTCGCCATCTGGAGCGGGTCTTGGTCTCCATCGCCTGTCAGAAGGGCGTACTGGGGCGCATCGAGGTCGTGGTGACCGACGACGGATCGCAGGACGACACACTCGACGTCGTGAACCACTTCGCCGAGCGGTGCAGTTTTCCGATTCGCTACACCACCCACGCCCATCGCGGGTTTCAATTGGCTCGGTGTCGAAACGACGGCGTCCGCGCTAGCAGCGCGGCCTATCTGCTTTTTCTTGATGGCGATTGTGTGATCCCGACCGATCACGTCGAGCAACACCTCAAGCGAAGGCGGCGCGGCGTCGCCTGGAGCGGATTCTGCTATCGGCTCGGCAAGGTCGAATCAGCGGGGCTCGACATTCCTGCGGTGATGCGAGGCGACTATCTCTCGATGCCCTCACGCAGCGAAATCGCCAAGCTCAGAAAGCTGGCCCTTAAGTCGCGTCTCTATTCCTGGATTCGCCATCCGACGAAGCCGAGACTGTTTGGCGGCAATATCGGTGTTTGGCGAAGTGACTATGAGCGGGTGAACGGCTACGACGAGAACTTTGTCGGCTGGGGCGGCGAAGACGACGACCTTCGCATGCGACTTCGTCGGTCTGGGGTCCGGATCCACTCAATCCTCCCTTGGACGCGGACCTATCATCTTTGGCATCGGCCGGTCGATTCGGCGCCAGCATCGATCATGGACGGCGACAACATACCCTACTTGCACCGACCCAAGAGACTAACGCGGTGCCTGAACGGACTCGTGCGACGCGAGGCAACGGACTTGCGAGTCAGACTTTCTGGCGATGCGTCAAGGATCAGTTCCACACTGCATGGTCCGCTTTCGATCAGCGATCTCAAACTGGTTGACGACCGGGCGGAAGTCGAATTGGCGTTGGCCAGTGCGACGTTTCTCGACAAGACTGCTTGGAAGATTTTGGTGCTGCCGCCCGGCGTTTCTCCCAATGCCCAATCATTGAAAATTGCCGACATGATCGTCACCGATGATCCGTCGTCCCACGGTATCGAGCCAGAGCGAGCCCACGGGCTGGGCGAATTGGAAACAGCGCTGAGAAGAGTCGCCTAGATTCACGATGACAACAACTTCACCTCGCCGAAACCGCAGAGCCATGTCCAAGGACAACGTCGCCCACAAACGACTCGTCGCCAACACCACGGCGATCATCAAGGCATTTGAGCGCCCCAAGGCCCTGCAGCGACTTGTGGCCAGCTTGAAGCGGTTTTATCCATCGATGAAGATCATCGTGGCCGACGACAGCTTGCAAGAACCCACGCCTCCGCCCGGTGTCGACTTCCTTCGCCTCAAACCGGACACAGGCGCAAGCGAAGGCCGAAACCAACTGTTGAAGCGAGTCGACACCGAGTTCTTCTGGCAACTCGATGACGACTTCGAGCTGACTGCCGCTACTGAGTTCGAGAAGCTCGCCTTGCCTGTTTCCCGAAGAGATGCGGACATTGTCGGCGGTGACTGCATTCGCTGCAAACGCAAGTGGTTCGGCTGGATTCGGCACAGGCCGAGCCCTTTTTACGGTCGAATCGAGTGCAGCGGCGGCGAACTTCGTTTGCTGGCCGGTGAACACAGGCGGCAGGGCGACTACCTCGAGTGTGATATCATCCCGCAGTTCTTTGTGGCGCGCACAAGCGCCATTATCGAGATGGGTGGCTGGGCTAGCGAACTAAAGACTGAAGAGCATGAGGAGTTCTTCGTCCGTTGCCAGGCCCACAGCCTGAAGACCCTCTACTGCCCGCACGTGACGATCCGTCATTGGAGCGATTTGCCCCCCCACTACGCTAGATTTCGTCACCGGAGCTACCGGCCCGTGGCCGCGGCCAAGATGGGCGTTCACACTTGGATCGACATGGACGGCCGTATTACCCGCTTCGCTCTTGCCGCCATCGCTAGCGATCGACGCTCCGCCTAGAGAGTCGCTCCTGTCACGGAGCGAAGGCGTCTTACGATCTGAGCAAGCGGCGTTCATACAGTTGCGATTCCAACGCCTCCGGATCTCTAAATTGCACGGCGTCGAAGCCGGCATCAGCGGCTGCCGCCACGTTCTCCATGCGGTCGTCGATGAAGAGGATTGCCTCGGCAGGCACGTTCGCCAAAACGGCGGCTTGACGATAGATTCGCGAATTAGGCTTCATACAACCAATCTCGTAGCTCAAAGCCAAGACCTCAAATTGACTCGGGACTTTGAACCGATCGGTGACAAAACGCCAGTGGGCTCGGCAGGTGTTCGAAAGCACGCCAATCCGGACATCGGCCGCGCGAAGCCGCGCGACCAGCAACCAAACCGAATCGATGGGTCTGAAGATATCGGAAAGTGCATGGAGCAGTGGGTCGCGCTGGCACTCCCCGATTTGCTCGACACAACAACTATGGAACTCGTCACAGGCGATTTCTCCTCGCTCGTAACGGTCCTGAAGCCCCGATTGAAAGATGGCTTGATCAACGGCCCCCTCAGTCGCCCCCACAAGCTTGGCAATCTGCCGGCTTGCCAAGCCGTGGTCGAATGCCAGCAGCACGTTGCCGAGGTCAAAATAGACAAATTCGATCCTTCGTCGCGTCATCTGGCTGATCCTTCGACTTGCGACCCCGTGAAATCCGGTGGTCAATCCAGGTTGCGTATCCGTATGTTGCGGTAGGAGGCTTGTGAAGGCGGACCGCCGTGAATTTGGACGGCGATCACGCCTGAATCGGCAATGCCATCATCCTTCTCGGTATAGTCGACTGTTTGCGTTCCGTTCAGCCAGATCTGTATTCGCTTGCCTTGGCAACGAATTCTGAAATCATTCCAACTGCCGGCGCGAAACACTTTGGCTACCTGTTTTTGATCGCCCACAGCCAGAAATTTTCGGCGTCGCGACTCATCGTACAAGGCGCCCCAAATGTTCTGCGTTGGTTGACGCCCCATGTCGCATTGATAGCCGATAACTTCATGATGATTGGGTATGCGTTTCGTTCGGAATTGTACGCCCGCGTTGGCTCCCGTCCCTTCCAACTTGGCCTGGAGACGAAGTTCAAAGTCGCGAAACGATTTCGTCGTGGTGAGAAATTCATTTCGCGGAATCTTGCTCTTCATCGTTCCGCCAATGATCGCGCCCTGTTGGACGCGAAACATCTTCAAATTCCCCTGCCAACCGTCGAGTGTCTTGCCGTCGAAAAGCGGCTGAAAGCCCTTTTCATCCTTTGGCTCTTGCCGCTGCTTGGAACCGGAATCCTCGGCCGCGGGAGCCAAGAGAGCGAGAGTCAGAATCAAGGTGAATTGCATCGGTTAGCTCGTTTCGTTGATAGGCGTCGCCAATTGGAGCGGCTTCGCTGTGCGGATTTCTTTGACGGCCGCTTGCGCAAAGGCGCAGCGCTATTCGTCGGTGACGCATCCCTCGGCCGCCGTCTTAACACTCTTGATGTACTTGTACAGCACACCTCGATCCGCTTTGTAGGGCGGCGCCGACCAAGCTGTTCGACGGGCGTCGAGTTCCTCTTGGCTGACATCCACATCGAGACGCCGATTCTCCGCATCGATTGTCACCTTGTCGCCGTTTTGGACGAGTCCAATCGGTCCGCCCTCCTGTGCTTCGGGCGTTATGTGCCCCACAATGAAGCCGTGCGACCCGCCAGAGAACCGGCCATCCGTGAGCAGTGCAACGTGACCGCCAAGTCCGGCGCCCATGATGGCGGAGGTGGGCGTGAGCATCTCCGGCATGCCCGGCCCTCCTTTGGGGCCTTCGTAGCGGATGATGACGACGTCGCCCTTGGTGATCTTGTGCTCTTCCAGAGCGGTCAACATGTCCTCTTCCGAATCGAAGACGTTGGCGGAGCCGCTGAATACGAGTCCTTCCTTGCCGGTGATCTTCGCCACAGATCCGTCGGGCGCCAGATTGCCTTTCAAAATCTGAATGTGGCCAGTCGACTTGATCGGGTCGCTCAGCGGTCGCACCACATCCTGGCCTGCCGTCAGCGGCTTTGTATCGACCAGGTTCTCGCCAAGCGTCTTGCCGGTCACTGTCATGCAGTCGCCATTGAGCATGCCGTTTTCGAGCAGATACTTCATGACGCCCGGCGTGCCGCCGACATGATGCAGGTCTTCTTGAACGTAACGACCGCTCGGCTTCAGATCAGCGAGAAATGGGGTCTTGTCGCTGATCTCTTGAAAGTCCTCAACAGTCAGTTGAATACCGACGCTTCGGGCAATCGCGATCAAGTGCAGAACGGCGTTGGTCGAACCGCCAACGGCCATCACCACCACCATCGCGTTACGAAACGCTTCACGCGTCATGATGTCGCGAGGTTTGAGGTCGAGTTCCATCAGGTTGCGAATGGCTTGGCCCGCCTGTTCGCATTCATCCATCTTCTGTGACTCAACCGCTGGCGTTGAAGAGCTGAAGGGAAGAGACATCCCCATCGCTTCGATCGCGCTTGCCATCGTGTTGGCCGTGTACATTCCACCACACGCACCAGCTCCGGGGCACGACTTTCGCACAATGGCGGCTCGCGTCTCCTCGTCGATCTCGCCAGCGATGTATTGGCCGTAGCATTGAAAGGCTGAAACGATATCCAGTTTCTGCCCGTTCAATTCGCCGGGCTTGATCGTCCCGCCATAGACCATCAGAGAAGGGCGATTCAGCCGCCCCATAGCCATCAGGCAACCTGGCATGTTCTTGTCGCAACCGGGCAGCGCGACCAGACCATCGTACCACTGGGCCGCCATGATGGTCTCAATCGAGTCGGCGATCAAGTCACGAGAAAGTAGCGAGTAGCTCATTCCTTCGGTGCCCATGGAAATGCCGTCACTCACGCCGATCGTGTTGAACCGCATCCCCACCAAGTCGGCCGCTTGCACACCCTCTTTGACTCGCAGGGCCAATTCGTTCAGGTGCATATTGCAGGTATTGCCTTCATACCAAACGCTGGCGATGCCAACTTGAGCCTTTCGCATGTCATCTTCAGTCATGCCCGTGCCATAAAGCATGGCTTGAGAGGCGCCCTGGCTCTTCTCCTGCGTAATTCGCCGACTGTACTTGTTCAACTCGGCCATTCTGGTCGCTCCAATCGTTCTCATTTTGGGCCAGGCACGCGCATCCGCTAGGAACTTGGGGCGCCGAGGATCAACCGAAACCCCGGCTCGCTCGCACCGCCGAATGGCCATTGTAGCCGCGAGAGGAAGCGGAGTTGAGGGGGCCTGTCGGCGGACGAAAAGGTGGCCACGAAAAGCGCAAAAAGGGGAAGGTGGGTGATAGGGATGTGTGCCGCTTACATCAGAGGCTTAGATGGTCTCGCGTCTGCTCGTGTTTCTTGTGGCGGACGAATCGCAGGTTAGGCGGCCACGAAACGGCGCGAAGAGCACAAACGAGACGCGCTGGCCCGGCGCGGAACGCCCCGGCGACCGACATAACCGTTGGGCGTCGCGTTCTTGTTGGCATCTCCTGGATCGCGAAGCTCGATCTGATCCAAACCTCGGGCCGACAACAAGATAGGCTTGCTTTGACGACTCCCGACGCCAGCAGGAATTCACGCCATGTCAGCTATCCCTCAACCGGTGCAGCAGTTACTTGACGCGAAGCAGTTTGCTCAGCAGCAGGAAATCGCCGTCGCCATCACCGCGAAGACTCTCGACGCGGCTGAAAAGCAGGGAGAGGCCGCCGTCGCCCTGGTCGACCAAGCGGCTCAGATTGGCAAGTCGATCGGCGCGGGTCAGCACTTTGACAGCCACGGCTAGAGGCGAATCTCAGCTCAACACGCGTCGATGCTCTCGCCCTAACCTCGGCGCCGCATCAGGCGGCTCGTTGAGTCGTGGCGCCGGGTTGCTCAGCTTCCGACTTGGCCTCGGCCCAGTCCGACTCCGTCATCAACTCAGCCAGCCCGCGGAATGTTGTCTTGGGTGTCCAGCCAAGTTGATCTTTTGCTTTGGCCGGATCGCCAAGCAACAGTTGCACTTCCGCCGGCCGAAAGTATCGCGGGTCGATCTCGACGTACGGCTCGGGTGAAAGTCCAAGGTGGGCGAAGACGTATTCAAGGAATTCGCGTACGGTATGAGTCTCTCCCGTCGCGATCACGTAGTCGTCAGGCGAGTCCTGTTGCAGCATCAACCACATCGCTTCGACGTAGTCTTTGGCGTATCCCCAATCGCGTTTCGCGTCCAGGTTGCCGAGAAACAGCTTCTCTTGAAGGCCTTCGCGAATCCGGGCGGCTGCTCGAGTGATCTTTCGCGTGACAAATGTGGCGCCTCGGCGAGGCGACTCATGATTAAAGAGAATGCCGCAGCAGGCAAACAGGTCGTATGACTCACGGTGGTTAATCGTCTGGTAGTGGGCATAGACTTTTGCGCAGGCGTACGGGCTGCAGGGTCGAAACGGAGTTGCCTCAGTTTGCGGAGTCTCAACTACTTTCCCAAACATCTCGCTGGACGAGGCTTGATAGACGCGAACCTCTTTGCGGCGATTGAGCAGACGAGCTGCGTCGAGGATTCGCAAGGCGCCGAGCGCTGCGACATCCACCGTGTAGATCGGTTGGTCGAATGAAACTCGCACATGGCTTTGCGCTGCGAGGTTGTATATCTCGTCGGGCTCAATGTCCAACACAAGATTCGTGATGCTGGATCCGTCCGTCAGGTCGCCGTGATGCAGCACTAGACGAGGATGGTCATGCGGATCTTCGTAGATGTGGTCGATTCGCGAAGTGTTGAACGTGCTGGCTCGACGAACAAGGCCGTGGACCTCGTAGCCTTTCTGCAGCAGT
>CAZWOU010000175.1:0-14313 GCA_964635375.1 uncultured Pirellulaceae bacterium | reverse complement strand
CGAGGCAGAGGTCAGATTCCTAGCCTATCAAGCGCTCAATCCAGCGTTTCTCGCTCCCTTCAATAACGACGGCACCCAGGGCACGCCGAACGCAAACAAGGTTGCGGTCACCGAGTTTCGCCTGGACGAACCCGCCAATCTTACGGTGGTGTTTGATGATGTGCGAACCGCTGTGACTGATGTCGACAAGGGACTCGGTTCCGTGGCGCTCGATGTCGCCTTTGAACAGGGTTTTCCGTTTCAGGTTGCGGCCCGTACCGACGCGTTCGACAATGGCGCTTTCGTGTTCAACTCAGTCACCTCATCGGCCGGCTTCCAATCGGGCACCGTTTTCGCGGGCTTTTCCAATCCGTTGGGAGTCAGAGACTGGAGTGCGGTTGACTTCAATGACATTCTCGGGCCCAACAACGGTCCATCCACCGAGTGGTTTGATGTCTCGCTCGAATTTAGCGGCTCGCGACTGGTAGCTCTCGATGACACCGAAGGCGTCGTCCAAGGGCAATCCGTCGACGTCGACGTAATGAGCAACGACACACTCGACGACCAGTTTGGCGTCAGCGGAAGCGCTGCCAGCAATAGCTCGTTGCAGATCGTGTTTCAAAATGACGCTCTGGAACCCGGTAACGGCGACCTGGACGCGGTCGACTTCGGCGCTGCGACGTTCGCCATCCGCGGACCGAGCGGTGAGGTCCTGGAAAAACGCATTCAGAATGTCATGGGAGGCAGCCAGGGAACCGCCAGTCTCAATGACAACGGCACGCCGACGAATTTTGCCGACGATTTCATTACCTATTCGGCGAACGCGGGCGCTTCCGGCCAGGATACCTTCACCTATGACCTTACCGACGGCTTTACGACCCCGGAATCCGCGACGGTGACGATCGACATTGGCGAAGTCAATGATCCGCCCGTGCTGACGGTTCCAGCGACTGCGACCACCGACGAAAACATACCAGTGAATATTGGCTCGTCCGTAACCGACCCCGACGCGCTGGCAGCCGGGATGGACTTCGCGATTGCCGCTGGCAACGGCAACGTTTCGTTGTCCACCACGAGTGGTTTGACCAACGTCAGTGGGAACGGCACGACCAACCTGACATTCACCGGTTCGCAGGCCGATGCGAGCACCGCGTTGGCGGGCCTGACCTATTCGCCGATCGGCGAGTTCAGCGGCTCTGATACGGTCACGCTTTCCGTTGACGACCTTGGCAACACGGGTGTCGGCGGCAACGAGACCGATAACGAAACAATCACGGTCACGGTCAATTCAGTCAATGACCCTCCGGTCAACACACTCCCCTCGGGCCCGCTCAACGTCTTCAATACCGAGACACTAGCGGTGAGCGGCGTGTCCGTGGCGGATATCGACGCTGGATCGGGAGACCTGACCGTCGACTTGGCTGTCGGCGACGGCACGCTTTCGTTCACGAGTTCCGCGGGTCTGATGGTCACTGGCGCCGGCACTGGATCGCTGTCCGCCACGGGAACGCTCTCGAATCTCAACACGGCTTTGGGCGGCTTGATCTACGATCCAATCGACAGTTTCATCGGCACGGACACGTTGTCGATGACAACCAACGACAACGGCAATACAGGCGGGTCGGCAGAAAGCGACATGGATTCGGTCGACATCGATGTGACGCCGCCGCGACTGCCTTTCGCTCGAGACGATTCATTGACGGTCTCCGAAGACAGCATGGCAGGCGCATCGAATGAAGTTGATGTCTTCGCGAACGACTTGAATGGTCTCGTGCAGACCGGCGGTGCGGACTTGACGCTCGACTCATACAGCCAAGGCGCCGACGGATCGGTCGCCCACAACGACAATGGGACGCCAACCGACCTGACTGACGACATCTTCACCTACGTGCCGAATTCCAACTTCTTCGGTGCGGACACTTTCACCTACACCATCTCCGACTCGATCAACACGCCAAATGACGGCCCGCACACCGGCACGGTCAGCATCACCGTCACGCCGGTCAATGACGCCCCGGTTGTCACGGTCCCCGGATCGCAATCCATAGATGAAGACGCCGACCTCAGCGTGCCTGGCGTTTCAGTTTCCGATATTGATGCGGGCACAATGACCGTCACTGTGTCTATCGCATCCACAAACGGAACGGTAAACGTCAATCCAAGCGGCTCGTCGGCCGTCGGCAATAGCTCCTCAGCGGTGACGCTCAATGGCACATTGACTCAGCTTAACAACGCCTTGGGCAGCATGACCTATTCGCCCGACATGGACTACTCTGGTTCGGCGGAGATCAGCGTTTCGATCAACGACAACGGACACACCGGCGGTGGCGATGAGACCGACACTAAGACGATCAGCATCGCGATGATGCTCCAGTCATTTCGGTTCCCGGTCCGGTGTCCACGACGAAGAACTTCGATTTCGTCTTTGAAGGCGCCACCCCAATCTCAGTTATGGATGTTGACTCCGGCGCCTCTGACCTGTCGGCAACCGTGGCGATATCCACTATGGATACGGGGCTCATCGGCTCGATCGCGCTCGGTACTCCCAACACGGTTGACGTGACGGCCAGTTCGCCCATTTCGATCAGCTTCGACGGCACTTTGGCTGAGATCAACGAAGCCCTCGATGGATTGACCTATTCGCCCGGACTTGAGTTTGTCGGCTTCACCACTGTCGACGTCATGGTGAATGACAATGGCGCCACTGGTGCTGGAACCGCAGAGAGCGACAGTGAATCGGTTGTCATCGAAGTACTTGACTTCATCCCCAGCAGTATCGGCGGTTTTGCCTTCCTGGACACGAATGCCGATGCGACTAAGAACGCCATCGAATTAGGGCTCGGCGGAATTGACGTTCGCCTGCAAGGTCTAGATATCACTGGCGCCACCATCGACCTGACAACTCAGACCGATTCGAGCGGCGCCTATAATTTCGCCAACCTCGCTCCACCCGAGGGTTCGACGGCTGGCTATACGGTGACGATCAATCCGAACCAAGCCAGCCACTACATGGACGGAACCGACTACATCGGCAGCCAAGGCGGCGTTGCCTCAAGCAACTCGTTGCTCATCCCCACTTCCGCCTTCCTGGTTAACAACCAACCTCTAGGCGGCGTGACGGGCGTCAACAACAACTTCACGTTCAAAGGGGCTGACGCTCGCTATGTCAACGTGCTTCAGTTCATCCTTGCTTCAAGCCAATCGAACGATATGAACCGGCTGTTGCTATCGGTCGATAGTAACGGCAACGCCAACGGTTGGTTGAACATGGGCGGCTGGGACAGCTTCACTGACTTCAACCTGACGGGCATCAGCAACGCTGGGACCCACGCCCATTTTCAAGCCATCAATGGCTCGACCATGGACGGCGATCTCGACTTCCCCCAAGTCCGAGAGATTGGTGACGATGGCAACGGCAACAAGTTGTACTGGATCGAGGGTCGGCCCGCCGATCTCTTGAGTCAAGCTGAAGGCGAAGGCGAATCGAATGTCGAACAGGCGTTGGAATTCGATGGCGAAGGCGTTGAGCTACTCGCGGCCGCCATGCAGCGGGAAGCGACTCAAGATTTCCAGCGTGCAGCGGACGGCCTGTTCGCGGATGGCGACCTCGCCTAATCGCGGCGCCTGCGTTTTGGATAGCACTTGCTTAATGGCCAGGGGCGATGACTGTTAGGCACAAAAAAACCCCGGCTCCAAACGGAGCCGGGGTCGCTTTGTTTCTTGGCGCCGCGCGGTCGCGGCTAGTCTCCAGCGGTCGCTAAGTTCTAATAGCTCCATTCGACGCCAAACGAGATGGCCTGGGCCCACTGCTCGGTCTCGGCCCAGCCGAAGACGGGGAACGCGGACACCTGGGAAGGGCTAACTCGCCTGTCGATATGATCGCCGGCCATCACGACATGGGGGAAGTAGGCGAACGTATATCCCGCCGTCATTTTCACGCATGCGTTCAGGTCGTAACCCAGGGTCAGTCCTACTTCCGGTATGTAGGTGATCTTGTCTCGCTCGTAAACTCCGACGTTGCTGGCTTGCGCGAAAGTGCCGGTGCCGGTGATCAATACCGGGCCGCCGCCAGCGTCCACGATTGTGTTGCCGTCGATGGTCACCGATTGGTGATTGTTGGCGACGGTCACCTTCATCAGGCCTTTGAGCGACCAAGGACCTTGAGTCAATTCACCGAGTAGACCGATTTCGCCGCCGTGCATTTCGTTGCGAGCTTTGAAGGTGTCCCAGATGTCGATCGTGGTTCCAATTGCGAACGGTCCGCCGCCGCCGGTGACTTCGGTCGACGAGCCAATGCCGATGCCATCATCGAGCCGCGCTACATGGTAGCCGCCCAGGAAGTCGACCCGGTACCCGCAGCCTCGGGCGATCGTCATCCGGGCATAAGCTTCGCCCATCATCAGGTCGTTCGTCGTGCGGTGTTGGATTGAACCTGCGTAGAGGCCTGGGTAGGCGACTTGCACGGCGTCTTCAGCCGAGAGGTCGACGTTGTAGAAGGGAACGCTGAGGATCGGAGTGCCGGTGGAGCTAGCGTAGAAGGCCGTCTTGTCGCCTTCGATGCCGAATAGGCGAAAACCGAGGCCTGTGTCCTGGCACGGATCAAGCCAGAGGCCGAAATCGACCCGGCCCGCCGATTGACGGTCCTTGCCAATCCGCGTGTTGCCAAACAGAATCTCAGTCGGTAACACGCCAGCTGCGACTGCTGGTGTGCCAACCGGGCTGGTAGTGGCCAAGGGCGGAAGATTGCGGCCCTTCATCCACAAGTGCATGAACTCGACTGAGCCCCAAGTCCCGGCGTTCCTCCGCGAGCGTCGACACTGGGGGCAGATGCAATTCGGATTCCCCGACTTGGACTTGGCTGTGCAGGAGGCACCACCTTTGGAATGCCCGACATTCAATGCCCGTCCGCCATTCACTCCGCCGTAGTTGTAACTGATCGGTGACGCTGGCATCCCAACGACAGTGGGGCTCAGCTGCGGCGGGGCCGCGTATCTCGCGACCGGAGGAAGGCCTGGATTGGAGTTCAAAACGGGCTGGATGGGCGCCTCAGTCCGTATCACCGGAGCAAAAGACTCCGCCGCAACCACTTGGCTGCTTTCTTGGCCGTGGCTGAGTTGGCTTGGTAATACCAGTGCAAAAACCGCAACTACCAACGTAGTGATATATGACTTCATTGCTACAGCTCGCTTCGTTGGAGGTATGCCTATCACTCGTACTTTGGGATCGTCCCGCAGTTCGCGAAAATCAAGGCAAACCGGCACAGGCGTCAAATAGGGGGCATTTCACGTGAACTACCCAAGTTGTTCATGTTCACAGCAGTTATGCGGGAGGCTCTGAATGCACAGCTCTCTATCTGTGTGTTATGTCGGACGAATCAATCTTGACGATTGAGTAAAAAGAGGCGCGCTTGGACTCAAACCAAGGAAAGTCAACATTTCGACGTTGCCGTAAGCGAATTCCAAAGGGAAGTTTGAGTCTGAGAATATCGGTCGAAACTGCCCCACTTGCCCCAGTCTTGTAGATAGGTGATTTCCCCTTGGCCGCCAACCTTGCCGAACTTGGACAGTGGCGGATCGCTCGTTGGCGAAAGTTGCTGCCAATTGTCGATTCGTTCGAAGAGAAGTACCTCAAACTCAATGACGAAGCCCTCCGCAAAGAGAGCTTGTCGCTGCGATTTCGAGCCAAGAGCGGCGAGCAGCTCGCCAAGTTGCTTCCCGAGGCGGCCGCTCTGGTCCGTGTCGCTTCCCAGCGCACACTGAACATGAGGCACTACGACGTCCAGATCATCGGCGGGATGGCTTTGTTTCACGGCTGTATTGCGGAGATGAGCACCGGGGAGGGAAAGACGCTGGCGGCCACCTTGCCACTCTATCTTCACGCCCTACCGGGCAAAGGGTCACACCTGGCAACGGTCAATGACTACCTGGCCGCAAGAGACGCCGAAGAGATGGGCCCCGTCTACCGTATGCTCGGCTTGACCGTCGGGTGTGTTGAGAGTCAGGATTCTCAGGACGACCGGCGGATCGCCTACGGCAGCGACATCACCTACGGCACGTCCAAGGAATTTGGCTTTGATTTCATGCGGGACCGGCTCTTGCTGCGGCGAATGGGACATCAACAGGCCGACTTCTTGGGTGGAGGCAGCACTCAGCGATGGGACGATAGTGGTGAAGCCCCAGTCCAGCGTGGCGCCCATTTTGTCCTAGTGGATGAGGCGGACAGCATACTGATCGATGAGGCCAGGACTCCGATGATCATCGGGTCGCTGGGCGGACAGGCCATTGACCAGGTGGTCGCAACCTACGCCTGGGCTGCTGAGTTCGCTCCCAGGTTCGAGGAGGGCGACCACTTTGACTACGATTTTGAGAAGCGGCAGGCTGAGTTGACTCCGGGGGGCCGCCAGTTCCTTCGCGCGTGCCCGACTCCTGACCTGATGCGCAGCGTGGGGCTCGTCGATCTCTACCAATACATGGAACGTGCGATCAAGGTGAACCGAGATTTTCACTTGGACGAACAGTTCGTGATCGATGAGGGCGAGATCGTCATCGTTGACGAATTTACAGGGCGGAAGGCCGAAGGCCGCAAGTGGCGAGACGGAATCCACCAAGCCGTGGAAGCGAAGGAAGGTGTGGAAATCACTATGCCAACCGGCCAGGCGGCTCGCATCACCGTGCAGGACATGTTTCTGAGGTACAAGCACTTGGGCGGTATGACCGGTACAGCCATCCCAGCTGCCCGCGAGTTTCGCAAGATCTACAAACGCCCGGTCGTGCGAATTCCCACCAACCGTCCCGTGATCCGAGTTGAACTGCCCTCCCGCGTATTTGGTGACGCGAGTGCCAAGTGGTTGGCTGTCGTCGAAGAGATTGCGGACGTGCACGCCCAAGGGAGGCCAATTCTGGTCGGAACCAAGTCTATTGACCGTTCGGAGCATCTGTCGGAATTGCTGGAGAAAGCCAATATCGAACACCAAGTGCTCAATGCCAACGAGATCGCCAAGGAAGCCGAAATCGTCACCGACGCCGGACAAATGGGCCGAGTCACGGTGGCAACCAACATGGCGGGCCGCGGAACCGACATCAAGCTGGACGAGGGAGTCGCGGACAAGGGTGGGTTGCACGTGATTGGCACCGAACTGCACGATTCGGCTCGAGTCGACCGGCAACTCGCCGGACGCTGCGGACGACAAGGCGATCCGGGCTCCGTTCGGCAGTATTTGGCGCTCGACGATGAGGTCATTCGCAGTGGGTACGGCGACACGAAAGCGAAACGCATGACCAGTTTGGGCAGCGGGCTCGACGGCAGCGTCGACCAGTATGTCAACCTCTTTCGCCGCGCACAGCGGAAGGTGGAACGCAAACACTTTCGCGACCGCAGCGTGCTTCTCTACCACGAAAAGCAACGCAAGAAGATGCAGCGCGAAATGGGACAAGATCCCTATCTCGATACGGCTGACTAGGCCGCTGGCGCTCCAACGGATCGCCTCAGCGTTGTGAAAAACCACCGATGTTTCGCAATGACCACACCGGACCGGCTTGCTCGGTCTCTCACCGCTCGTCGAAAAGGCGAGCAACCGCGGCAAACACTGTGGGTTTGGGGGGATTGGGTTGATTAAGTCGCGTTAAAGGCGAGGGCTTTGCAGCCTGGGCTGAATCTTCGGGAAACTGGTTGCCGCTTTGGTGGAAACTGGCACGCTGGCTGCGTAAAGAGCTTGGACAGAAAGTCCATCCGCAACGCAGCGAAGACAGGTGTTAAGCGACTTGTTGATCGAGCGACTCGGACAACTCGGCACAACCGGCAGAGCAGACGCGAGTCTATGCAAAGGTGTGCGAAAGAGGTCTTTCAAACGTTGCCGCTTTTCCAGGGCTCAAATAGATTGAACCTCAATTGTCGAGAGCGAGGTTTCCAATCGCTCGCCCCAAATCCTTACCAGTGCCAGGTTTCCGAATGTCAACAGATCGCCCGATGAATTCAGAAACGATCGAGCAAACAAAACAGCAAATTCGCGGTTTGGTCAGCGAGATTGCCCAGTTGTCCAAGAGCGACTTGAACGCGGACGAGTACTACGCCGCGTTGATGCAGCGAATCGTCTCGGCCTTGGCCGCGGTTGGCGGCGCCGTCTGGTTGCTGAACGATTCGCGCCGCACCGAACTGCGATACCAGATCAATCTGAGCGAGACGCTTCTCGACTCGGCTTCGGAGGACGCAGACCTGCACAGACGGTTGCTCGACCGCGTGATGAAGACGGGCGAGCCGCAGTTAATTCCGCCATCGTCAGGTGCAAGTGACGAAGCGGGCGGAGGCAATCCGACTCGTTACTTGCTCGTGTTGGCGCCGTTGGTGGCGGACGGCAAGGTCGAGGGCGTGATCGAGGTCTTTCAGCGTCCCGATTCGCAACCCGCGACCCAGCGAGGCTACTTGCGGTTCCTGGTTCAAATGTGCGAACTGGCCGGCGAGTGGTTGAAATCACAAAAACTCAAAGTCTTCAGCGACCGGCACTCTTTGTGGGCCAACGCCGATCATTTCGCTCGATTGGTTCACGAGAGCCTGGACACGCGTGAGACCTGCTACACGATCGTCAACGAAGGCCGCCGTCTCATCGGCTGCGACCGCGTCAGCGTCGCCATTATGCGCGGCAATCGGTGCAAAGTCGAAGCGATCAGCGGGCAAGACTCGATCGAGCACCGATCGAATATCGTCACGACGATGAATAAGCTGGCGACCCGTGTCACGGCGATGGGCGAGCCGCTTTGGTTTGACGGGAGCGCGGAGGACTTGCCTCCTCAGATCAGCGAGGCTCTGGACGCGTACATCGACGAATCGTACGCCAAAACGCTCACCATTATCCCGATTCGCCGCCCCAAGACTGCGGAAGAACGGACCAATGAGCGAGGCGGTGATCAAACTCACGAGACAAACGAAGCCAATGAGATTATCGGGGCTTTGATTGTCGAGCAGCTGGAGACGGATGTTCCCAGCGAAGTCCTCACACCTCGCATTGACTTAGTGTTTGAGCACGCCGCCCGTTCACTGGCGAATTCGCTCGACCACAACGGCATTATTCTGATGCCCTTGCTCAAGGCGATCAGCAGCTTGTCGTTCGTCGTTAAGGCTCATAATCTGCCCAAGACCTTGTCGATCACTGCGGCTGTCATCGTTGTGTTGCTGTGCCTGTTTCTGGTTCCCGCGGACTTTGACTTGAAGGCCAAGGGGACCCTGCAGCCCACGGTTCGCCGTGATGTCTTTGCTTCGATGTCCGGTCGTGTGGAAGATGTGTTCGTAGAAGACAAGGCGATGGTCAAAGGGCCGCAGTATGGTCCGGACGGTGAATTGATCGAGCCCGGCGCCGCACTGATTCGACTTGAGAACGAAGACCTGGAGATTGAGCTTAAGGACGTCAGCGGACGGCTCGAATCGACGATTGAGCAACTATCGTCAGCTCAGAAGTCGCAGCTCAGCGACCGCGGCCTGAATCGATTCGAAAAGACACAATTGGCTGGCCAGATACGCGAATTGAAGGTCACTCGCGACAGTTTGCATGAGCAACTCGATCTGGTCTTAAAGAAACGAGAGAACCTGATCATTCGGGCGCCGATATCGGGCCAGGCGATCATTAACTGGGATGTGGAAAAGTCGCTCAAGAGCCGATCGATCGATCGCGGCCAAGTGTTGATGACGATTGCCGACCTGAGTTCTGAATGGGAGTTGGAGCTCTATATGAAGGAAGGTCGGATGAGCCACATCAGTGATGCTCAGGCCGTCATCAAGGAGGACCTCAACGTGAGGTACATTCTGGCCACCAACCCGGGAATTGAGCTCGAGGGCACGGTCAAGTCGGTGCACGGGGCGACACAAATGCACGAGCAAGAAGGCAGCTCGGTCCGCATCGCGGTGCAAATCGACAAGGCTGACATCCACGAGCTTCGCCCCGGCGCCACCGTCACCGGCGGTGTCCAGTGCGGCCGAGCTCCTTTGGGTTACACCTGGTTCCACGAAGTTTTCGAGTGGGTTCAAACCAACCTCTTGTTTTAGGGCCGCGCTGGCTGTTCTTCTCGACAGTACTCTGCTTCAAATCAATTCAAACGAGACATTCTCAGGAGTTCACCGATGAACGCTTTTGTTCTCACCCTCGTCGCGGCCGCGCTCACTGGACCGCTCCAAGAAGAGGCCACTGCAGTGCCATCGAGCGGCCAGGGACTGTATGTCGACCGCTGTATCGTGACCCTGATCGACGACATCAACGTTCCTGCTCGGGAAGCCGGGTTGCTTGAGGAGCTGATGGTTTCGGAGGGCGTGGAAGTCAAGAAGGGCCAACTGTTGGGCAAGCTCGACAAGACCGACGCCTTGACTGCCCAGTCGATTGCCGACATCGAAGTCACGATCGCTCAGCGACAGGCGGAGAGCACGGTGGAAGCGGACGCCGCGCTTAAGGCGGCTGAAGTCTCCAGCGCCGAGCTCGATGAATCCAAAGCGATCAACGTCGCGGCCCCAGGCACGGTTCCCAAAACTCAGCTTCGGCGTGAGAAATTGACGATGGAGAGGGCAATGCTCCAGCATCAGGCCGCCATGATTCAACAATCGGTCGCCATGGACACGCACGGGTTGCGAGAAGCCGAACTTGAGGCGGCGACCAATCGGGTTAACCGCCACGATGTCAAGTCGCCTGTTGACGGCGTGGTCGCCCAAGTCATTCGCCGCCCTGGCAGCTGGCTGCAGCCGGGCGAACCCGTCATGCGAATCGTTGGCATGAATCGACTGCGAGTCGAAGGCATGGTGGAAGGCAGCGAAGCGTCGCCCGGTCAGATCCTCAATCAAGCCGCCACGATCATCGTCGATTGCGGCGTGGAAGGCGATAAGCCATTCAAGGGAGTCGTGAATTTTGTCAGCCCCATGGTGGAGGCCAACGGCAAGTACCGGATCTGGGTCGAGGTGACCAACACGAAGGTCAACGGACATTGGGCGATCCGTCCCGGTTTGGAAGCCACGATGGACATCCGCTTGGGCGACCTGCAGAAGTAGGAAGCTCCCACTCCGAACTCGAAGCGGGCTTTGCCAAGGCTAGTCCGCCAGACTCGCCGAAATCGTTTGCATCACCCGATGATTCTGGATCACGAACCGTCCATTGGTTTTCAAGCATCGCTTGACAACGACTTTCCCTCTCACCCATTCGTTAGATAGCGAACCTCATGGCCACACTAGCCGACAGCCTTGTAAGCTCCGCGTCGCGTTCGCTGACCATGCGAACTCGGCCCGACCTGCAGTCCAAGCGACAACGCTATCATGGACGCACGTTTTGGGTCGTGAAAGAGCCGGTCGGGCTGAACTATTTTCGCTTTCACGAAGAGGAATACGCGATCCTTGAGATGCTCGATGGCAACTCGAGTCTTGAGGACATTAAAGAAAAGTTTGAGCGCGAGTTCACGCCTCAGAAGATTACGTTTTCCGATTTGCAACAGTTCATTGGAATGTTGCACAAAAGCGGTCTGGTGATTGCCGATTCGTCCGGACAGGGCCAGTTTCTGAAGAAACGTCGCGACGAACGGAAACGCAAAGAGCTGATGGCCAAGGTTTCGAACGTTTTCGCCGTTCGCTTTCGCGGCATTGATCCCGAGAGAATCCTCAACTTCCTGATGCCCTACACGCGGTTTCTGTTTTCCAAGACCGTCGCCCTATGCTTCTTGCTGATGGGCCTTTGCGCCTTGACTCTGATTGCGGTGCAGTGGGACATTTTCCGAGCCCGCTTGCCCTCGTTTCACGAGTTCTTCGGCGCCAAGAACTGGCTCTATCTGGCCATCGTGTTGGGCGGCGTCAAAGTGCTCCACGAATTCGGCCACGGGCTCGGCTGCAAGAATTTCGGCGGCGAATGCCATGAGATGGGATTCATGTTTCTTGTCTTTACGCCATGCCTGTATTGCAACGTGTCCGATTCGTGGATGTTGCCCAATAAGTGGCACCGCGTGGCCATAGGCGCTGCCGGGATGTACGTCGAAGTCATATTAGCGACATTCGCCACCTTCGTGTGGTGGTTTAGCGAACCGGGGCTGCTCAACCACATTTGTCTGAGCGTCATGTTCGTTTGCTCAGTCAGCACGGTGATGTTCAACGGCAACCCGCTGCTGCGATTTGATGGGTATTACATCTTGATGGACATCATCGAGATCCCCAACTTGCGGCAAAAAGCCACGGAAGTGCTCAAGCGGTTCATGATCGATATTTGCTTGGGGATTGAGCAAGCGGAGAACCCATTTCTGCCGGATAGCAACCGCTTCTTTTTCGGTCTGTACACAATCGCGGCTGTGATGTACCGCTGGGTTGTAGTTCTTTCCATTTTGATGTTCATGAATAAGGTACTCGAGCCGTATGGACTTAAGGTGATCGGCCAAACGATCGCCGCCATCGGGCTCTTCGGCCTGGTTATCCAGCCTATCTGGAAACTGGGTAAGTTTTTCTATGTCCCTGGGAGGATGCATAAGGTGAAGAAGCCACGTTTGGCGGCAACAGTGGGTGTGGCCGCGGCCGCGATCTTGTTCGTGGTTTTTGTACCACTCCCCTACCACGTCGACGCCTCATTCTTCGTTCAAGCCCGCGATTCCGAGCCGGTTTACGCCGCCGTGCCGGGCCTCGTCAAAACGATCGAAGTCAAGGCAGGCGAAAACGTGGCCCCGGGGCAACGCCTCATGCGGCTCGAGAATCTCGACTTGGAAAGCCAGGTTGTCGAGCTCAACGGGCAAGTCAACCAGCTCTCGATTCAGATTGAAAACTTCAAACGCCAAGAACATGAGCGAGGCGAAATCGGGCGACAGATTGAACAGTACGAGAAGATGCTGGCAAACGCCAAGGAGCAGTTGGCCGAGAAAGAGAAGCAACGCAGCAAGCTCAACGTGGTCGCTCCGATCGAGGGGATTGTACTGCCCGCTATGCATCGTCCCTCGCCGCCTTCACAGGACCAACTCGCCTCTTGGTCCGGGACGCCTTTGGACCAGAAGAACCTCAACGCGACGCTGATGCCTACGGATGTGGTCTGCCTGGTCGGCGATCCGGATCAGTTGGAAGCTATCCTGGTGATCGATCAAGCCGATGTCGACTTTGTCAGCAAGGGTCAGAAAGTTGAGATCCTGCTGGATGCGTATGCAAGCATGTCTATCAAGACGGAAGTTGAAGACATCGGAGACGACCCACTCCACCAAGCTCCACAGAATCTCTCCAGTCAAGCTGGCGGGCAACTCGATACTTATACGGACAAGAGCGGCGTTCTCAAGCCATTGCACACTTCCTACCCCGCTCGCGCGGCGGTGGTGAAAGATGATGATCAGAAGGTGCAGATTGGGATGCGAGGACGTGCGAAAATCTACACGGGCTGGCAACCCTTGGGCACCCGCCTGTACCGATACGCGGCCCGAACTTTCCACTTTGAACTGTAAGGGCTTTAGCGACGAAGAGCCGCCGGGAATCGCAGACCGGCGCCGAGAATCCAACTCTCGATTTCAGCTGGCGAGCTACGTCTTCTCACGAAGACGCAACCTATAGTTTACTTATTTCACGTCTGGGCTGAGTTTCAGCCCGCCAACTACCTGCTGATTTCCAGCAAAGGAGAACGAGTGATGTCAAAAGACAATGATGCTGCAGTGGCCGAAGCTCCTGAAGAAGCCGTCGAAGAACAGCAAGAGCAAGCTCAGGCGCCTGCCCAGCAGCAGCAACAGCAACTGCAAGTTGATGATTCCCAGGTAATCGCGACGTACGCCAACTTCTGCCGCGTCACGGGATCGCCCGAAGAGCTAATCATCGATTTCGGACTCAATCCCCAGCCGATGATGGGCATTCCTAAGAACCCGATTCCCGTCGCCCAGCGAGTGATCGTGAATTTCTACACCGCCAAGCGATTGCTTGCGGCACTTAATATGTCGATCCAACGTCATGAGCAAGTCTTTGGCGTTCTCGAGACCGACGTCAACAAGCGACTCAAGAAGAGCTAGCCCATTTGATCAGACGCGGTCGACGCCCTTCACCGGAAAACGTCGCCCGCTCGGATCGAGGCATTCAAAGCCGCTCCCGCAAATTCGCTGGGGCGGCTTTTTTCGCTCGTCTCATCCACGCAGTCGTAGCTGCCGGAGAACTCGACAACCTCTGCTTTGATGCGACGTTTGCACTCCCGTTTGACCAATGCTCTGACGAGCCGGTATCTGAACCTCCCGAGTGAGAATCTTCGCCTCGCCCCCGGCGTGTCCGCTTGTCAATGGAGACAAGACGGAATAAAAGACAGCGAGGACAATGCGGCGGTTGATCCGCGACCCGAGCGGCTAAACGGCGGCTAAACGGCGGCTAAACGGCGGCTGA